>CAYNQK010000003.1:31209-74667 GCA_964399285.1 uncultured Spirochaetales bacterium | reverse complement strand
CCGCCTACCGCGGAAAGATCGAGGTCGTCATCGCCAATAACGACGACATGGCCCTCGGCGCCATCGAGGCCCTCAAGGCCGCCGGCTATTTCCGCGGCGGCAAGTACATGCCGGTGGTCGGCGTGGACGCCACTCCCCCGGCCATGGACGCCCTGGACAAGGGCCTCCTCCTCGGGACCGTGCTCAACGACGCGAAGAACCAGGGACAGGCGACCTTCGACCTGGCTTACTGCCTGGCCACGGGCAAGCCCATCGCCACCGCCGCCGGCAAGCTCGCGGACGCGAACGGCAAGCCCGATCCGAAGGGCAAGTACGTGTGGGTCCCCTACGTGAAGGTCACGCCGGATAATTTCGACGCGATCAAAGAATCGCAGAAGTAAGGAATAGGCGCCCGGGATCTCGACGGCCCGGGCATCCTCGCGCGCGGTGGCAGCCTCCGCCGCCGCGCGCATTTTTCAATGGCGAGGTGGAGCCTGATGGACGGAAACGGCGCGATCATCGAGATGCGCGGCATATCTAAGAGCTTCCCGGGCGTGAAGGCCCTCGACGACGTGAGCCTCAGCGTACGCCCCGGCAGCGTGCACGCGCTCATGGGAGAGAACGGCGCCGGCAAATCCACCCTGATGAAATGCCTTTTCGGCATATACTCCGTGGACTCGGGATCCATCTTCATACAAGGAAGGAAGACGGAATTCTCGGGCGCGAGCCAGGCCCTGAAGGCAGGCATCTCCATGATCCACCAGGAACTCCATCCGATCCCCTACATGAGCGTGATGGAGAACATCTGGCTGGGCCGTTACCCGCTCCTGAACTTCGGCCTCTTCAAGCTCGTCAACGGGAGAAAGCTGCGGGAGGACACCGTGGCGCTCCTCTCGGGCCTCAAAATGGACATCGCGCCGCGTACGCTCGTGAAGGACCTCTCGGTTTCGAAAATCCAATCCATGGAGATCGCCAAGGCCGTCAGCTACGACGCCAAGGTCATCATCATGGACGAACCCACCTCATCCCTCACGGAGAACGAGGTGGAGCACCTCTTCGGGATCATTCGGAAGCTCCGTTCGGAGGGCCGCGCCGTCATCTACATCTCCCACAAGATGGAGGAGATCCTGGAGATCGCGGACGACGTGACTATCATGAGGGATGGAAGAGTGGTGGGGACCTTCCCGGCGGCGGAGCTTTCCACCGACCTCATCATCAAGCACATGGTCGGGCGGGACCTCACGCACCGCTTCCCGCCCCGCGTCAACGCGCCCAAGGACGTGATCATGAAGGTGGAAGGCCTTACCTCGCCGCACCCGAAGTCTTTCCGAGACGTGAGCTTCGAGCTCCGCGCCGGGGAGATCCTGGGGATAGGCGGCCTGGTGGGGGCCCAGCGGACCGAGCTCGTCGAGGCCATCTTCGGCCTGAGGGCCGTCAAGCACGGACATGTGTCCATCCGCGGCCAGCGCGTCGCCATCGCTAACTCCATCCAGGCCAAGGCCCATAAGCTGGCCCTGCTCACGGAGGACCGGCGCACCATGGGCATATTCCCCGCGCTCTCGGTCCGCGACAACACGTTGATAGCGAACCTGGCCCGTTACGTGGGGCGCCTGCCTTTCATCAACAGGAAGCGCGGGGCGGAGGACGTGGAGAAGGTCATCCGCCTCCTCAGCGTGAAGACCCCGTCGCAGGCCACCCGCATCGAGAGCCTCTCGGGAGGAAACCAGCAGAAGGTCATTTTCGGACGATGGCTCCTCACCGAGCCGGACATCTTCCTTCTCGACGAGCCTACGCGGGGGATAGACGTCGGGGCCAAGTACGAGATCTACACGATCATCGCCGACTTGGCCGCGAGGGGGAAGAGCGTCGTCATGATCTCGTCGGAAATGCCCGAGCTCCTGGGCATGTCGGACCGGATCATGGTGATGTGCGAGGGGCGCGTGACCGGGACGCTCGCGAGCGGAGAAGCGACCCAGGAGCGCATCATGGAGCTCGCTACGCAATTCATGGATTGAGAGGTAGAGCGAATGAAAGGCAACGGCGACGCGGCCCAGAAGACCGCGCTCCAGAAAGTGAAGGAATTCTCCAGCGCCAACGCGATCGTGCTCGTCCTGGCGGGTTTGGTCCTCGTCATCGGCGCCCTGAGGCCGAGCTTCATGCACCCCGAGAATCTCCTCAACATCCTCAAGATCTCCTCGGTGCGCATCATCATCGCGCTCGGATGCGGGGGGATCCTCCTCACGCGCGGGACGGACCTTTCCGCGGGACGGACGGTGGGATTCGCCGCCGTGGTGGCGGCATCGCTCGCCCAGCGCCTCGACTACTCGAGCAGGCTCTTCGAGAAGCTTCCCGAGCTGCCCCTCCTCCTCCCCTTCCTGGCGGCCATCGGCATCGGTCTCATCGTCGGGCTCGTGAACGGTTCCATCGTGGCCTTCCTCAAGGTGCCGCCCTTCATCGCCACGCTGGGCACCATGGTCATGGTCTACGGGGCGGTGTCGCTCTACGTCGACCGTCCGCCGCGCGGCGCTCAGCCCATCGGCGGCCTCAGGGACGATTTCACCAACATCGGAACGGGCGACCTCTGGGTCTTCCCCATCCTCATCCTCATCGCCCTCGCGGTGATCGTCTTCATATACGTGCTCCTCAACAAGACCCGCTTCGGGAAGAACATCTACGCCATGGGCGGCAATCCCGACGCCGCGGTGGTGTCGGGCGTGAGCATCTGGAAGACGACCCTGGCCATTTACGTGATCGGCGGCCTCCTCTACGGGCTGGCCGGGGCCCTCCTCGCCTCGCGCACCGGCGGCGCCACCAACAACTACGGATCGGGCTACGAGCTCGACGCCATCGCGGCCTGCGTCATAGGCGGGGTATCGACTTCGGGAGGGATCGGCACGGTGGGCGGGATGATCACCGGCGTCGTCATCTTCGAAGTGGTGAACAACGGCCTCGTGGTGCTGGGCGTCTCCGCTTATTGGCAGCAGATCATCAAGGGGATCATCATCGTCATAGCCGTGGCCATCGACATCCAGAAGTACCTCAAGAAGCGCTGAGGCGGTTCGCGGCGCCCGTACTCACGAGGAGAGTATCTGCTTCACCTTTTCCGCGAGCGCGCGGATCGTAAATGGCTTGCTGAGGAAATTGACCCCGTCATTGACGATGCCGTGATGGGCGATCACGTTGTAGGTGTATCCCGACGTGAACAGGACCCTCGCCTCCGGATGAAGCGCCTTCAGGCGCTCCGCCAACTCGGGGCCGTTCATCCGCGGCATCACCACGTCCGTGATGAGTAGATCGATGCGGCCCTGATGCTCGGCGGCGATCTCGAGGAGCTCCTCGCCCGTCGAAGGGGCCGTGACCTTGTAGCGGAGGACCTGGAGGGTGCGGAGGGTGGAGCGGCGGACTTCCTCGTTGTCCTCGGCGATGAAGATCGTCTGGTTTCCCGTCGGCAGGTCGACGAAGGGGGCGTCCTGGACGATTTCCTCCCGCCCTTTGACCGCTCGCGGCAAATAGATCTTGAATTGCGTCCCCTGCCCTGGCTCGGAATACACCTCGATGAAGCCGCGCGATTGCTTCACGATGCCGAAGACCGTCGCGAGCCCGAGTCCCGTCCCGCGGCCCGAGGGCTTCGTGGTGAAGAACGGCTCGAAGATGTGGGACTTCGTCTCCTCGTCCATGCCCGTTCCCGTGTCGGTGACGGCGAGGAGGGCGTACTCCCCGGGCCGGGTCTCCGCGTGGCTCGAGCAATATTCCTCGTCCAGGTAGGCGTTCGACGTCTCTATGAAGATCTCTCCGCCCGTGGGCATGGCTGCGCGGGCGTTGGTCGCTAGATTCACGAGGATCTGCTCGATCTGGCCCGGGTCGACGCGGACGAGGACGAGCCCGGGGTCGAGAGCGGTCCTGAGCGCGACGTCCTCGCCGAGGAGGGTGACGAAGGACTTCATGAACTTCCCCACGAGTTCGTTCAGGCTCACGACCTTGGGCTGGATGAGCTGGCGGCGGGCGAAGGCGAGGAGCTGGCGCGTGAGGCCCGCCGCGCTCTCCGCCGCCGAGAAGATCGGTTCGAAGAACGCCATCGCCGGATCGGTCGCCTTGAACTCGAGCCTCGCCAGGTCGACGTTCCCGATGATGACGGTGAGGAGGTTGTTGAAGTCGTGGGCCACTCCGCCGGCGAGCTGGCCTATCGCCTCCATCTTCATCGCTTGCTGGAGCTGCTCCTCGAGGATGGCCTGCTCGGCCTGCGCGCGCTTGATCTCCGTGATGTCGCGGTCGACGCCGCGGTATCCGCGCAGGCCGCCGTTTTCCCCGAAGGCGGGCGCCCCGGAGGATTCCGCCACGATATTCCGTCCGTCCTTGCGGACCTTCTCGTATTCCTTCCTCAGGAACGGTTTTCCCGCTTCGGCGCAGGCGCGGAATTCCGCCGCGACGGCCTCGGCCGTTCCGCTCGGCATCGGGGCGACGCGCGGCCGGGCGACGATCTCCTCGGGCGCGTAGCCGCCCAGGCCGGCTACGCGCGGACTCGCGTAGACGTAGACTCCGTCCAAGTCCGTCTCCCAAACCCAATCGCTGGTCGTCTCCACGAGGGAGCGGAACCGTTCCTCGCTCTCGCGCAGGGACTGCTCGGCCCGTTTCAGCTCGTCGTACCGTCGTTCAAGGCTTTCGAGGCTCATCCTGAGCTGTGACGTCATGCTGTTGAACGCGCTCGCGAGGCCGGCGACCTCGCTCGGGCCGCGGACCTCCGCTTGCAGGTCCCGATCTCCTCCCGCGATGCGGGTCGCGATACCCATGAGCTCCGAGAGGGGTACGGTCAGGCGGCGGGCGATGAGCGCGCCTGAGAGGCTCGCGAGGGTCGCGACGACGAGGGTGATGATCGCCATGATGGTGAATTGCCGAATGACTTCGCGATACGCCTCGGCCCAGGGGAGCTCGGTCACGACCGCCCAATCGGGGGTTCCCAAGGGGACGAACGCGCCCGCCACCGCGGAACCGAGGATCCCGCGATACGGTCTCGCCGTGGATTCGGCCGTCCCGGGGCGGCCGTCCTTGAATTCCTCGACGGGGCGTAGGCGTCCGACGTTTTCGCCCTTAAGGACCCGCGCGATGTCCGAGAAGGCGATGAGGATCCCCTCGCCGTCCACGACGTACGCGTAGCCCGACTTCCCGACCCTGAGCGAAGAGACGAGGTCCCACATGAAGCTGAGGTCCACCTCAGCGGCGATGACGCCCCTGTAATCCTTGAAGGCGTCGGTCATGGGAGCGGCGATCGCGATCAGGGGAACGCTCGAGACGGAGTCGATGTATACCGGGCTCACGTAGCCGCCGGCCTTCCTCGCTTCCGCGATGGCCTCGGCGTTCAAGCGGCCCATGAGGTCGCTCCGGCCGGGGAGGCGAGCGATCCGGTACTTGAGCCCGCCTTCGGCGTCTAAAAGAAGGAGTTCGCGGAAAGACGGCTGGATGCCGAGGAGGCCCGCGAGCTCGAGGTTCAGCCTCTCGGGAGAGGCGGCGTACAGGCTCGTGACCCAGGCCGCTCTCGAGATCGTGTCGAGCTTGTCCTGGACGAAGACGCTTACGTTCCTAGCGGCGTCCTGGGCGATGACGCGCTGCTCGTTCGCAACGGCCCGTTTCTGGGCCTGGATGACCGAGACCATCTGGAGCGATCCCGACGCGAGGAGGGCGATCGCGCCCACGAGGAAGAACGCGATGGTGAGAGTGGCTTTCAGGCTCGGCCCGCGTGCCCGCCGGTCGCTCGCGCGGTTCATTCGCCTCCTTTATCCGTCCGCCCGATCGCCGTCAGCGGATTATCTCGCTCGCCTGCTTGAGGAGGCTTTCCGAAGGTTCCAGGCCGAGCTCCCGGACCTTGCGATAATTGATGACTAGGTGAGTCCTCGTCGTCACCACGGGGATCGATCCTGCCGGGACGCCCCTCAGGATCTTATCCGCGAGGCCGGCGGCGAGCTCGCCTGGCTCGACCTCGTCCGCCGCCGCGGTGAGCGCGACGCCTGTCTCCACCATCAAGGGCGTGCCGCCGATGAGGGGCACGCGGTGCCTATCCGCGAAAGCGAGCACCTCGCCGGACGCCTCCGCGGAGCGGGTGATCGAGTCCGGAAGGAAGATGATCGCGTCCATCGTCGCCTTCCCGGATTCCTCCAAGCTCCTGAGGATCGCCCCGGTTTTCGACGTATCGGCTATGCTCACCTCCTGCAGGGTCACGCCGCTCAGGAGCGCCGCTTTGCGCAACTGGTCCAGGATGGGACCGTCGGTCGAATAGCCGGGGTCGTCGAGGACCATGACGCGTCGCGTCGACGGCTTGAGCGCGAGGAGCGTTTCGAGGCTCTTGAGCGACAATTCAGGGCTGGGGATCCTTACGCCGGTGATGTTGCCTCCCGGATTGCGGATCGATTCGACGAGTTCCGTGCCCCCGACGATCGCGTTGGCGAATACGATAGGGATACTGGCGCCCTCGGCGGCGGCTTTCACCGTCAAGGCGGGCTGGCCGGGAAAGACGAATACGAGGTCGACCTTGTCGGCTACGAATTTTTCCGCGATCCTGCGTTCCTCGGCGCGGTCGGCGTTGGAACGCATGACGGCGTACGACGCGTTTTTTCCCTCGACGTAGCCGAGGTCGGACATTTTCCGCTTGAAGCTCTCCACGAGGTTCGCCATGGAATCCGTGCCCACGAGGATTCCGATCCGGTACGTTTTGGCCGCTTTCGGGCAACCGACCGCGAAAGCCGCCAAGACGGCGGCGAGGACCAGGACCGAAACGGCCGTTCGCGGTTTCCTTAACCATGATAGAGGATGGAATTCGCGGCTCATGGCGTTCTCCTCTTTTTTTACGTCCGGATCCCGGGCCCGGGAACGAATTCCCGGCGAACCCCGCGATAATTTTATGCCTTTAGCGGTAGAGACGCAAGTTTTTCGGGCGAATTATCCGCGTAACCGCGAGCGGTGGGCCGTTGGACAGGGCGTGAGCGATCGCTTACCATATTCCTTCGGAGATATCGACATGAGGAGCTTCTTCATCGGCCATGGTTCCCCTATGAACGCCCTGCGGGAGAACGCGTACGCCGGATTCCTCCGCGGTTTAGGGAGATCCATCAGGAAGCCGCGGTGCGTCATCGTGTTCTCGGCTCATTGGCTCACGGGGGGCAGCTATATCACCGGCGGCCCGCGTCCCGGTCAGATATACGACTTCTCCGGTTTTCCGGACGAGCTATACCGGTTGGCTTACCGGCCCCCCGGGCTTCCATCGATCGCGGAGGCGATCCACGCGGGCGTTCCCGAGATCGGGATAGATCATGAGCGCGGGATCGACCATGCCGCGTGGGCCGTCGCGAAGCACATGTTTCCCGAGGCGGACGTGCCGCTTCTGGAAATCAGCCTGAACGTGGAGGCGACGGAGGCCGAGCATTTTTCGCTCGGCGAACGGATAGCCGGCCTCTCGCTGGATGACGCGCTCTTCGTGGGAAGCGGCAACCTCGTGCATAACCTCCGGGAAGCGGATTTCGACGACGAGGCGGAGCCCTATCCGTGGGCGGTCGAAGCCGACGCGTGGCTCGCGGGGCGCGTAGCCGAGGGCGACGTCCGAGGCCTGCTGCGGGCCGAGGCCGAAATGCCCCACTACGGGAGGGCGGTTCCGACGAACGACCATTTCCTGCCGATGCTCTACGTCCTGGGGTTCTTCCGGAACGATCTCCGGATCGAGTACGAGGAAATCCAGAACGGAAGCGTATCGATGCTCGGGTTCTCGGCGGGCTGAGCCCCGACCCGCGATCGGGGAGCGCTCCCCGCTTTACAGTCCCTCCTCCATGGGCGACAATCTCCCGGCGAAGCCATGAACCACGCTGGATTGATAGCCTATTTCTTCATCTCCTATTCTGTCGGGCTCGCGTCCCTTGTCGTATCGCTGGCGAGCTACCTGAAGCGGCGAGCGCGGGCCGCGCGGGACTTCTTCCTGGCGAGCCTCGTCATGGCGAGCATCGGCGCGAGCAGCATGGTCATGAATATCTTCGATCCCGGCCTGCTCCCCGTCGTCGAAACCGCGCTCGGAGCCCTGAATCGGATCGGCGCCGCGGTCTTCATATTCGTCCTGCCGCTTCTCATCCATTCCGCGTACAAGGCCGATGGTTCGAGGAGGCTGAACGCCGCTTTCATTGCGCTCGCCGGCCTCTCGGGAGCCGCCTACCTTACGCTCGCGGCCCTCGGCCATGAAAGGGCGGGACGTTCGATCCTCATGGGGGTCAAGGACGCTTCCATCCTCTACGCGATCGTCAGGATCGCCCTCTACGCGCGTCGCCGCCATGACGGCGAAATGGAGAACATCCTCCACTTCATCATGATCGGTTCGCTCTTCGTTTTTCCGTTCATCGTGGTCTCGGAATTCGCCCCGGCCGTTTTACGCGCCTTCCTGCCCGACGAGGTCAAGGGATCGGTCAGCCTGCCGCTCGCGTACCTCGTATGGAGCGTCTCGTACCTGCTCTCCTGGTTCAGGGGCTACATCAGGCCCAAGACGGCTTCGGAGGATTCGTATCGGGGCTTTTCCGCCCTTTTCGGGCTTTCGCCCCGCGAGACCGACGTGGTCCGCCTCCTCCTGGGCGGGCGGAGCTACAAGGAGATCATGTCTTCCCTCGGCATCTCCATGCCGACGGTGAAAAGCCACGTGAGCTCGATTTACCGGAAAACCTCCTGCAACAACAAGATGCAGCTCAGCCTCCTCTTCCTTTCCGCGGATCAGACAAAAGTATGAGGCGCTGAAAGGCCTTTTTCATACAAAGCGACGATACGCGGTCCTTCTGAAGGGCGGTAGCCTCCTCCGGGATAAGGAGGAAAGGGAATGCGCCCAATCACGAAGAAAACGGTATTCAGGTCATGCCTCGTCTCCCTCTTCATGACGGTCGTCGGATTATCGCTTCAGTTCCTGGAATCCGCCGTCGTGCAGGGCTCGGGACCGCCCTCGCCGGGCTGTTTGGCGGGCTTGATCGCCTGCTACCTCGCCGCGGGTTTCACCTACGCGCTGGGATTCTTCATTCTGTCGGATAGGCTTCCCGGACGCGGCGCCGCGGGTCGCGGGCTTCGCTACGCGGGGCTCGTGCTGGCGGCGGTGTGGCTGAGCGGCTTCATCAACCTGGCGGCCGTCGACTACGAGGGCGGCTGGAATCCATTGAGCCCCTTGAAGGTGGACGCCTTCTGGATGTTCGTCGTCGATTGCGCCAATTTCCTTCTCGGCGGCCTCGTCCTGGGGTTCATCGCGCGCAAGGACGCGCCGGCCGAGCGCCGCGAGACCGCCGCGTCGCGAACGCCGCGGATGGCCGCGAACCTCGCCCTGAAGATGGCCGCAGGCGCCGTTATCCTTCCGATCCTCTGCGCGGGCGTCTACCACCTCGTCGAGCTCTTCCTTCCCCTCGGGGCCGACCTTTCCGGAGAGAAAGGCCGTGTATTCGACGCCTTCCTCTTCGTCCCCCTCGCCATCTCCGGCGCCGGGACGGGGCTCTTCCATGAAACCCTGAGGAATGATCCGAGAAGGGGCGTCCTCCATGAATCATCGAGGCAGGGCTCGTTCCTCTATCTCATGTACTGGGTCCCCAACGTCGCATTCGTGCTCTTCCTCGGATTCACCTGGCAGATGACGGTCATTTTCTACATCGCTCTCGCGCCGGCGCTCTTGGCGTCGCTCATGGCGATGGAGGCCTTGGCTCGCGCCATGCCGGAAGAGGCGCGGTCGACGTGACGATCGTCGAGCCGTCACTGCTTCGGGCCCTCGACGAGGAGTCGACCCTCGAACTGAACGACGGGATCGCGGAGATGGTCGGGAGGATCGAAGCTTCCCGGGCGATCCCTGCGAACGGCGTGAGCGGCGCGATATGGTCCAGCCTCGCGCTGCTCAAGGCGGTGGAAGAGGCCGTATCGCCATGATGAGGAGGATTCGAACGTTCCTTATCGCATGCATGATCCTCGCGTCCGATTTGGCGGGCGCCGAGGAAACCGGTGAGGTGCGCCGGTGCGGGTTTCTCGATCGGAACGGTCAGGTTGGAGGTTCTAGCCGCGTTCCGTTTTTCAATTCGAATGGAGGTGACGTTCATGGTTAATGGAAAATCGATGAAGCCGGCGATGCCGATCGTCATGGCGCTCGCGATAGCGGCGTCGCTCGGCTCCTGCGTGTCCAAGCCTATCGAGGTGAAGACTCCGGACTTCGCTTCCCTTCCCGACGGCGTTTACCGGGGCGCGTTCGCTGGGGGCATCGTGAAGGCGACCGTCGACGTGACGATGACGGGCGGGCGAATCGAACGGGTGGCTATCGTGTCCCATAGGTGCGGCAAAGGAAGGCCCGCGGAAGCCATCGTGGCTGACGTGGTCGGGCGGCAGAGCCTGGAGGTCGACGCCGTCTCGGGCGCGACGCGTTCCTCGATGGTCATCCTCAAGGCCATCGAGCTCGCGCTCACGGATCGCGGGGAGGGGTGACGTCCCCGGAACCGTTTCCGGTTCCCGGCCGTGCGCTCGACCGCGGGTCAGCGGTCCGTGAGCGAATCCGAAAGGCGCTTGAGCCCCGATTCGTTGTCCGAGCCGATCGCGCTCACGCGCGCGGCCTCGTCCGCGAGGCTATCGGAGCGATCGCGCAGCGAATCGAGGATGGAAAGGATGATGGCGGAGGCTTCCGCGAGCTTTTTCAGGGCGTCTGCCGCCTCCGCGATCCGGGCATCGACGTTCCCTACGCCGTCCTTGAGCTGGGCCGTCGCGGAGACGGAGGATTCCACGCCGCTCATGATCTCCTCGGTGCCGTCGGACACTTCGTTCAGGCCCCTGATGATCTCCTCCATGGCTTCCGCGACGGCGGCGGTCTCCTCCGAGATGCGATCGAAGATCGTCCGCACCGAGCCGTTGGCGGCGGAAGCGTCCTGCATCGCGCGGATCGTTTCCTTGATGGTGGCGCTCACGGTCTTGACGTTCTTGCCGGTTTTCTCCGAGAGGGAGCGGATCTCGTCGGCGACCACGGAGAACCCGCGGCCGAATTCCCCGGCGTGCGCCGCTTCGATGGCCGCGTTCATGGCGAGGAGATTGGTCTGCGACGCCACGGAATTGATGACCTTGACGATCTCGAGGATGTCCGAGGCCGTGGATTCCATGGCCTTGACCGCCTGAGCGGAGCGGTCCATCTCGCGGCGGCCTTCCTCTGTGCTCGAGGTGAGCTGGGAGATGGCCTCTCGCCGCGATCCGGTGATGCTCGAGATGTTCTTGATGGAAGCGGTCATTTCCTCTATCGCGGCGGAGGTCTCGTTGACGACGGCGCTCTGGCTGTCGGCGGCGGATCGGAGCTTGGCGGATCCCGCGGCGATCTCGGAGAGGCTGTCCGAGAGGTTCCTGGTCTTGGCGTCGAGCACGTCCATCTCTTCCTTGGCGGAACCGAGCTCGGTCCGCATTTCGCCCACGAGCGCGGACGTGGACCTGGAAGATTCGGCCAGCCTGGAACCGAGGTCGAGGGACGCCTTGGTGGCGTCCACGGCGTTTTCTATGGACGAGAGGCGGTCAAGGCTTTTACTCGCCTCGGTCTCGGACGAGCGGAGGAGCCGGCGGTTCCTATTGATCAGGGCGGCGCTGACTCCGGCGGCGACCCAGCCCAGGACGAGGTTGATGACGAGGTCGTCGACGCAGAGATCCCCCTTCGCCGCGATCTGCCCCGGCAATACCCTGATGAAATAGTCGGCGAGGAAGCCGGCGGTGCTGATGATCATGCAGGTGACGGGCTGCCAGCCGGATGAAGCGATCAGGCTCGAGAGGACGATGACGAAGATGCTGAGGCTGCCGAGCATGTAGAGTTCTATCGCCGACGCGTATTCCTGGACGAAGACGACGCTGATGAACAGGACGCTGAGGACGGGGCCGACTATGTAGGCGACGGACCGCGCCTTCCCGGTTCGGAGGGCCAATAGGAGGACGGCGAAGACGACGGCCAGGCTGATCGTTATGAATTTGACCGCTGTAACGACGATTATGAAAGTGAGGAGGAGGCAGCTCGCGGCTACGACGGCGAGGATGATCGCGAGGGCCTCGGCCTTCTTGCGGTCCTCGAACGGCTTATCCTCGTAGGCTTTCAAGAAAAAATCCGCTATCGCGCGGAACGCGGCGCCCCTTCGAGCCATGCGGCCACCTCCGATCCCGTCAATCAAGGGGCCTGGATTCTCGGCCCTCCATACAGGATGATCCAGCGGCGGGAATCATGCAAGTGCGCCGACCGGC
Organism: uncultured Spirochaetales bacterium; assembly: GCA_964399285.1. Lineage (GTDB taxonomy): Bacteria > Spirochaetota > Spirochaetia > Treponematales > JBGSOB01 > CAYNQK01. Next base: position 62,457 of record CAYNQK010000003.1, on the reverse strand, counting down.
CGGACGCGCCGGGGATGCGTCCGGATCGGCTCGAAATCGGGTATAATGAAACCCGATATGAGCGGTTATCGCGGCATAAAGAAGATCCTCCGCGCGAGAAAGGTCGTCGAGGGCGCGGGAGTCCGATTGCATCGCGCCATCGGATTCGACGATCCGTACCAGTACGATCCCTTCCTCCTCCTGGACGACTTCAGGTCGGATAATCCCGATGATTACGAGAAGGGATTCCCGTGGCATCCGCACCGCGGCATCGAAACGATCACGTACGTCCTGAAAGGCCGCGTCATGCACGAGGATAGCCTGGGGAACTCGGGCGAGATCGGCGAGGGGGACGTCCAGTGGATGACGGCGGGCAGCGGTATTTTCCACCAGGAGATGCCGAGCGGGAGCCCCGACGGGTCCATGCACGGATTCCAGGTATGGGCCAACCTCCCCGCCGCGCGGAAGATGACGGATCCCCGGTACCGCGATATCCGCTCGAAGGAAATCCCGGAGGCTCGGGACGGGAGCGGCGCGGTCATCAAGGTCATCGCGGGGGAATACCGGGGGACGAGGGGGCCGGTGAGGGACGTCTTCATCTCGCCCGAGTACTTCGACGTCGACATCGGGGCGGAGAAGGAATTCGTCCTCGAAACGAAAAAAGGGAACGCCGTCGTCGCCTACGTCTTCCAAGGGGGAGGCCTCGTCCTCGACGGGGAAGGCCGGGAGCCGGGAAGCCACGAGGTCGCGAATCGGGACATGGTCCTCTTCGATGACGGCGAGCGGATCAGGCTCCGGGCTTCGGGCGCGGGCATGCGGTTCCTGTTCCTCTCGGGAGGGCCTATCGGCGAATCCATCGCGTGGCGCGGTCCGATCGTCATGAACACGGAGGAGGAGCTCGGGACGGCGTACGAGGACCTCCGAAAAGGGACTTTCGTGAAAGGGCGGCCGCGGACGGACTGATCGATCTCTTCTAGCGCGTTCCCGCATTCGAGCGTCGGCCCGGGCTCCGTCCGCGCCCTTTTCCCGATCAATTGACCTGGCCATGCCAAATTATACGATTTGACGCGTGGGATCATTTGTATTATAGTGCTTAACCGGTTAAGCATTTCGGAGGGCATTTGCCGACTATTCGGGACGTCGCCAAGAAAGCCAAGGTTTCGGTCGCGGCGGTTTCGTACGCGCTCAACGACTCGGGGCGAATAAGCGACGATACCAAGGAAAAGATCCTCAGGGTCGCGCGGAGCATGGACTATTCGCCGAGCCTCTGCGCCAAGGCGATGAACGGCCACCGCATGAAAGCCATGGGGATCTTCGTGGACGGCATCGCCGGTCCCATTTACGGAGAGATCATCGAGGGCGCGCAGGAGGCGCTGAAGGCGGAAGGCTGGGGCCTCGTCGTCGGAACGCTGAACGATCCGGCCAGGGAGCTTGCGGCCGCCTTGGCGCGGGAATCCTGGCTCGCGGGTTCGATCGTCCTGAACGGAAGCCTGGCGCCGGCCGGGATGCTGAAGTCCCTCGCGGCGAAGGTCCCGCTCATCGTCACGGACGCCGAGCCGGAAATCCTCTCTATCGCGCCCAAGCGCGGACGCTTGGTCAGGATCGAGATCGACAACGCCCGGGGCGCGACGGCGGCCCTCGAGCACGCGCTCAGGCAAGGCGTCAGGAAGCTCGTCGTCCTGGGAGGCGATCCTCGATCCTTCGACGCGAGGGTGCGGGCCGAGGCGATTTCAAGGGGCGCGGCCGGCGGCATGCCCGACGGGCTCGAATTCCACGATTGCGGTTTCAAGGCCGAGACGGCGTACGAACGGGTGAAACGGCTCCTCGAGGACGGCGCCAGGTTCGACGGCCTCGTCGCCGCCAATGACGAGATGGCTCTCGGAGCGATGCGCGCCCTCCGGGAAGCCGGGCTCAACGCCCCCCACGACGTGGCCGTGATCGGCTTCGACGATATCGAGGCGGCGCGCTGGTCCAATCCCGCCCTGAGCACCGTCAGGGTGGAACGGCGGGCCTTGGGCGCGCTGATGGCGAAGATACTGCTGGAAATGGCCGGAACGAGCCGGCCTCGATCGGAGACGATTCCGTTTCCGGTCGAATTCATTCCCCGCGCGTCGAGCGCGCGGAAAGGGAGCATGGGATGATGCACGAAACGAACCGGGTGAGAGGATCGCGGCTGGGGCGATCATCGACGAAGATCGCGCCGCGCGGCCCGCGCGCCGTCGCGTGGGCGGCGCTGTGCGCTGCCTTGGCGGTCTGCGGGGCGAAGGGATTCGCGAAGGACGCGGGCGCCGGGGAGGACGGAGTCCTGCTCGGCGTGTTCCACGAGGGATCCCAGGCGGACCTGAAGCCGGTCAAGGATCTCGAAGCCAAGACGGGAAAGAAGTTCGCCTCGGTGATGTGGTTCACGGACTGGACGACTTCCTTCCCCGCCGATGACGTCAAGCGGGTCTCGAAAGCCGGGTACATGCCCCATATCGCCTGGGAGCCCTGGTCCTGGAACGACAAGGGGCTCGTGAAGCTCCCCGACATCCTGGCGGGCAAGTGGGACAAATACATAGGGGACTGGGCCGAGGGGGCGAAGCGCTTCGGCAAGCCGATGCTCGTCCGATGGGGCCATGAATTCAACGGCGACTGGTATCCCTGGAGCGTGCCGAACAACGGGAAGGATCCCGCCATGTACGTGAAGGCCTACCGCTACGTGCACGACGCGTTCACGAAGGCCGGAGCGAAGAACGTGAAATGGGTCTGGTGCTTCAACGCCGCGAGCGTGCCCGCCCTTCCCTGGAACGCGCCGATGGAGGCGTACCCGGGAGACGAGTACGTCGATTGGGTCGGGATCGACGGATACAACTTCTCGGGGACTGACAGCTTCAAATCGATTTTCAAGACCGCTTACGCCAAGGCCCTCACGACCGTATCCAAGCCGATCATGATCGGGGAATTCGCGACGGGCGGGGCGGGGCAGGACAAGGCCAAGTGGATCGCCCAGATGGCCAACGACCTCCGCGAGAGCTTCCCCGCGATACGGGCCATCACCTGGTTCGACATCAACAAGGAGCGCGATTGGCGCCTCCTGTCCGGAATCGAGGCCGAGAGGACCGTCCGGACCGTGTTCGCGCAGCCGCATTTCCTGTCGGATCCGTCCATGTTCGAAAAAACGGAGAAGGCCTTCGCGGCGCGGCGCGGGAAGTACCTCGCGACGCTCGAGGCGCAGACGCCCAAGAAGGCGCTCAAGGAGGCTCGCGCGGCCGCGATAGCCGCCGGAACGGATCTCTCCGGGATTTCCTCCGCCTTGGCCGGAGCGGCGCCGATAGTCCTGACCTCGACGAAGGGCGCCGCCGACATGGAGGCCAGCGTCCGCGTGGGGTATTCCCCCGAGGCGCTCTTCATCCGCGCCGAGGTGAAGGACGACGTCCCCATGAACAACGACAAGAAGGACGCGAACGTCTGGAACGGCGATTGCATCGAGATCTGCATATCGACGGATAGGGACGCGGATCCCGGACGCGAATTCTACGGGCCCAAGGACTTTCAGATCGGCGCGAGCCCCGGCAATCCGGAGAAGGGCGTGGCGCCGTCCATCTGGGTCTGGGCCGCCATCCAGAAGTCGCCCGCCGGAGCGAAGGTGAAGGCGGAAAAGACGGCGACCGGATACGTCCTCGAGGCGATGATCCCCTGGAACTCGCTCTCCGCCGGCTTCGTTCCCGAGAAGGGTTCGGCGCTCGGCTTCGATCTCGCGATCGACGACGCCGACGCGAAGCCCGACCGCGAGCGACAGACGATCTGGATCGGCGACGGCAATTTCTACGCGAATCCCTCCCAGTGGGGGATTATCGTGCTCGACTGACCGCGGCGCGCGGGACTCCGGGTTTCCATTTCCGGAATCCCGCGCGCGTTTCGATGCGAAGCGTCCGGCGCTCTTGGGCCATTCGGCTCGAGCGCCGGCTAGAACCATTTCTTGACGAGGTGCGGCATGAACGGCTTCAAGAGCGGAATCAATCTCGGCGGTTGGTTGTCCCAGTACAAGCGGTACGACCGCGACCATTTCGAGGGCTTCATCAAGGAGGCCGACATCGCGCGCATCGCGGGATGGGGCATGGACCACGTCAGGCTTCCCATCGACTACGAGATCCTCGAGGACGACGCGAAGCCGTTCGCGTACAAGGAATCGGGCTTCTCGTATATCGATCGCTGCCTCGAATGGGCGGATTCGAGGGGCCTCGGCGTCGTCCTCGATCTCCATAGGGCGCCCGGATACAGCTTCGACGCCGTCCATGGATCGAACGTCCTGTTCGAGGACCCCGCGCTCCAGCGAAGGCTCATAGCGCTATGGGAGGAATTGATCCGACGCTACGCAGGGAAGCGGGGCCCGCGGATCGTCTTCGAGCTCCTCAACGAGATCGTCCTCCCGTCGAGCGCTCCCTGGAATTCGCTGTTCCGGGATCTTCGCGCGGCTATCAGGAAGGTGAGCGGGGACGCTTGGATCATGATCGGCGGCAATGAATGGAATTCCGCGGGGACGCTCAAGGAGCTCGAGGTCGTGGACGATCCGAGGCTCATCTACACTTTCCATTTCTACGAGCCCATGCCCTTCACGCACCAGAAGGCGTACTGGGCCGAGGAATTCAGCGGTTACGGCGCCGACGTCGATTTCCCCGGAACGGCGCCCGGACTCGCCGAGTATCTAGAGGCGCATCCATCGCATCGGGGCAGGCTCGGCGCGTACGTAGGGGAGAAGCTGGACGCCGCGTTCATGGCCTCGCGGCTTATCCCGGCGGACGAGTTCATGAAAGCGAGGGGGAAGCCCCTGTATTGCGGCGAGTGCGGCGTCATCGACGGCGCTCCCAGGGAAGGGCGGCTCAACTGGTACCGGGACTTCATCCGCCTCATGCGCGAACGCGACATCGGGTACGCCTTCTGGTCGTATAAGGGGATGGACTTCGGTTTAGTGGACGGGAACGGCGAGCCGGTGGACGAGGAACTCGTCCGGTTGTTCGCGTCGCCCTGATCGTATCCGCGCCGCTTCTCCTCCTTCACCCTTACCGAGCGAAAGCCTCCGAAGTACAATGCATGGCGAGGGCGCGAACGCGGGCGCGGCACGAGGAGCCTTTGCGTCCCGCGAATCGACGCGGTATTTCGGAGGCTGCCATGAATTTCCTGAAGGTCGATGATTTCATCGAGGAAGAAGTGTATGGAATCCTGGATCGGGCCGACGCCCTCGAGGATCGGTGGAATAGGAACAGGATGCCCCGGTCGCTCGAGGACAAGAAGATAGCCCTCTGGTTTTACGGCCACGGCTTCAGGAACAGGGTCGCCTTCGAGATCGGCGCCCGCGCCATGGGGGCGAACGTCAGTTTCATCCCCGGCGAACTCGGCGTCCATGAACCCATCGAGGATGTCGGTTCATACCTCCGCAACTGGTTCGATATGCTCGTCATCCGTTGCCAGCGCCATGCCGACCTTGAAAGGGTCGCCCGGGACGCGGGAGCGCCGGTGATCAACGCGCGGACGTCTTTCAATCATCCCTGCGAGATCTTGGGCGATCTCCAGTACATCAGAAGGAAGCGGGGGAGCCTCGACGGACTCAAGGTGGTCTTCGCGGGCGAAACCACGAATCTCTGCATGAGCTGGTTCGAGGCCGCGAGAGTCCTACCGATACGCGTCGTGCAGGCGGGGCCGGCCGAGTACCTCGCGAGCCCGAACGTCGTCAAGGCCATGAACGAGGGAGCGAGGGGAGCGATAGAGACGACCGTTGAATTCCCCAGTCCCGTGGACGCCGAAACAGACGTGCTGTATACCGACTGCTGGCCCCGTTCCGGGGATAAGGCCCGGATCAGGGAACTGTTCCTGCCCTATCGAATCACCAGGAAAACCGTCGAGCGGATGCATCCGAAGGGATTCTTCATGCCGTGTCCGCCCGTGACGAGAGGCGAGGAATTATCCGACGATTCCCTGTCCGATGCGCGGTTCTGCGATTACGAGGCGAAGGAGTATCTTCTTCACGCCCAGAACGCCATTATGGAGCACTGCTTCAATGAAAGGGCGCACCATGGGAATTGAGCGATTCTTGGATGCGGAGGGCAGGATCTCCGCATGGCCGAAAAAGGTCGAGGATAAGAAGGTAGTGCTCGCGTACCTCGGGAGCAAGTTCGAGGAGGGCAGAACGTATTCGGAGAAAGAAGTGAACGGGATCATTCTCCGATGGCATACCTTCAACGATCATACGCTCTTAAGGCGGGAGCTGTTCAATAAGCGCATCATCGATCGGACGCCCGATTGCAGGTCGTACTGGATCGATGAAGGCGGCGCTGTCGAGCGGATCGATGGAGAACGGTAAGCCGATGGACGGGATGACCGCGCGCGAAAAACGAATCAGGGAAATCGCGGGTTCCTGGGAGATCGGCGGGATCCGGGCCTTGACCGATCTGCACATCGGCAACGTCTATAAAGTCGAACTCGATGGAGGATCGGCCCTTATCCTCAAGAATATCGGGAAGGATACTCCGCAAATCAGGGAACGTTTCGTTTTCGAACAGGACGTGCTTCGGCATCTGGAGTCGCGCGGCATTCCCGTCGCCTTGCCGATGCTCCGCGGCGACGGGGAGACGTTCATCGACGACGAGGGGGCGCTGTATACCCTATCGCCCTTTCTCGCCGCTAGCGATTCATGGAAAACCCTCGCTCCCGAGGGCCTCGGGAGGCTCCATCGGGAATGCGGCGCGGCGATCGCCAGGCTCGGCGCCGCGCTCGCCGCTTTCCCCTGCCCGGATATCGAGGCGAGGACCTGGAAGACCGAATTCGCGCGCGATCTCAGGGAGCGATGGATCCCCGACGTCGAGCGAGGGCTCGATGCGCGTGAAGGCCTGCTCGCGCTGGAAACGATCAAGGCCGCCCTCGAGGGGGCCGACGAGACGATACCTCGGCTTCCGTTGCAGCTCATCCACAGGGATTGCCATATCGGCAACGTCGTCGTGCACGGAGAGAAAGTCTCGGGCTTCATCGACTTCGATCACCTGAGCCTGGGGCCGCGCGCGTTCGACCTCGTGTATTTCATCGCCCACATGATCATGGGAAACGTATGGGAGGATCGGACCGGGAAGGCATGGTTGCCCCTCGTCGAAGCGGTCCTGGAAGGATACGAGACCGTGACGCCCATTACCGCGGATGAGCGAGCATCGTTCTTCCATATGATCGTCGGAATGTTCGTGATGTACTCGGGATGGTTTTTCGAGCTCGGAAAAAAGGAAGAGGCGACGACGAGGCTTCGGGAGCTGGCCTGGGTTCTCGATAATCGGGATGAGCTGAAGAAAGCCATCTTCGTAGACGAGTAGGGGGGATCCGGGCGGAGATGGAAATGAGACGACATGCTATCGTCGCGAGCATTCCGCGATTAGGTCGATGAGGATGATCGAACCGCTTCCAGGGAAGAATAGGAGTAGGCATGATTTATAGGAATGATCCGAATCGCTTCGGAGAAGCCCTGAGGGAATCGCTCCTGAGGTTTTTAATTATAACGGTGCCGTCATCGATTTACCTAGCGTTCATCCTGTTCCTGGCGTTCAGGGATTCGGAGAGCGGATTCCGATTGCTATGGATCTACGTCCTCGCGGCCGGCGCGATGATCGCGCTGGGGGCGGTGATGACCCTGCTCACGCTCAAGAAAGGATATCACGCTTATCTCGTTGAGGCCGATGCGGGCGGAATCTCCGTGGGATCCTCGATCGGTAACGGGGGATCGAACCCCGGGAGAAGGATAGCTGCCAGCGAGATCACGAAAACGGTCAAAAACGAAAAGGGCGAGATATCGCTGTATCTGAAAGGCTGGAAGATCGTTCGGTTATCGAGGTATCTCATGGATGCGGACGGCTTGCTCGCCGAGATCGGGATACCGGTCAGCCCCGCGGACGGGCGCGCGAGGACGCTCGTCATTCAGTATCTGCCCGTCGCGCTTTTCATGGGCCTGCTCGGAGCCCGGTTCATTCGAGATCCGAGGTTCTATCTCGTCATCGCTTCAGGATTCATCGTCTCCCTAGTAATATCCGGAGTCTCCCTGATTCGAGAGAAGGCGAAATTCCGATACGCGATCCCGACGCTCGCGATGTACGTCCTTCTGGGAGCGATCATCATGAGGAATATCGTCCTGGTGCTCAGGGCGCCGTGAAATCGAAAGCTAGCGCGAATTAATCGGCCGACGCGGCGCGGGCGCCCCTCGCGCCGAACCGCCCGCGTCCGCATCGACGCCCCTCCGGCCCGCGATCCCCTCGATCGTGCAGTTCGATTCCTTCCCGAGCACGTTCTTGAAGACGTACGCCCTGAACCGGCGTTTCGCGTTCGACGTCGCGGGAACGAGCCTGTAGGCGGCGATGATGGCGCGGGTCCACGGGTTCGTGCTGATCGATGCTTTCCTGCCGAGCGCGCGGATGGACTTCTCGGCGACGCTCTCCGGGGATTCGCAGAACCAGAGGGTGTTCGTTCCCGCTTTTTCCTGGAAGGCGGTCCTCGTCGGTCCCGGAGAGACGGACAACAGGTCTATCCCGTAAGGCTTGAGTTCGTGGTGCGCGCCCTCGGTGACGTAGCGGACCATGGATTTGGAGGCGGAATAGACCGCGCTGAAGGGTATGCCGGCGTGGAAGTCGCTGTTCGCCGAGGATACGTTGATCACGGCGCCGCGCGCCGCCCTCCCGAGCCATTCCCTGCAGAATCCGTGCGTCAGCTCGAGCGGCGCGGATTCGTCGAGGCGGAGAAGCCGTTCGAAGCGCGCGTAATCGTGCTGGACGAAATACCCCATGAGGCCCGCGCCCGCGCTGTTGACGAGGAGGCCAGTCCTTCTCTCGAAGGCCATGGCGGATATCCGAGCGAGGAACGCCTTTTCCGTGAGGTCTCCCCGGACGGCGACGGCCTCGACGCCGTGCTGCGACTCGAGCTCCTCCGCGAGACGTTTGAGCGCCGGACCTTCGTCCGAAACCGCGATGACGTCTATGCCGGCTCCGGCTAGACGCCGCGCGAACGCGGCGCCGATGCCGCTCGAGGCGCCGGTCACGAGGGCTGTCTTGCCGTAGCGCGGAACGAGCTCGCCGGGCCTCATAGCCGCAGATCCTTATGGGCGGTAGAGGCGTAGAGACTTTCGATCTCGGCCGAGTAGCGTTCCGCGATGGGGCCCCTGCGCTTCTTCATCGTCGTCGTAAGCAGGTCGCCGGGAAGCCACTGGTCTGGCAGGAGCTCGAAGGCGGCTACGAGCTCGTGCTCCATGAATCCGTTCCCGGGACGGATCTCGCGGTTTATCTCGCCCGCGATGAGCGTCCGGACGTCTTCGCGCGCGCATAATTCCCCGGGAACGAGCGACGAGTCCAGGCGCAGGGTCGATCGGACGTTATCGAAGTTAGGGGCGATGAGCGCGACGAGCCTCGGGCGGTCCTGGCCGATGACCACCGCGTTCTTGATGGACGGGGATCCTTCGAGCCGTTCCTCGATCGGCTCGGGCTCGACGTTGTTGCGGTCGAGGAGGGATATGGTGTCCTTGCTCCTCCCGACGAACGCGAATTGGCCGCCGTCGAGTTCCTTCACGATGTCGCCTGTGTAGAACCATCCCCCGGAGTCCTTGGCCGCGGCCGTGGCGCGGGGATCGCCCAGGTACTCCTTGAACACCTGCGGTCCGCGCACGAGGAGGACGCCGGGTTCGCCTCTCGGGCGATCCTTCCGCGACTCGGGATCGACGATCCGGTATTCCGTCCTCGGCGCCATCGAGCCTATGGTGTGGCGGACGTTGCGCCCTAAGTCCCTGACCGTGACGACGGCCGTAGTCTCGTTCGAGCCGTATCCGTTGATCAACTCGAGGCCCGCGGCCTCGAAGAAATCGTCGAGCTCGTCGTGGAGGAGGGCTCCGCCCGATACCATCACCCTCACCCGCCCTCCCGTCATCGCGCGCACTTTCCGGAAGAAGAGGGCGTTCGCGAGAACGCGGAAGGGCAGGTTCGCGATGATCCGGAGCGAGGCGCCGAACGCGTTCGGACGGGCCCCTCGCCCTTCATCGACCGATACGCCCGAGAGGGTTCTGCGCGCCCGGATGAAGGCGAGGCTGCGGCCATAGAGGAATTCGAAAAGCCCCATGGCGCCTTTCACCTCGATGGATCGGTATACCGCGTCCCGGAACGCCTTCCACATGACGGGCGACCCCGCCAAGACCTCGGGGCGTTCAGCGGCCATGTCCGCGAGGAGATTCTTGACCGAGGAGAGGATGATCCTGTAGCCGTGGGTCAAACCCATGAAGACCGCGAATTTCTCGCCGATGTGCCGCATGTTGATGACGCTCAGGTAGCTTTCCCCGTCGTCCAGCCTGATCCTATGGGCGAATTCGCAAACGGCGAAGGTGAGGTTCCCTTGAGTGAGCACGACGCCCTTCGGCGTTCCCGTGGTGCCGGACGTGAAGACCGTCGTGACGGGATCTTCCGGCTTCGCGCTCGAAAGGAGTTTCTCGAATGCGCCTTGTTCGGATTCGAGCCGGCGACGTCCGATCTCGACGACTTCGCGGAAGGTCGTGAACGCCGCGCCGTCGTCGATGCCCGCCGGGTCCATGACGATGAGCTTCTTCCCGCGGAGGCTATCGATGGACAGGTATTTCCGATAGCTCTCCTGATTATCGAGGACGAGAAAATCAGGATCGTAGATTCCGACGATCCGCGAGAGTTCGCTCGCCGGGAACGCGTTCTCCTTTTCCGCGTCCATGCCGCCGGACGCCATGCTCGCCAGGATCGAGGCGGCGAGCTCGGGGCGGTTGTCCGAGATGCAGAACATCCTCCCGCCCGCGAGTCCGAGGACCGAGAGCCCGACGGAAAAGCCCTCCACCATGCGGAGAAGCTCACCGTATCCGGTCGCCTGGAAGGCCTCGCCGCCCCCGCGATGCAGATAGGCCGTGCGGGAAGCGCGTTCGCGGGCCGATTCGACGAAAAGCCGCGGGATCGTCCTCGTCTCGTTTTCGATGTACGGTTTCTTCATGGGATCGATCATACCCTATGTCCATTCCGGCGCAAGGGCCTATCCACGGAGAACTCGCATCGAGCCCGAGGCGGACGCGGGCTTTTCCCGGGCGAGGAACAGGATGGGCACGAGGATTTCCGGAATCTCATAACCTCCCAGAGGCTAGCGATCCCCAATGACCAGTTCTTCTCGGCGGCACCCGCGGATTCGGCGGGATCCTTCGCGACTCGTCGGTATAGGATACGTCATCCCTTTCAGCGTCGCGTCTTCCGCAACGGGAATGGATTGTATTACGCTTCGAGCGGACCCGGGGGGATGCTTTCGCGCCGAGGGCGATCCCCCATATGAAGGAGTGAGGACATGCCGAAGTGCAGGATCACGGTGCTCAAGCGTTCGTTCAATAGGGAATTCGTCGATGAGTTCGTCGAGGCCAAGCGTAGGGAACATCTCGGACCCTGCGAGATGTTCAGCGATGGCCAGGAGTTCGTCACGGACGTCATATCGGGAATGCCGCAGGGATTCTGCTCCTGGGCCTGGGACGACATTTACAAATCCCTCATCGGCTTCTTCGCGGACGGCGACTTCGGGATGTGGTATGAGCGGAAGGACGTCATCATCGCCTGCTGCACTGATGGCACGAGACCGGTCATTTTCAAGATAGAGAAGATCAAGGACTGAGGTTTCCCCGTGCGCTCCGGTACGCCGATAGACTCGGATCATTCCTCGGGGTTATTGAGGAGCCATGACGAGAGGCCGGGATCGGTAAAGGCGCTCGTCCTCACGTCGTGCTCGGCTCCGGGAATCTCTATGTACTCGCAAGCCGCTCCGAGCCCCTCGAGGGCCGCCGCCATATCGCGGGCCATGGTCACGGAGACGTTGCTATCGCGTTCTCCGTGATAGATGCGGAATGAAACGTCCCGCGCTTTCGATAATTTCCCCGCGTCGGTCCCTCCTCCGATAGGCGCGGCCATGGAAAAAAGCTCCGGGGCGCGGATGACGGCCTCGACGGCTCCGAAGGCGCCGAGGGAGAAGCCTATGATAGCGCTTCGCTTCGGATCGATTCCGTATCGATCCTCGATCCTGCGCACGAGGGCGAGCAGGGTCAGCATGGGTCCGGTGGGGCGTTCCCGGAACGCCGGGCGCGTCGACGAGGGCCACGCGAGGGAATCCCAGGATGAATCGAAAGGGCATTGGGGAACGAGGACGATGGCGTCCGCGAGCGGGGGCGACAGGAAGAAATCGACGGCCGCGGGCGGGGAAAGCTGGCGGCTGTTGTCGCTTCCCGACACGTCCGAACCGTTGAGGTAGACGATGAGGGGCCGGCCGAACGAGGATCCGGACGCCGGGAGCGTCCCTCGCGATGCGCGATCGCCTTTACCGAGGATCGAACTCGCGTCGAGCCCCGACGGGAGCCTGAGACGGAACGGGATATCCGCGAGGCCTTTCCCGCCGGCGCGGAAGGGTGAGAAGGCGGCGTCCACGGAAGGCGCGGCGAAAGACGGGATCGATTCGACGATGAGGGGATCGGATGGGCCGGAACATGAGAACGCCGTCGCCGCGACAATGGCGATCAAGATTGACATGATCCGTATCGAGCGCGACGTGTCCATATAATCTCTCCCCCGCCCTGGACTTCTCACGATGCCCCATTCTCGGACCGCCGGGCTTCGCGGTCAAGAGCGCGCGGGGTATCGGGCGTCCGGAGCGAAAGCCTCATCGTTGACGAAAACGCGGGGCTCGCGTATTGTACGCGCATGCGTCACGCCAATTCCAAGGATGTCTCCCTCATAATCATCAGGGCGCTCGCCTTAGCGCTTTTCTTGCTCGCCACGATTATTGCTTCAGTCAATTACGGATTCGTGGCGCGGCTCAGCCCGGAGGCGCAGCACGCCTGGAAAACGGCCTATTTTTATTTCGAGTATTTTTTCCGGGCCTTCACTGTACTGCTCGGTGCGTTCCTGACCTACCGGTACGCGAGGCGGAGCGCCAAGGCCGGTTCTCGGGAACTCAAATTTACGCTCGCTTCCTTCTCGGTCTCGAGCCTCCTCCTCCTCGTGATCCTCCCGCTGGCGATGGGCTACTGGGAGATCTATTACGCCCTCATGCCCTTCCCCTGGACGACGATGCCGATCCAGCTCGCCGTTACGGGCGAGTCGTTCGGCGCGACTCTCCCCGACTGGCGGGGGATCCCCTCCGCCACGGTGATGATCTGGGCCTATCTCCTCTATCAGGGGGTCACGCTCGTCGGAACTATGATCATGGGACGGAAGTTCCACTGCAGCATGATCTGCATGCTGAACGGCTGCCATGCGGAGACTCTCGGAGTGGCATTGCCCCTTCCGAGGGGAAACGCGACGGGGGGAAGCTCGAAGCGGATCGCGCCCGGCCTCAGGAAAGTCCTCATCATCGTGCGGAATATCATTTTCGTATTCAATATCGTCCTGTTCGGGCTTTGGATCGTCTACCTCATCGCCGGCAAGCCGCCCGTGCCCGTATCCATGATGCTGCGCGCCGAGACGATAAAGTACGTCGCCCTCGAGCTGGGCCTCCTCATGGCGCTCTGGTTCGTCATCGGCGGTCGCGCGTACTGCTACTACTGTCCCGCGGGGCTGACCCTGGCCTTCCTCTCCAAGGCGGCGGGACAGCGGGTGGAGACGGGGCTCACGAGGTGCACGCGTTGCGGAGCCTGCGATAGGGCCTGCAAGATGTCCATCGACATCATGGCCAAGGCCGCCGTCGGGGCGCCGGTCAACGACCTCTCCTGCGTGGGGTGCGGGCTCTGCGTCGACGCCTGTCCGACCAAGAACCTGCGGTATCGGACGAGGCTCTGGGGGCGGAATAGGGGCTAACGCCGAGGGGTGGGAGCGAGTATCGATGGAAAGCTGTTATTGATAATGGTTATCATTATCAATAACGGTTCAATCGCGCTTATCTCCTCCTAACCAAGTCGCATCGAACTCCTCTATTCAAATCTTCTTCATTCGCTATCAACATCGCTTCACGATTCCTCATCTGATGATCTATAATCGTTCGATATGCTGCGATTAACAGAAAAACGCGTGATCGATCCGATTGAAGCCGGCCGTTGCCGGACGCGGTATCCCGTACTCCTCGTTCATGGCACTGGGTTCCGCGACGGTCATCCCCTCTATAATTACTGGGGCAGGATACCGAAGGCCCTCGAGGAGCGCGGCGCCGCTATCCATTACGGGAAGCAGGATTCCTGGGGCTCCATAGAGCACAACGCGGAGATCCTAAAACGCGAGATCCTCGGCATCCTCGAGCGCGATGGAGCGGAAAAGGTGAACGTCATCGCGCATTCGAAGGGCGGGCTCGATGCGAGGTACGCGATCTCCCGCCTCGGGATGGCGGAATGCGTCGCCTCGCTCACGACCATTTCCACTCCGCACTTAGGGTCGAAGGTCCTCAACGCGGTCTATGACGCGCCCGCGCCCGTCGTGAAATTCATCGCATTCTTCGTGAACGCCTTCAACCGCTTCAATGGAGACGGAAAGCCGGATTTCTTCATGGCGACGCGGCAGATGTCGGAGAAGGGCTGCGCAGCTTTCAACGACGAGACGCCTGACATGCCGGGGATCCTCTACCAATCCTACGCGGGCAAGATGCGCGGTCCCTTCAGCGACCTCATCTTCTTCTTCCTCTGGATCATCGTCCGCCTCACCGAGGGAGACAACGACGGCCTCGTCGCGGCGTCGTCCGCGAAATGGGGAGAATGGAAGGGCCTCATCGAGAGCGGGAACTGGCGCGGAATATCCCATTCCGACGAGGTGGACGCGTGGCGCTCGAATCTCTTCGGTTTCGACGTGAGGAAAGTCTATATCGGTATCGTCGAGGATCTGAGGAAACGGGGCCTTTAACGGCTATCGGAACCTCGATGCTCCGCGATCCCTTCGCGCGCGAGAGGGGATCAGGTGAAAACCCTCATGCGAAGTGACAGGCGCAGAGATGGCCCGGAGCGATTTCCCGTAGGAGGGGCTTTTCCTTTTCGCACAGGGGCGCCCGCTTGGGGCAGTTGAGGCGGAAGGGACAGCCCGAGGGCAGGTCGATGGGCGAAGGTATCTCCCCGGTGAAGGGGATGGGCTCTTCCTTGCGCGAGGGATCGGGTTCGGGGATGGCGGCGATCAACGCCTGGGTGTAGGGGTGGCGCGGGCTCTCGTAGATGGCGAGCGAGTCCGCGAGCTCCATGACGGAGCCGAGGTACATGACCGCCACCCTATCCGACATGTGGCGAACCACCGAGAGGGCGTGCGAGACGAAGATCATGGAAAGCCCGTGGCTCTCCTGGAGCGAGAGGAGGAGGTTCAGGATCTGGGACTGGACCGACACGTCCAGCGCGCTCACGGGCTCGTCGCAGACGACGAGTTCGGGCTTGAGCGCGATGGCCCGCGCGATGGCGACTCTCTGGCGCTGGCCGCCCGAGAATTCGTGGGGGTAGCGTAAGTAGGAATCCTCGGGAAGGCCCACCTCGCGGAGGAGGGAGAGGACGGCATCGCGCCGTTCCGCCCGCGTCATCCGCGTCTGGATCTCGAGGGGCTCCTCGATGATGGCGCCCACGTTGAGCCGGGAGTTCATCGAGTCGGCGGGATCCTGGAAGATCATCCCCATGTCGCGGCGGAGGGGCCTGAGGGCGCGTTCGCTCGCTCTCGTGATGTCCTTTCCCTTGAAGAGCACCGTTCCCTCTGTGGGCTTGTAGAGGCGCATGAGGGCCCTGCAGAGGGTGCTCTTCCCGCAACCCGTCTCGCCCACGAGGCCGACCGTCTCGCCGGGCATGACGGCGAGGTCGATCCCGTTGAGCGCGTGCACGACTTTTTTCCCCGCGTATCGCCCCTGCTTGAAGCGCTGGACGAGCCCGCGGGCCTCGACGAGGGGCGTCCCGTCGCCGGAGCCGCCGTTCCGGCTTCGCGCCGTTCCGTCGCCGCTCATCGTCGGCCCGCCTTGAAGCAGCGCGCGTAGTGCCCTGGGCGCTCCTCGCGGAGCTCGGGTTCGGCGGCCCTGCACCCTTCATCGGCGAGCTCGCAGCGGTCGGCGAAGCGGCAATGCGCGGGATAGTCGGCGGGCGAGGGCACTTGGCCCTTGATGAAGGGAAGGCGCGCCTTGGGGACGGAGGAAAGGGCCGGCATGGAGGCTATGAGCCCGCGGGTGTACGGATGGAGGGGTTCCTTGAAGATCGTTTCGGCCGGAGCGCGCTCGACGATCCGTCCCGCGTACATGACCGCCACCTCGTGCGCGATCTGGGCCACGACTCCCATGTCGTGGGTGATATAGAGGACGCCCATGCCGGTCCGCTTCTGGAGGTCCCGGATGAGGGAGAGGATCTGCGCCTGGACGGTGACGTCGAGCGCGGTCGTGGGCTCGTCCGCGATGAGGAGCTCCGGCTTCCCGGCGAGGGCCATGGCGATCATCACGCGCTGGCGCATGCCGCCCGAGAGCTGGAAGGGATAGGCCCTCGCGCGCTCGGAGGGCGAGGGCATGTCCACGGACTCGAGAAGGGCGAGGATCTCCCGCCCGCGCTCCGCCTTCGGCACGTCGTCCCGATGGAGCTCGAAGATCTCGCGGATCTGGTCTCCCGAGCGGTGGACGGGATTGAGGGCGGTCATGGGTTCCTGGAAGATCATTGCCATGCGGCCGCCGCGGAGCTCGTGCATCTTCTCGAGCGGGAGGGCGAGGACGTCCAGGCCCTTGAAGCGGATCGAGCCCGCGGTGACGCGGCCGTGCGGGTGCGGGAGAAGGCGCATCACCGAGGAAGCCGTCACGCTCTTCCCGCAGCCGGACTCCCCGACGAGGGCGAGGGTCTTGCCTTCCTCGACGGAGAGCGACGCTCCGCTCACGACCTCGACCCGCTTCCCGCCTAAGTCGAAGGACACCGAGACATCTTGGATCTCGAGGAGCCGCTCTCCGTCCACGCCGACCCCGCCTACTCGACCTTGTAGCGCGTGTCGGTGAAGGTGCGCGGCTCGAAGGCCTTTCCCGCCTTCATCGCCGCCTTGACGTCCTTCCTGATGGCCTCGTCCGCCCACATGAAGCCGAAGTACCCGCCATAGCCGGAGTTCGGCGCGAAGGGTTCGAAGAAATCGTCATGGTACTTGTTGGTGAGCCACCCTGGAAATCGTATCCATTTCCAGGCGCCGCCGCGCATATACGGGACGTAGTAGGTCGGGATGACAAGCGCCTCGTCGTCGACGATGCGCTGGACTTTGAAGTCTATCTCCGCTTTTTTCTTGAGGTCGCCCTCGGTCCTGAAGACGTCCAGGAGCTTGTCCATCTCGGGATTCGCGTATCCCCAGAAATTGTTGGTATCGGGTTTGACGGCGTTCGTCGAATGGAAGTACTCCCAATAGTCGGGAACCATGTTCGTGCTCATGCCGCCCCACCAGGCCTGGAACTTTTTCTGGCTTACGGCGGCGAAGGCCCCCTGCTGCATGAGCTTGAGGTTGAGTTCGACTCCCGCTTTCTTGGCCTCTTCCTTGAGGATGGCGATCCGATTCGTGTGGTTCGGCGATTGGTAGATGAGCTCGACGGAAAGGCGGTCGCCCTTTCCGTTCTTGAGGATGCCGTCCTGGCCGACTGAGGAGAAGCCCGCTTTGGCGAAGAGCTCGCGCGCCTTGGCTGGATCGAAACCGGGCTTCCGGATGGATTCATCGTCAAATTTGACGCCCGCGAATTCGTGGCCGATGCCGATGTTGTGGAAGCGGGCGTATTCGCCGCGGAGTTCCGTGTCGATCATTTTCTGGATATTGATCGCGTAGTAAAGGCCCTTGCGGACGTCCTTGCTGGATAGGAGGGTATCCTTCGTATTGAGGAAGATGCCGGTCGTGCCTTGGGTGGGAACGTAGTTGGCATAGAGTCGGTCTATGTAGCCCTTCTGGAATGGCTCGGTCTTGGACTCCTCCGCCCAGACGGAGGGGATGATGAGGTAGAACTGCTCGAGTTCGCCCTTGTAGAAATAGTTCTTCACCACGTCGTTTCCGCCGGTGATAAGGCGGTAGAACACCGTATCGAAGTTGAAACGGCCTTTGTTGTAGCCGTACTCGTGCCCCCACCAGCCCTTCACCTTCGTGAAAGTCAGCGATTCGCCCTTCTCGAAATCGGAAAGATAGTACGGACCTGTGGTCGGCTCAGCCCTCCATTGGTATTGGTCCACGTAGTCCTCGGGGATCTCGCCGCCGTAGAAATGCTCGGGACGGGGAGAGAGGGAGGTGTAGAGGAGGAGGTCCTCGCGGCCCATCTTGGCGAAGACGCTCACCGAGAGGAGGTAGTCGCCATAGGCCTTCACGTCGACGATCTGGGTGGTGTAGAACTCGTTGTACCAGGGGTCCTGTATGTTCGGGCTCCGCATCATCTTGATGAGGAAGAGGTAGTCCGCGCTCGTGACCGGCTCGCCGTCTGACCACTTGGCCTTTTCGTTGAGCTTGTAATAGACGGTCTTCCCGTCGGCCCCGAAGGCCCAGTGCGTCGCGAGACCGGGCATGAACTCCTTCGTCTCGTAATTGAGCTCGACGAGGGAAAGCGATGAATTGAAGAATTGCCGGTACGCGTGATTGGCGTTGGGGCCGACCGTGCGGAACGTGTCGGGGTATTCCGAGATGAAATAATTATAGGTCCCGCCCTTCTTGGCGCGCGCGGATCCCCAATTCTTCGGTTTTGAAGTATACCAAGCGAGTGCTTCGGGAAGGCCCGCGACCTTCACGGCCTTGTCCTCGATCTGCGGAGTATTGAAGTCCGGAATTTTTTCCGATGCCATGGCCTTCTCGTCCGCGGAAAGAGCGCGGGAAACGAAGAAGCCTCCCTGATCGGATTTCTCGCCATTACAGGAGGCGTTCAGGATCGCCAGAAGAAAAAGCGGAATGCCGAGTGCCTTCCATGCGCGTTTGGTTCCCATAATCGGTTCCTCCCTCGTTCGCCCGTTCGCCGGGCCTTATTTATACACCGTGAACTTCTTGGGATCGAAGGCGTCCCTGAGGCCCTCGCCCACGAAAGCGATCATGATGAGCACGGAAGACATCGCCGATATCACGGACCAGAGGATCCACGGGGCCGTCCTGAACTGCGATACGCCCTGGCTGATGAGTTCGCCCCAGGAGGGCGTCGGCGGCGGAAGGCCGAAGCCCAGGTAATCCAGGACGGTGAGCGAGCTGATGCCGCCCGACACGGCGAAGGGGATCATGGTTACGATCACCACGAGGACGTTCGGTACGATGTGGTTCGCGATGATCCTCCATGTGCTCGCGCCCATGGCGCGGGCCGCGACCACGTAGTCGCGCTCCCGCTCGCGGTAGGTCATGGCCCGCACGGCGTAGGTCTTTCCCGTCCATGAGAATACCACGTATATCGAAACGAAGAGGATGAAATTCGGCTTGAAAATGGATACGAGGATCATCACGACGTAGAGGAAGGGGATCTGATCGATTATTTCGATGATCCTTTGCATGACGATGTCGAAGGCGCCGCCCCGGTAGCCCATGAGGCAGCCCAGGAGCACGCCGATCAGGAAGGTGGCCGTCACGTAGATGAGGGAGAAGCCCATGGCGATACGGAAACCGTAGACGAGCCGCGCGACGATGTCGCGCCCGATCGCGTCGGTGCCCAGGTAGTGCCGCGTCGAGATGGACGGGGCGTAGGGCGGGTAGGAGCCCTCGCGGAATTCCTGTTCGAAGGCGTTGAAGGGGACGAGGGGGAGGATGACCCATCCCGGCTCGCGGCCCTTCAGCTTCGCCGCGAGCTCGCGGTAGTTCGTCTCGTAATCGTAGTCGAGCCCGAAGGCTTTCCCGGGAATTACGGGGGCGTAGGTGGGGAAGCGGAGCTTGCCGCCCTGCCATACGGCGACGGCGCGGGAATTCACGAGGAGCTCGGCGAAAATCGAGAGCCCGAGGAGGATCAGCACCGCGAGGAGGGACCAGTAGCCGCGCTTGATGGACTTGAAGCGCTCGACGCGGATGCGCGTCAGGGGGTCCAGGGGGAGGAGTGGCCGCTTCGTCATGCGCCGAACCTTATCCGGGGATCAACTAGGGAGACGATGAGGTCGCTCAGCACGTTCGCGACCATGGAGAGGAAGGCGGTGATGGAGAGGATGCCCATGACCACGGGGTAATCCTGATCCACGAGGGCCGAGTAGCCGAGCATGCCCATGCCGCGGATGTTGAAGACGTTCTCGATGAGGAAGGACCCGGCGAGGAAGACCATGATGATTCCGCCGAGCCCGGAGGCGATGGGGATGAGGCTGTTGCGGAAGGCGTGGAGCCACATGGCGCCGGAGAAGGTCCTGCCCTTGGCCATCGCCGTCTTCACGTAGTCGGCCGCCATGTTCTCCATGAGGTTGTTCTTCATCACGAGGGTCAGCATCGCGAAGTCCCCGAGGGTATAGGCGATGATGGGGAGGAACATGTGGTTGAAGCGGTCCGCGAGCTTCCCGAGGAAGCCGAGCGAGGCGTAGCCCGGCGACTGGAAGCCCCCGAGGGGAAACCAGCCGAGCTTGAAGGAGAACACGGAGAGGAGGACGATGCCGACGATGTATCCGGGGAGGGCGTAGCCGATGAAGACGGCGGCGGATGTCGCGTTGTCGAAGAGGGTCCGGTGCCTCAGCGCCTTGGCGATGCCGAGGGGGATGGTCACCAGGTAGACGAGCGTCAGGGACACTAGGCCGAAGGTGAGAGAGACGGGGATGCGCTTGGCGATGGACGGGAGGACCGGGTCGCCGTACCGCGTGGACTTGCCGAAGTCCAGCCTCATGATCTTGCCGAGCCACTCGAGGTACGCGGGGATGACGGGCTTGTCCAGCCCGTAGAATTTCTTGAGCTGCTCGAGCTGCCGCTCGCTCAGCTTCTCTCCGCTCGGCCGCCCCGCGCCGGGCCTCTGCGGGCCGGCCGGGCCTTCCGACGCGGAGAACCGCCGCGCCTGGATGGCGCGCTCCATCGGCCCTCCCGGCACGAAGCGCGTGATGGCGAAGATGACGACGGTGACTCCCAGGAACGTGGGCACGATGAGGAGCAGGCGTCTGATGAAGTATCGGACCACGTGGCCTCCGGGGCGTCGTACGCGCGAGGCGCGTCAGGGCATCTTCGTACGGCGGGGAGGGAATGTCAAGGAAGGCCGGTGCGCGCCGCGGGGAAATAGGTTATCCTACGGGCATGGTCCCGCTCGGGCGCGCGGCCCGACGATTCCGCGCCGTTCCATGCATGATCGCATGCCTCCTCGCGTCATTCGCCGCCCTCGCTTCCTGCGGGAGAGGCGGCGCGGGGCGGCCTCCGCGCGCCGAGGGCGGCGTGATCGACCTCCGCTCCTGGGACTTCGGGCGGCGGGGACCCGTCACGCTCTCGGGCGAGTGGGCCTTCGCGCCCCTCGGGAACGACGGCCTGCCTTCGGGCGCCTCCTCGCTCCGGGAGGTGCCGGATCATTGGAGCGGGAGCGACGCCGGAGCGGAGCGGGGCATGGGCTACGCCTCATACCGGCTCACGGTCCTCCTGCCCGAGGGCTGCGGGGAGCTCGGCCTCAGGAACAGGACCATGGCGACGGCCTTCGCGCTTTACGCGGACGGCCGCCTCGTGGACGAGGCGGGGAAGGCCGGACCCTCGCCGGAAACGTCGGTCCCGGAATACGACGCGGACTGCGTCTACCTTAACGGCCTCGGCCGGGAGCTCGTGATCGAGGCGAGGGTGTCCAACTGGGAATACCGGACCGGCGGGATGTGGTACTCGCTCGTCCTGGGCGACCGGCTGGACATGGAGATCGCGAAGCGCTATTCCGACATGGCGACCCTCATCCTCCTCGGCGTCCTCGTCGCCATGGGCTCGAACGCGATCGTGCACTACCTGTTCCGGAGGAAGGAACCGAGCCAGCTCTGGTTCGGGCTCTTCGTCCTCGTGGTCGCGCTGAGGACCGTCGTTACGGGCGAGTACCTCTTCGGGAAAATGTTCCCGGGGATACCCTTCGGAGCCGTGATCAGGCTCGAGTACCTCACGGCCATCGCCGCTCCTCCCCTCTTCACCCTGTACTTCGGTTCCTTCTTCCCTTTCGCCCTGCCGAAGCGGCCGCGGTTCGCCCTCGCTGCGCTCTCGGCGCCCTTCCTCCTGGCCCTGCCCTTCATGCCCCTGCCGCTGCTCACGAGGACGGTCTACGGGATCTACGCCGTCCTCGTCGTCCAGGCCGTCTCGACGGCTTTCCTCCACTTCACGCGGGTGCTCCCCGTCAGGCGCTGGGACGGGGTCGTGCTCGTGGCGGGAGGCGTGCTGCTTTTCGGAGCCGTGGGGAATGACGTCCTCTTTTCGTCCTTCCGCCTCCCGACCTTCGACATGATCCCCCTCGGCCTGGTCGCCTTCATCTCCGCGCAGGCCTTCATCCAGGCGAGGCGGACGAACGGCGCCTTCAAGCGGGCTGAGTCCCTCGCGGCGGAGCTGAGCGAGGCCAACGGCCTCCTCCAGGGCGAGCTCGCCGCCAACGACGAGGCGAGGAAGCGGCTCGAGAGCCTCGTGGCGGAGAAGGACCTCCTCATCCGGGAGGTCAACCATCGCGTGAAGAACAGCCTCCAGGTGGTGTCGAGCATCATCGCGCTGCAGGAGCGGCGATCGAGCGGCGAGGGCGAGCGCGCGGCCCTCGCGGCCCTCGGGACGCGCATCCGCTCGATCGGCCTGGTGCACGAGATGCTCTACGGGGCCGTATCGGCGGACAGGATCGACCTCGGAGCCTTCCTCCGCGAGCTCGTCGGCCTCCTCGAGCGGAGCTACGGGACCGATCCCGTGTCGCTGGCCTTCGATCAGGGGATCGACCGGCTCAGCGTCCCGATCGATTTCTGCGTCGACATGGGCCTGATCCTGAACGAGCTCGTCTCGAACGCCTGCAAGCACGGTCGCTCCAAGGGGGGCTGCCCCCGGATCGACGTGGCCTTGCGCGGCGGCCGAGGCCGGGTATCGCTCGAGATCCGCGATGACGGCCGCGGCTTCCCCGAGGGCTTCGATCCCGAGAAGGCGAGCGGTCTGGGATTCATGGTCGCGCGGGCGCTCGCCCGGAGGCGGAAGGGCGGCATCGCCTGCTCGAACGATCCCGCGACGGGAGGCGCCGTGGTCGAGCTGAGTTTCGCCCTCGAGGAGAGGGAAGGGAGCCGGGTTCCCGGCCGGACGAAGGCGGGCGAGGAGGCGCCCTGAGCGGCCGATCGCGGAACGCGCCGGCTATTCCGCGGTTCGCTAGATCTCGTGCTTGGGCGGGGTGATGATCCAGAAGGCCTTGAGCGGACCCTTGCCTGAGTTCCTGATGACGTGAGGCGAGTCCGACCGGAAGGAGATCGAATCCCCTTCGGAGAGCGCGTAGGCCTTGGATCCGATGGAGAACTCCGCCTCGCCCTGGATGACGACGCCGAGCTCCTTGCCCGGGTGCCCGTACTCCGAGGAGCCGCGTTCGCCGCCGGGAGGTATTTCGAGGATGTACGCCTCGATGCCATGGGGCTCGTCGGCCTCCCCGATGTGCGAGAGACGCTCGTACACGGCGGACTTGGTGACCACGCGCTCCCTATCCGCCCGCCGCACGAGGTTCACGGAACGCTCGCGCTTGTAGTCGGCGAAGAGGTACTCGATGTCGATTTCGAGGACGTCCACGAGGGAGAGGAGGGTGTCGAGGGCCGGGGAGACCTTGTTTCGTTCGATCTGGGAGACCATGCTCTCGCTCACGCCCGCGCGTTCCGCGACCTCCCGCATGGTGAGTTTCTTGCGCTCGCGCACGAGCCTGAGCTTTTCCCCGAAGTGGCGCCCGTTTTCAAGCACTCCGCGTACGCTCCCTTCAGCTCTACTGTAGCGGCGCGCGGCGGGCGCATCAAGGTCCGCTTCGAGAATCCCGGCCCTCAGGCGGCGCGAGCGGCGATCTCTCCGGCCGCCCGCCCGCGTCCAGGCCGTTTCCGCTTGGCTCCGGCCCCTTGAACGGATATATTCGGACGGTCCCCCGCGCCCGTTCGGGCACGAGAGGGGCGGCGCCCGGATACCGGGGCCGCCCACAGGAAGGCCGCGGGGAGGACGGAAGGAAGGAAATCATGTCTGTACTGATCGGGTACGCGTCCAAGCACGGCGCGTCGAGGGCCTACGCGGAGGCCATGGCGAAGGAACTGGGGCCGGGCGCGCGCGCCATGGACCTGGACTCCAGGGAGGCCGCGTCCGCGGACCTGGGCGCCTTCAAGCGGATCATCCTGGGTTCCTCGGTCTACGCGGGGTCCGCCCGCCCGGCCTTCAGGAAATTCCTCGCGCGAAGGTCCGTCGAGCTCGGGGGCAAGGAGCTGTCGTTCTTCCTCTGCGGGCTCGCGAAGGGCGAGGATACGAAGGGCGCCATAGACAAGTCCATCCCCGAGGCCTTCAGGCGGGGCTCCGCTCGGACCGCCTACCTCCCGGGCTGGCTGGACTCGGGCAAGCTGACCGGCTTCGAGCGTTTCATCATGGGCATGATCGAGAAGGCGAAGGCGAAGGAGGGCGCTCCCGCGGAGAAGCCAGCGCGCCCCGACGTCGCCGCCGAGGCCAGGAACTATCTCAAGGTCATCGGCGCCATCTAATCGATAACCGGCGAATCGCGCCATGGCGCGGGTTCCGCCGCCATTCACCGGCCGCCCTGACGCCCTAAGCGGAGGGGCGGCCTATTTCTCGCCCTCGATCATCTTGATGGCCTCGTCGGGCGTCTTGGCCCCCGAGAGGACGGCCATGATCCCCGGAAGGTACTTGTCCATCATGTTGACCGCCGGGTAGATGCTGTTCCGGAAGAGCGTGTTCGTCGGCTGGAAGCCCTCGAAGTCGAACGAGCTCTTGTACCGGATCTCCCCGTCGCCCATGTCGATCTCGAAGTTGCCGATGCGCATGCCGTAGTTGGCCCTGGCGACGAACTCCGCCATCTCGGCGCGCTTTTCCTCCGGCGTCCCGAGCGGCGAACAGGCGTAGAACACGAACTGGTCGTACTCGCCGGCGATCTGCGCGAAGCAGGTCATGTGGCCGTTCTTGCCCTTGAATCCCATCTTGAGTATGAACTTGTCCTCGAGCTTCTGGGGGTTCCAATCGTCTTCGGAGAGGAACTTGAGGAGAAGGTCGAAGACCATGATGCTTTCGGTCGTTATCTGTCCCATGTGTCGACCGATTCTACCAGGAAGGGCCGCGCGCTTCAAGGAAGCGCCGGCTCGGCCGAAGCTTCGGCTCCGCGGACGCGCCGGGTCCGGCCCTTGATCCCTACGACGAATGATGGCGTATACTGGCGCGGGGGGACTCATGACCGGAAAGATCGCGTTCGCGCCGTCGTACGGGGACGGCATGGTGCTTCAACGGGGGAAACCCGCGTTCGTGAGGGGATACGGGCCCGCGGGCGCGCGCGTTCGCGTCGAGTTCGGCGGCGCGGCCAGGACGGCCAGGGTCGACGCGCGCGGCGAATGGAGCGTCCGTCTCCCCGCGTTCGCGGCGAGCGCCGAGCCCCGCGAGCTCCGCGCCTCCGTCATCGAGGGCGGATCCGATGCGAGCTCCGTCGACGCGGTAATCCGCGACGGCTCCGCGGTAATCCGCGACGGCTCCGCGGTAATCCGCGACGGCTCCGCGGTAATCCGCGACGGCTTCGCGGTAATCCGCGACGTGGTCGTGGGCGAGGTCTGGTTCTGCTCGGGCCAATCCAACATGGAGATCGGGCTCTCGATGGTGGCGGACGGCCCGGCCGAGGCCGAGCGCGCGGACAATCCCCTCATCAGGCTCTACCTCGGTCCCAAGGCTCCGTCTCCCGTGCCCGCCGAGGACGCTGGCGGCGCGTGGAAACGCTGTACCCGGGAGAGCGTCCTCGAGGGCGGCTGGGGCGGATTCTCCGCCGTCGCGTACTACTTCGGGAAACGCCTCGTCGGCGAGCTCGGCATTCCCGTCGGCCTCGTGCAGTCGGCGTTCGGCGGCGCCAAGATACAGCCCTTCATCAAGCCGGAGTACTTGCGCGGCAATGCCCTCCTCGACGAGGCGCGCGCCGAATGGGAACGCGGCGAGGCCGCATGGCGGGCCGCCGGGGGCCCCGGGTCCGGCGCGGCGCATCCCTTCGCGGGCTGCACCGAATACGACTCCCTAAAGCCCGCCACGCTCTGGAACGGGATGGTCCGTCCCTTCCGGGGCATGGCCTTCCGCGGCGTCATCTGGTACCAGGGGGAATCCAATTGGGACGACGGGGAGGCCTACGTCGGCATGACGCGCGCGCTGCTCAGGTCGTTCAGGAAAACCTTCGAAAGTCCGCGGCTTCCGCTCTATTTCGTCCAGATCGCCCCTTGGAAGTACGGCGACGACGCGAAGCTCTTCGATTTCTGGGAGGCGCAGGCCGCCGCCGCCCGCATCCCGGGCACGGCGATGGCCTCCACGATGGACGTCGGCGACCTCGTCGATATCCACCCGCTCAGGAAAGAGCCCGTCGGGGAACGCCTCGCGCGGATCGCGCTCAGGCGGACCTACGGGCGGAAAGGCGTCCTGGACCGGGGACCGCGCCTCCGGCGCATCACGCTCGCGAAGGACGGAGCGCGGCTCGAATTCGATTGCGCTCCGGGCGGGCTTAGGACGGCGGACGGGAATCCCCCCGCGGGCTTCGAGCTCGCCGGTCCCGACGGGGCGTTCAAGCCGGCGGCGGCGAGGATAGAGGGAAACTCCGTGGTCCTGACCCGGGACGGCGGACGCCCCGAGCACGCGCGTCATTGCCGCCGGCTCGAGCTCGTGCCCACCCTGACCGACGCCTCCGGCATACCGGCGGCGCCCTTCGGGCCGTATCGCTGAGTTTCCCGCGTCGGGTTTTCGCGCTTCCTCGCGGCCGCTGCCTATGCTAGGCTGAATCCCGGCGGCGCGCTCGCGCGCGCGGAAGGGGGCGGGCATGATGGACCTGAAGGGCGCGAGGGTAGTCGTCACGGGGGGAGCGAGGGGCATGGGCCTCCTCTGGGCCCGCCATTTCCTCGCGGACGGGGCGTCGGTAGCCCTCTGGGACCGCGATGAGGCCATGCTCGCTTCGGCGAAGGCCGAACTCGAGAAGGCTTATCCCGGAAGGGTCGCGGCCCTGGCCGTGGACGTCACGGACGCCGCGGCCGTCGCCCGGGCCGCCGAGAGGTCGGGTCCGGCGGACGTGGTGGTGAACAACGCTGGGATCGTGGCCGGAGGCCCCTTCGCGGAGCTTCCCGTGGAGCGCCAGAAAGCCATCATCGACGTGAACCTCGTGGCCGCCATGGTCGTCACGCGGGTCTTCCTGCCCGGCATGATAGAGCGGAAGAAGGGGCGCTTCGTGAACGTCGCGAGCGCCGCGGGCATCATCGGCACCCCCTTCATGGCGCCTTACAACGCGAGCAAGTGGGGCCTCATCGGATTCACCGAATCGCTCAAGCTGGAGATGAGGGAGCTCGGCCTGCGGGATATCCGTTTCACGCTCCTCTGCCCGTCCTACGTGGACACGGGGATGTTCGCCGGCGTGAAGGCGCCCTTACTCTTCCCGATGCTGAAGCCGGAGGCCTTGGTGGCGAAGGCGTACCGGATGTTCAAGAAGAATCGCTACATGATCCTCGAGCCCTTCATGGTCAAGTTCGTGCCCTGGTTGAAGGGGATTCTGCCGAATTCGTGGTTCAACGCCATCTCGAAGCTCCTCGGCGTGACGTCGTCGATGGCGCATTGGACGGGGCGGAAGGACTGACGGGCGGCTCGGCGATCATCGGGCCCTGGCGGACGGGGGCTCCGCGCGGCGGCGTTCAGCCCGCGGGGTGCGCCGCCGCCTGGGCGCGCTGGCGCTCGTCGGAGAGCTCGAGGCGGCGCATGGCCTCCTCCGCCGAGTCGGCCGCGTTCGAACCCATCGAACCGATGGAATAGCAGAGGCGCAGGCCCGCGTTCGTCTCCTTGCGCGAGAACTCGTCCGAGACGCGCGCCATCGCCCGCAGGGCCCCTTCCTCCTCGACCGCCTCCATCATGACCACGAAGAGGTCGCTGTCCATGCGGATCGCCACGTCCGACCTCCTGAGCTGTTCCTTGAGGACGTCGGCGAGCGTGAGCACGGCCTTGTCCCCCGCCGACTGCCCGAGTTTGGCCACGGTCGCGTGGTAGCCCTTCACGCCGATGGCCGCGACCGATCCGGGGCCGCGCATGTGGACGCGGTCCAGCCAGAACCGGTCGGGCAGGCCCGTGAGCGAATCGCGGACCGAGGCGCCGGACGCGGGCTGGCCTTCCCTGAGCTCCGGTTCCGCCGGATTGAGCGCCGTCACCACGCCCAGGAAGATGCCGTTGAGGATGACGGCGTACTGGATCACGAGGGGGAGGGAGAGGTTGAAGATGAACACCGAGAGGAGCTGGATGATGCTGAAGGCGAGGAAGAAGCCGGGGAGGTGGAGCCCCAGCCCGCGCCTGTCCTCGCGGAGGAGGATGAATACCAGGAAGGCCATGTCGCAAAGGAGGATCAGGTTGAGGACGTTGACCGCGTTCCAGAATATGAACTGCGTCCAGGAGCCGATCATGACCAGGATGGACAGGGCCGTGGGGATGGCCAGGTACTTCGCCCGCCTGATCCCGCCCGTGAGGAATTTCTCCGCGCCCAGGGCGTAGCAGAGCGCGCAGGCGTATCCCGAGGAGAGCGCGATCTTTTTCTCCCAGAAGAGGGCCGTCCGCGATCCGAGGTCCTCGAAGTACGTGAAATCCATGAGGTAGACGATGCCCGTGAGGCAGGCGATCCCGATGAGGGCGCCCGCCGAGAGGCCCTCCCGGCGCCTCACCGCGCGGACGACGAGGAGGAGGCCGAGGGAGACGAGGGTCCCGATACCGACGTAGAAGAGCTCCCGGGCGATGAAATTGGCCATGCCGATCCGCGCCTTCACGGAAGCCTTGTCCGAAATGAAGGGCGCGCGCGGCAGGCCGATGGTGCGGTCGGCCGAGATCGTGATGACGAGCTCTCCGCTTCCGGGGCCTTCGAGCTCGATCGAGTGGATGCGGTTCCAGAGGTTTCCGGACATCGACGCGGGGGTCGATGCTTCGAGGATCTCCCTTCCGCGCCATGTCACGAGGAGGTACTGCGCTCGCGGCCTGGGCACGTAGAGGACGTCTCCCGGCTTCGCCTCGACGCGGGTCCGGACGATCACCGTCCCCGGTTCCCTGGTTCTCACGAGCTTCACGAGCGGAAGCTTCAGGGGCTTCCAGGCTCCGTCCTCGTAGGATTCCCAGCCCGCCTCGAGGACGCGGCCCTTCACCATTCCGGGCAGGGCGAGGGCCGCGAGCACCGCTGTGAACGCGGCCAAGGAGATGATGAAGGCCCAACCTGTCCTGAGACGGGAGAATTCGTCCATGATCCCCGCCATTGTAGCATAGCCGGCCGCCGGGCACGAGTGCCCGGCCTCTTGGCGCCGCGGGTCCCGGGCCGTACTATCGAGCGATGAAACGATACCTCCGCGCGGTCGCGGCCATGGCCGTCGCCATCGCCGCCCAGTGGGCCAGCCTCTTCCTGCTTAAGAGCCTCGCGATCTCCTTCGTCCTTTACACCCTCGGCTGCTGCATCGTCCTGCCGCTCGCCCTCGCGCGGATCGGCGCAGCCCGGGAACGGGCCGGGGGAGGGGCGCTCGAGCGCCTGGGGCTCAGGCCCTTCGGTTTCCGGGAGGCCCTCGTCGGGCTCGGCTCCGGAGCGGCCATAGGCGGGATCATCGTCGCCTCGTTCATCGTCGCGGGGGAGGCGTTCCTCGCGGGTAGCGACCCTGATCGCGTGATTAGGCTCTGGGGCATCACGCCGGGGCCGATCGCCTATCTCTACGCCGCGGGACTCGTCCTCAACGGCGCCGCGGAGGAGCTCTTCTGGAGGGCCCACCTCTCCTCGACGCTCGCGGGCGCGAAGCCGCGCTGGGTCGCCGTCGGCCTCCCGGCCCTCGTCTTCGGGGCCCAGCATATCTTCGTGATGTCCGCGCTCGTGACGAGCCCCGCCGCCCTCGCGGTCATGATGGCGGGAATCACGGCCGCCGGTTTCCTCTGGGCCATCCTCTACGATCGGTTCAAGCGCCTTTCCATGACCATCCTGAGCCACGCCCTCGCGGCGGTCGCCTACATCGGGGTGCTCTTCGTCTACGTCCTGCGTTGAACGGCGGGACGCCCCGCCTCGGAGCGGCTATCGGGGGCGCCTCTATCCAGCTCGTGGACGAGGTCGGCGAGCTCCTCGGGATCTAGTCCGTGCAGATCGACGTAATCCTCGACTTCGGGATGAAGCGCGGCCTCGTATAGCCGCTTCCGTTTTTTCTTGGGACGCGAGCGGCCGCTTCCGCCGGCCCCTTCCGCTCGGCCCGCGACGAGCGCGATCAGCGCCGCCGCCGCCTCGGCGCGAGCCGAGGAATGCGCGCGCGCATCGGGATCGGCGCGACCCGCGGGATCGGCGAGGAGGTAGACCCTCATGCGGAGGTAGGCGTTCGCGGACGCGCGGGGCATTCCCTCGAAGCGCGAGGTCGGTATCGGATTCCCGATCCGGAACGCGACCGTCTTCCCGAAGCTGTCCATGAACTCCCGCACGAGGAGGAGGAGCTTCATGGGGTAGATGAAACGGCAGAGGAAGCTGAAGAGCCTGGAGGACGAGGCGCCGATGAAAACCGGAACGACGGGGGCGCCCGTGGTGAGGCTGAGGCTCAGCGCGATCCTGTCCCAGGGCTCGTCGGTCACGTAGCCCTTGTCCGGCCTGTAGAGCCCGACGCGCCCCGCTGGGAAGACGACGAGGCAGTGGCCCTCGCGGATCCACCTGGACGCCTCGGCGAGGCTCCTCACGTTGCGCTTGTGCCCCGAGACCATGTTGTTGACTAAGATGAAATAATCCGAGAGCTCCCGCACGAAGGAGAGCATGAGGTTCCCGATGATCTTCAAATCGGGCCGCGCGCGCCCGAGTATCTCCGCGAGGATGATGCCCTCGAGGCCGCCGAGCGGATGGTTGGCCACGACGATGCAGGGGCCGGTCGCCGGGAAGCGCGTGAGGTCCCCCGGGGGAAGGTCGCTGTCGATCCCGAGGGTCTTGATGAAATGGGTCAGGAAGGCGCGCTTCTCGAGGCCGCGGAAGCCCTTCCGCTCGAAGAGCAGCCTCAGCTTGCGGATGCCGAGCATCCGGTCCAGGAGGGGGCCGGCGACTCGCAGGGCGAGGCCGAGGGCCCCCTTCTTCGTGATCGCCGAGATCCTGAAATCCGTTCGGGGCCCGTCCGGGGCGTTCGGTTCGTCCACGCTTAAAGCCTACGCTATGGCCATCGAGCGGGCAAGCGGGCACGAGCTCGTCGCCGGACGCGAGCTCGTCGCCGGACGCGAGCTCGTCGCCGGACGCGAGCTCGTCGCCGGACGC
>CAYNQK010000003.1:13912-31109 GCA_964399285.1 uncultured Spirochaetales bacterium | reverse complement strand
GGACGGACGCGCGCGTTCCGGCCGCTTCGACCGTCCGCGCTTGCGTTACGTCCTCCGGGGGGCTATCCTTCCCTGGCTCGGCGCCGATCGCGCGATGGCCGGGCGGGAGGACCGCATGGACGAGATACGGAACGCGAAGGAACGTCTCGCGGCGCTCTCGGGCGCGCAGGGAAACGCGATAGCGGAGGTGATATCCCTCCTCGACGCCGCCGAGCGCGAGCCCGCCGCCGCGGAGCTCGCGCGGCTCAGGATCGAGGCGGAAGGGCTCCGCTCGGCGCTCGCCGAGCGCGAAAAGAGGCTCGCGGCCCTCGAACGCGAGGCGAGCCTCGCGCGGAACGCGCTCCGGGAACAGCTCGTCGACGAGAAGCTCGCTGTCCTGAGGCTCTCCAAGGACAAGACCGACGCGTATTTCCGCGCCGCGGGAAATGCCGGCAAGGGCGTCCTCTCGGGGCTGGAGGCCGAGGCTAAGCGCCGGGCCAGGGCCCTCGAGGCGGCGACGCGCGACGCGGCGACCGACGAGGCGCGGAGCCTCTTCCGCGAGATCGAGGCCCTCGAGAAGCGCGCGGCCGCCATGGCGGAGCGGAGGCGCGCCGAGCTCGCCGCCGAGGAGAAGCGCCTCGCCGCCGAGGCGGAGGCCTCGCGCGCCGGGCTCGCGGCCATGCCCGTGGACGAGGCCGTGGTCGCGGAGCGGGCGAGGCGCAATCGCCTCGAGATGAAGCTGGGAGCCGGATGGCTCGGGCGCATCGGCATCTTCCTCGTCGTCGTCGCGGTCGCGCTTTTCGGGTATTGGGCCCGGGGATTCGTGAACGCCTACGTCAAGGGAGCCCTCATCTTCCTCCTCGGCGCCCTCCTCGTGGGCGCGGGCGAGTTCCTCTACCGGAAGAAGAAGGCGCCCCTCCACGAGATATTCCTCGGAGGCGGCATAGCGGTGCTGTACCTCGCGGCCTTCCTCGGGCATTTCGTGCTCAAGTACGATGGGGAGGCCATCCTCGGGATACTTCCCGCGCTCGCCGTCTGCGTATTCATCACGATCGCCTCCGTGCTGCTCTCGCTCCGGTACTCCTCCCGGACCGTGCTCTGCCTCTCCGCCGTCGGCGGCTACCTTCCCTTCGCGGCCTTCCTCGTCGCCTTCGGCTTCGAGGGGAACCAGCACTACTACGCGATGGGCTACCTCCTCCTCCTCAACGCCCTCGTGATGGGCGTGGGCCTGGCCAAGGACTGGCCGATCGCGACCTACATCCTCTTCGCGCTCGGGACGCCCTCCATCTCCTTCCTGGTCATGGACGCGCCATCGCCGCTCGCGGGACTGGCCTGCGTCGCCCTTTCCTTCGGGACTTTCCTCGCGAGCGTCTTCCTCCGCGCGCTGTTCAGGAAGCGCGACCCCAAGGCCATGGACCTCGTCCTCCTCGGCCTGGACACGGCGATCGCCTCGGTCCTGGTCTACGCGCTCTTCCATCGCCTCGGCTGGGACGACCGCTACGGCCTCCTCTCCCTGGGCTTCGCGGCCGCCTACCTGGGAGCGGGTTTCCTCTCGGGGCTCTCCCGGGAACGCGGGCGGAGGCCGGGAGCCATCTTCTTCCTTACCTCGCTCGCCTTCGCGGCGCTCGCCGTGCCCTTCCAATTCGGCGTCATCTGGATGTCCTTAGGCTGGCTCGCGGAGGCGGTCCTCCTCGCCGTCTTCGGCTACAAACTGAAAATCAGGATCGCCGAGATCGGGGGATGGGTCCTCCTCGGCCTCTGCGCGGGAGCCTTCATCGTCGTCGACCTTCCTCTCCAGTTCGAGGGCCTCGTCTACGCGTACCTCCTCGAGGCGCCGCCGCTCTTCGGCGTCATCCCGATGTTCGGCCTGAAGTGGCTCGCGCTCTCCGCGGCGCTCGCGGGGCTCTCGCTCTATTTCGCGTTCGAGCGGGGGAGGGGCGCCCTGAGCCCGGCATCGACGAGGGGGAAGGCCGCGAGGGTCCTCTCCTACGTCGCGATCCCGAACCTCGTCGCCTTCTCGCTCCACGCGGTCCCGACCTGGCTCAACCTGCTCTACCTGCGCTCCGACGCCGTGGCCGACGCCTTCTCCGACCGCGCGTGGTGGTTCGTCGTCATAGCGGGCATCAGCCTCTCCTTCAGGCTCGCGAGCTCCCTCGCGCGGAGGACCCCCCTCGCCGCGGATCGCCCCGCGCGCTGGATCGGGTACGTCCTCCTCGTCATCGGCGACGCGATCGCGGGCTTCGCCACCCTCGACCCCGACAGGCTCGATCTGGAGGGACCGCACCCGATGGCCGTGAAGGCGCTCTCCGCGGTCGCCCTCGTCGCCCTCAACGCCGGCATCGTGCTGGACGCGCGGTACTTCCTCTCCAAGGCCTTCAGGAAATCGGGGAAGGACGCCGAGCTCTATCCCCTCCTCACCGCGATCATCGCCGCGGAGTGCCTGGGCGCCTTCGTGCTCTGCCAATCGTACGGCGTCCCCAAGGACATCCTCCTCGCGGTCGTCCTCTTCGCGGAGGCGGTGGCCTGCATCTGGATCGGCTTCAGGCGGCGATACTCGTACATCCGCTTCCTCGGGCTCGGCTTCATCGGCATCGCGATGATCATCCTCTTCGCGAGCGTCTTCAGGGAAACCGACATCCTCGGGAAGATCATAGCCTTCCTCGTCCTCGGGCTCGCCCTCATCGGAGTGTCCTGGGGCTACGCCAAGATCGACAGGAAGCTCAAGGAAACCGTATTGGAGAAGAATGATGGAAAAACGGAGGGAAAAAACGATGCGAACGGCTGATCCGAGGATAGTCGCGGCGGCCATCGCGGTCGCCTCGAGCGCCGCGTTCCTCGCGGCCGCGCCGGGGAAGATCCCGGCGAAAGCCGCGGCGGATTACGCGTTTTCGCGGATGGTCGCCATGCCCGAGCGGTCCAAGGACGGGAAACCCTTCCTCGCGGAGGTCGAGCTCGACGCGGAGGTCCTTTCCCGCGCCGCGGAAACGCTCGCGGACGTCCGCGTGTCGGACGGCAAGGGGAAGCTCGTCCCCTACCTCGTCGAGCGCGCGGTGGGCATGAAGCTCAAGGACTTCAAGAGCTATCCGCTCAGGGAGACCTGGCGCGGCGTAGTCGGAGAAAAGGATAATCCGCGGCCGTCCGCCATCTTCCAGATCGACCCGGGATCCTTGGACGGCATCGGGCCCGTGAACCGGCTGACCCTGTGCATCGACGCCGAGAAGCCCTACTCGATCCAGATCCAGGTCGAAGGACGTCGCGATGACGGCGACTGGACCCTCATCAAGGAGGACAGCGCGTACGAGTTCGAGGGGACGCTCAAGTCCTTCATCGACCTGGGCCCGACCGTCGACTTCAACCATTTCAGGCTCACGGCGGTATCGGGGACGGAGGGGGTGCGGCCCTGCGCGCTCATGGCGGAATACGACGCGGAGAAGGAGGAGTCCCGTCCCTTCATCCGGGAAGCGGCGCTTAGGCTCGCCTCGCGCACGGAACGGGAAAAGGACACGGTCCTCGAGTACGACGCGCCTCCGGGGCTTTTCGCCGACGCGGTCTTCATAGAGGCTCCCGGGCGTTTCAGGCGTCGCGTCGACGTCGAGTCGAAGGGGTCGGACGGGACCGTCAGGGAGCAGGGGATCATCGCCCGCGCCGGCGACGATCTCCTCATCGACCGCGTCGACTTGGTCGACGAACCGCGGATCGGGTCGAAGGTGTTCGTCGTCATCCACAACGGCGACGACGACCCCCTGGAGGTCCGGGGCGTCCGCGTCCTATATCGCGCGGCCAAGCTCGTCTTCGAGGCCGATCCGGCCAAAACCTACGCGATCCTCTTCGGCAAGCCCGATTCCGAAGCGCCGAGCTACGATCTGGCGGAGCTGCGAGAATTCCTCGCCGACGTCGAGCGCGTCCCCCTCGCCCTCGGCCCCGTGACGGAGCGTCCGGCCGGGAAGGCGGCGGGCGCCCCGAAGGCCGCCAAGGCCCTCTTCAACGGAGCGATCGTCCTCGTGGCCGCGGTCCTCGCGCTCCTGGCCCTGTTCGCCCTCAGGCGCCGCGCCCCGAAGCCCGGGGACTGAGGCGGGCTCCCCGGAGGGAATTCTCCTCATCTTCTCCCCGAACGCCGTGTGCGGAGCGCCCCCTGCGCGGTATCTTTTCAGGATAAGGTCCCGCGCCGGGCGGACGCGGCCGATGATGACAAGGGGGAACCGCGCCATGAAGAACAGCCGCCGAATCGCCGCGCTCGCCGTCCTCGCCCTTTCCTGCGCATCGCTCGCGGCGGAGCGTTTCGCCTTCGCCTACAGGAAGGGCGATAAATTCCGCGTCCTCTCGTACACCAAGGAACGGATCCACGTGGACCGCCAATTCGCGGGGGACGTCGAGATCCTCAATCGCGTTTCCTGGGAGGTCGACCAGGCCGAGGGCGGGCGGGGCCACATCAAGGGCAATTTCTCGACCTCGGAGCGCAAGCCCGGCACCGGGGACGTTTTCCTCATCACCACCGACTACGATTCCGTTTACTGGCGTGACGCCTTCGGGGCCTACGAGATCGAGGATCGCTATTTCATGCCGATCGTCCGGAACGTCCCGTACTTCCCCGACCGCGACTTGAAGCCCGGCGATACCTGGACCGCGCCCGGCGAGGAGCGGCACGACCTCCGCGTGGAGTACGGCATCAATGAGCCCTTCAGGATCCCCTTCGTCGCCTCCTACGAGTATCTCGGCCAGCGGGACTACAAGGGGAAGAGCCTCCCCGCCTTCAGCGTGAAATACACCTTCTTCTACGAGGCTCCGCCCATGCCGCGCGCGGCCAAGGCCTATCCCGTCCGCGTCATGGGGTACTCGAACCAGCTCGTCTTCTGGGACCTCAAGGCGGGACAGCCCGCGGGATACGAGGAGACGTTCAAGTTCATATTCGAGAAGTCCAACGGGCAGACGGTCGACTACGAGGGCTACGCGTTCAGCGAGGTGATCGAGGCCGTCGTCATGGACCGGGACGCCGTGGCCAAGAAGGTGGAGGACGAGCTCAAGCGCCTCGGCGTGGAAGACGCCAAGGTCAGGAAGGACGACAAAGGCGTCGTCATCAGCCTCGAGAAAATACAGTTCCTCGGGGACTCGGCGGTCCTCCGCGCCTCGGAAACCGCCAAGCTCGACAAGATCGCCGAGATCCTCAAGGGCTTCGCCGACCGCGACATCCTCGTGACGGGGCATACCGCGCTCGCGTCCACCGAGGAGCGCAGGCAGGCCTTCTCCGAGGTCCGCGCCCGCGCGGTCGCCGATTACCTCGTGAAGGCCGGGGCCGTCACGGACAAGCGGGTCCGCATCCGCGGCATGGGCGCGCGCGAACCCGTGGCGGACAACTCCACCGAGGAGGGGATGAGCCGCAATCGGCGCGTGGAGATCACGATTCTGGAGAATTGATCGCCCGATGGGCGCTCGCGCGGATTATCCGAGACGTTTACGGAGCGCTCTCAGGCGCGTCCCGGCGAGAACGCCCGGATCGCCGCGCAGAGTTCGGCCTTGGCCGGCTTCCCTTCCAGCGTCTTCCTGAGCCCCTCGTCGTGGAGGATGAACGAGAGCTTGGAGAGGATGGAGAGGTGCGACTTCTGGCTCGAGGAGAGGATGAGGAAGAGCGCGTAGACCGGCCGCTTGTCCAAGGCCCTGAAGTCGATCGGCTTCTTCGCGTAGGCGACGACGATCCGCTCGTCGTCCTCGCTCGCCGCCATGGGGCTTCGCGGATGCGGTATCGCGATCCCCTTGCCGAGCGCCGTTGGCATGAGGCCCTCGCGCTCGATCACGGCCGTGAGGATGGCGTCCTTGTCCATGGAGGGCGGCAGCCTCAGGACCTTGAAGAGCTCGGCGATGGCTTCCGAGGCGTCCTCGCCGGGTATGTTGAAGTACACCCCTCCGCGATCGATCAGCTCCGCGATGCGCTCCATCCTCGTTCCTCCGGCTTGGATTCCATCACGTTCGGCCCCGCGGGGCAATACCCCCGGAGGAAAAAATCCGATCGCCCGGTGTAACCGCGCCCGATCTCCGACCTTGATGCTGGTGCGCCGCCGCGTATATGATCGGAGAATAAAGCCATGAAACAAAGGTTTCGCGCCGCCGCGACGATCGTTTTCTTCTGCTCCGCGACCGCGTTCGCCGAAGAACTAATCCGCGTCCTGACTCTCGAGGAGGCCGTCGCCTCCGCGATCGCCGCCGGACCTGACGTCGCCCTGATCGACCGCGAGCTCGAGGCCGCGAGGCAGGAATTGCGCGTCGCCGAGTCGTCCGGGGGCCTCAGCCTCTCGCTCGACGGCGGCTACGGGCACTCGGGCGGCATCGAGGGCATGGAGGAGCCGCTTTCGCTCCAGAAGGGCGATTCGGCGACGGCGGGCCTTTCCTTCGGCACGTCGTCCACCAAGGCTTCCCTTTCCGGCGACCTCGCCTTCCCGGGAGCGGAACCCGACGATCCCGTCTCATCGGTGAACCTCGCGGTGAAGCAGACCCTCTGGGACGGTTTTTTGCCCGGGGGCAAAATTCGCGCGGGGATAGAGCGCGCGAGGATGGAATTCCGCGTCAAGGAGCTCGAGGCGGGCGCGCGGCGGCGCGAGGCCGCCTACCGGGCGCGAGAGGCCTTCTTCCAGGTACTCTACGCCCAGCGCATGCGCGCCTTCAGGCTCGACACGCTCGCGCGGCGGGAGGCGGAGTGCGGACGGACCGCGGCCTACCTCGCGTCGAGGAGGGCCTCCGCCCTCGACATGGCCCAAGCGGAGCTCGAACGGGACCAGGCCGCTCGCGACGCCGAGACCGCCTCTCTCAGGCTCGAATCGAGCAGGCGGACGCTCCTCCGGCTCACGGCCCTCGATGCGCCGCTCTATTTCGAGGTAGCCGATCCGGGCATCGCCTCCGCGCCTCCGGGGGACCGCGCCGCCGTGGCCGAGAGGGCGCGCGCGGGCAGGCCGGAGGTCGAGGAAGCCGAGCTCCTCGTGCGGATGGCGGAGATCGACCTGCGCCTGGCCTCGGCGGGGAAATCGCCCGTCGTCACCGCGGAGGCGGGGATGGGCTGGAACCGCTCCCTTCCCGACGGCGACGACTATGGATCCTTCAACGCGGGGATCGGCGTTTCGCTTCCCCTCATCGACGCCGGTAGAGCCGCCGCGACGAAGCGCGCGGCCGAGGAGCGCCTCGAGGCGTCGAGGCTGAAGCTGGATCAGGCCGCGAAGTCCGTCTCGCAGGAAGCGGAGGACGCGCTCGCGGCGCTCGAGGACGCGGCGGCCCGTCTCGAGCTCTCGGGCCGGGCGCGGGACCAGCTCGCGTCCCGGCGCGATTTCCAGGAAGCGCGCTTCGAGCAGGGGCTCGCGAGCAGGTGGGACGTCCTCGAGGCCGCGCTCGCCCTCACGGCGGGCGAGGCCGCCTTCCTCGCGGCGCGCATGGAACTCGAGACCGCCGCGATAGCGCTCGACCGCGCGACGGGCGGGCCGGCGGCGCCATGATCGAGCTATCGGGCATCCGTAAAAGCTACATCTCGGGCGGCGAGCCCCTCCCCATCCTCAAGGGCATCGACATGCGCGTGCGCGAGGGCGAATTCGTCTCGATCATGGGGCATTCGGGATCGGGGAAGTCCACGCTCCTCAACATCCTCGGGCTCCTCGACCGGCACGACGAGGGCAGCTACCGCCTCGACGGGAAGCCCATCGTGGACCTGACCGAGGCGGACGCGGCCCGGCACCGGAACGCCACCATCGGCTTCGTCTTCCAGTCCTTCCACCTCATCCAGTACAAGGACGCGCTCGAGAACGTCGCGCTCCCCCTCTACTACCGCAAGGCCCCGAAGAAGGATCGCGAAGCGCACGCCCTGGAATGCCTCGGGAGGGTGGGACTCGGGAAGCGGGCGCGGCATTATCCCGTCCAGCTCTCCGGGGGCGAGCAGCAGCGCGTCGCCATCGCCCGCGCGCTCGCCACCAAGCCGCGCCTCATACTCGCCGACGAGCCCACGGGGGCCCTCGACTCCAAGACCTCCGTGGACATCATGCGCCTGTTCCGCGAGTTCAACGACCAGGGCATCACCATCGTCATCGTGACCCACGAGGCGGATATCGCCGAGATGACCGATCGGACCATCCGCATCAAGGACGGGGTGATCGAGCATGTTTGACCTCGATACCTGGCGGGAGATCTTCGACTCCCTCAAGCGGCACAGGCTCCGCACCCTCCTCACGGCCTTCGGGGTCTTCTGGGGCATCTTCATGCTCATGCTCCTCCTCGGGGTGGGAAAGGGCCTGGAGAACGGCGTCTACGCGCAGTTCGGGAACGTGACCACGAACGGCCTCTTCATCTGGGGAGACAGGAGCACCGTACCGTACAAGGGCATGAATCCCGGAAGATGGACGAGGCTCACCAACTCCGACGTGGAGGCCATACGGACGGGCGTCGAGGGCATCCAGTACCTCAACGCGGTGAAGGGGCTCTGGGGCGAGTTCACCATCCACTACGGACGGAAGAACGGCTCCTTCCGCGTGGAAGGCGACCTCCCCGAGGTCCGCTACGTGCAGCCCCGCTTCCTCGTCGAGGGGCGCTTCCTGAACGAGGCGGACATCGCGCAGCGCCGCAAGGTCGCCGTCATCGGCCGCGCGGTGAAGGAGGACCTCTTCGGTAAATCGGACCCGATAGGCGAATTCCTCAGCATCCGGGGCGTGTACTTCCAGATCGTGGGCGTCTTCGACATCCAGCGCATCGGGAGCCAGGGCCAGGACCCGACGCGGCTCATCCACATCCCCCTGACCTCGCTCCAACAGGCCTTCAACCAGGGCGAGTACGTGGACTCCATCGTCCTGAGCGCCGCCGAGGGCTACTCCGCGACGGCGCTCAAGAAGGAGATCGTCGACATACTCAAGGCACGGCACGGGATCGCGCCCGAGGACGCGCAGGCCATCGGCTCCTGGAGCACCGAGGAGGAATTCGCCATGTTCCAGGGGCTCTTCGCGGGGATCAAGGCCTTCATCTGGATCGTGGGGACGGGGACGCTCATCGCCGGCATGGTCGGCGTGAGCAACATCATGCTGATCATCGTGAAGGAACGGACCAGGGAGATCGGGATCCGCAAGGCCCTCGGCGCGACTCCCGCCTCCATCATCGGAATGATCCTCCAGGAATCCGTATTCCTCACCGCGGCCTCCGGATACTCGGGCCTGGTGGCGGGCGTCGGGCTCGTGGAGCTCGTCTCCTTCCTCATGGGCAAACTGAACGTCAAGAGCGAGTTCTTCAAGAACCCGGAGATCGACATCGGCGTGGCTCTCGCGGCCACCGTCCTCCTCGTGCTCATAGGCGCCGCGGCGGGGCTCATCCCGGCGCGGCAGGCGGCGACCGTGAATCCCATAGAGGCGTTGAGAAGCGAATGAAAGCGAAAAAGATCATGACCGTTTTCGCGGGGGCGGCCGTCGTCCTCGCCGTCCTCGGTACCTTCGCGTACCTCATAGCGAAGGCCCGGAAGCCCGCGGAGGTCCTGCCCACCGTCTCCCCCGAGACGGGCGACGTCATGAAGGTGACGGTCGCGAGCGGGACCATCTCCCCCCGGAAGCGCCATTTCGTGAAATCGCGCGTGTCGGGCGTCGTCGACGAGATATTCGTGGAGCCCGGCGACGCGGTGGCGAAGGGGGCGGCCATCGCGAGGATCGCGATGAAGCCGAACCGGTCGAGCCTCGTCGAGGCCAAGAACCGGCTCG
The DNA here is from genome assembly GCA_964399285.1 of uncultured Spirochaetales bacterium. Taxonomy (GTDB): domain Bacteria; phylum Spirochaetota; class Spirochaetia; order Treponematales; family JBGSOB01; genus CAYNQK01. Next base: position 21,429 of record CAYNQK010000003.1, on the reverse strand, counting down.
AGAAGGCTCGCTTATCCCACGCGACCGTGGTCGAGGAGAAGGCGCAGCAAGAGAACCTGTACAAGCAGGGCTACGCGTCCGAGTACGAGTACAAGCAGTATCTTCTCAAGCTCGAGAATTCGGCGCTCGACCTCGCCGCGGCCGAGGACTCGCTCAGGCTCCTCGAGGAGGGCGCCGCATCCGCGAGCGGCGGGGCGGAGACGACCGTCGTGCGGGCCGAAGCGGCGGGCACGGTGCTCGAGGTGAGCCTCGCCGAGGGCGACGCCGTGGCGGAGGCGGGCAGCGGAGCCGCGGGCACGACGGTGGCCGTGGTGGCGGACATGGGGGACCTCGTCTTCGAGGGGAGCATAGACGAGTCGGAGGTGGGGAAGCTCAGCGCCGGCCTCGAGATGGAGATCACGATCGGCGCGATCGAGGGCAGGACCTTCAAGGGAACGCTCGAGAACATATCGCCCAACGGGGTCCAGAAGAGCCAGGGCGCGGTCGAGTTCGCCTTCAAGGCGGCGCTCGCGCCCGTGAAGGACGCGGTCATCCGCGCGGGGTACAGCGCGAACGCCAAGATCATCCTGGATAAGCGCGTCGGCGTCCTCACCCTCCCCGAACAGGCCATCCGCTACGACGACGCTATGAAGCCCTACGTCGAGGTCGAGACCAAGCCCCAGCGATTCGAGCGGCGCGACGTGACCGTGGGCCTCTCGGACGGCGTGAGGGCCGAGATCCTCGGCGGCGTCGCGCTCGGCGAGAAGGTGAAGTCGACCAAATACGGATTGTGACTCAGCCGCCCCCGAGCTCGACGAGGCGTCGGGCCAGCGCCGCGAATTCCGCTCGCGTCGAGGATCGGACGGCCTCGCGCCTGATGGCCGCCACGCCGGGTATGCTCCGCGCGTACTCGCAGAAATGCTTTCGGAATTCCATGCAGGCGAGGGGCTCTCCCCATGCCGCGACCGCGCGGTCCAGGTGGCGCATCAGGGTGTCCGCTCGTTCGGAGGCGGTCGGCGACCACGCCTTCCCCTGCCTGAGGAGCTTCTTGATGGCGGTGAAGACGAAAGGATTGCCCAGGGCGCCCCGAGCGAGCATCACGCCGTCGCATGAGGTCTCCGCGAAGACCCGTTCGGCGTCCTCCGGCCCGGACACGTCGCCCGAGGCGAAGACGACGGCCTCGGGGAAGGCCCCCTTCAGCTCGGCGATGGCGGCCCAATCGGCCTTCCCCGAATAGCCCTGCGCTTTCGTGCGCGCGTGGAGGCAGAGCGCCGAAGCGCCGCCCTTCAGGCACTCCTCCGCGAACGAGAGGTAGTTGACGCTCGACGCGTCCCAACCGAGACGGAACTTGACCGTGACGGGGACGCTCGTCTCCGCCGTCATCGCGGATACGATCTCCCTGACGAGGGGCGGATTCCGCATCAGCGCCGATCCCGAACCCGCCTTGGTGACCTTGGGCACGGGGCACCCCGCGTTCACGTCGATGAGGTCCGGCCCGAGCTCGGCCGCTACGGCCGCGGCCCTCGCCATCCTTCCGGGGTCCGAACCGAAGAGCTGGATGGCGTAGGTCCGCTCGTTCTCCGCGCGCGCCATGAGCTCCATCGTCTTCGCGGATTCGCGCGTCAGGGCCTCGGCGCTCACCATCTCCGTGTAGCAGAGGTCGGCCCCCCACTCGACGCAGACCGAGCGGAAGGCGCGGTCCGTGTAGCCCGCGACCGGAGCGAGGAAGAGATTGCCCGGGAGCCTGAGCTTCCCGGAGGACAGCGGGCGGATGCTATTCGGTCCAGTCATCGCTGCGCGCGGCGGAACGCGGGGAATCCCCTCAGGCGCTGATCCTGAAGAAATTCATCCCGTTCTGGTAGAGCTGGTCCGCGAGGGGCTCGAGCTCCATCCCCAGGTGCTCGGCCAGGAAGCGCACCGTGGAGGGCAGGTACTCGGGCTTGTTCCGCTTGCCGCGGAATTCGGCCGGCACCATGAAGGGACTCTCCGACTCCACGAGGATCCTGTCCACCGGCACCACGAGCGCGGTCTCGTGCAGGTTCCGCGCGTTGCGGTACGTGAGGTTGCCCGCGAAGGAGAAGTAGAGGTTGTAGTCGAGCGCGCGCTTGGCGAATTCCGCGTCCTCGGAATAGCAGTGCAGGACGCCGCCCGCGGGGGGTAGCCGGTCCTTCACGATGTCCAGCACGTCCTTGCCCGCTTCCCTGTTGTGGATGATCACGGGCAGGTTGAGCCGGCCGGCCATCTCGAGCTGCTCGATGAAGAGCTCGATCTGGGACTTCTTGTCCCCGAATTTGTGGAAGTAGTCGAGGCCGATCTCGCCCAGGGCGACCACGCGGGGGAGCTTGGCGCCCTCCTCGAGCTTCTGCCGCCAATCCCGGCCGGGATTCTGGACCTCGGAGGGCGAGACGCCCACCGCGTGAGAGACGGGGGAAGCCGTGTTCAGGTTCTCGGACCCCGGGGTGAAGTCCGTGAGGCTGTTGCATATGCTCATGATACGGGTTACCCCGGCCGCCTTCGCCTGCTGGCAGACGATGAGCTGTTCGATCGGGTCTTCAAAAATCAGCCCGATGTGGGCGTGCGAGTCGAAATACTGCATGGTGCTTCCAAAAAAGAGTGATAGGAGTCCCTATACAGGACTTATGGGTGAATTTAACACACTAGGGGGGCCGCGTCAAGGAAAAAGGCGGATATGTCCCGGTCCCTTGCCGAAAGCCTTAGCCCCTCTCGGGCACTGGTTTTGTTTGATTCACAGGGATGCGGCATAATATGGCCTCCCTCATCGGCGAATCGTTTCAACGAGGTTGCGTCCGTGGATAAGTCAAACTGGTGAGGGTTCCGATCGTCGCTTCGAGATTGAAAACCCTCGGAAAAGGCAATGACGCCAGGCAGGCGGAAACGGCGTATTTCAATTGACCCTGGAAGCCGTTTCCCTTGAAAAGGTCCGTAAGAGGGTATCGCGGAAACGACCGCGCCATTTCCCAATATTCGGCTTTGGGTTCCAGAATTCCGCCGAATTTAAGGATCTCGTTCTTGGGAAGGAGCTTTTTCAAATCGGATTCCAATTTACGGAAGGCGGCGGCCGCATCCTCGATCTGCGGGACATCCGTGAAAATGGCGGCGATCGTTGGCGCGATTCTTCCTGAGTCGAGAGAACGCTTCACGAAGTCGTATATGAATGAGGACGAGGCGGCGTCCGGCTGGATCAAGCAGATCGCGCGTTCCACCGTTCCGGCGTAAGCCTCGTGGAAGGAATCGTCGCCAACAACGAAGAAATGAAAATCAGCGAAGGTTTTCTGCGCCTTCCTCTTCACCGCGTTGTTCAACGTCGCGACGAACGCGGGGATCGTTTGCCAGGGCACCGAACGGAGGATGCAGCTTTTGAATAAGCGGTGCGCCGCGTCGTTCGGATGCGCCGATTCCCACGGCAACCTATGAAGCGGTAATTCCTGGCCCGCTTCAAGCAGGAGTGGCTGCAACTTCCCTGAAAGTTGGAACTGCACCAGGAGTTCTTCCATCATACGGATTTTTTTCGGCGGATCGCCTGCCCAGCACACGAGGGTGACCCTGTCGTCCTTCACCAGGATCCTCCTTCGGTTTTCACCACCGTTTCGAGGGCCGAGACGATGGGACCGTCGAATTTTCGCCGTGTTCCATCTTTGATGATGGCCAAGGCGTGGCCGACTTCCATCTTGTCGCGGTACGATCGAGACGTAATGAGGCTCGCGAACGTCTCGGCAACGCCGATGATCTTGGCGATTTTGGGAATTTCATCTTTTTTCAGCCCATTCGGGTAGCCCGATCCGTCATTGCGTTCATGATGGTGGAGGATGGCTTCCTTTATATAATCCGGAACGCTCGCGTCGCCGAAATACGCCAGTCCTTTACCGACGTGGCTTTGTATGAAGGCCCACTCGCTTTCCTCGATTTCTTCCTTCGCGATGATGGACTGCAATGTATTGAGGTCGAGCATGAGGTAGCCTGCGTCGTGGGCGAGGGCTCCCTTATAAACGTTCTCGCATTCGCTCCGCGATAGCCCGAGCTGCCGGGATATGCCGAGCGATATCTTCGCGGTCACGAGCGAGCGATCCTTCTGATTCATGACTTCCGCTAGGCGTTTCGGGATCTCGAGCATCGCGTTGATCGAGAAAAGGGGATCTCCTTCTGCCGTTCCCTTGGATGTTCGGCTTTCGATGAGGACTTGTTTCGCGATGGTTTGCGCCTTTTCCCTCAGGAAGTCGTCGAAGTCCGTAAGGAAGGGGAAGAGTACCGGCAGGACGGCCTCTTGGGAGAACAACGTGCCGGAATCGAGCTTTTTCTCGACGACGTTCAGAATATCCGCTCGGATGGTCGTCTCCAGCTCATCGACGTAATTGCGGACGGTTTCCCAGCTGAGGCTCCCGTTTTTTATATCGTCGTACATGCGTTGGAGGTGATCGGCCTTGATGAGGGATTTCCTCAGGTTGATCTCGCTGTCCCGGGATTCCGCCGGCGCGCTTCCGCTGAATTCGAGGAGCCCCGCCGGCCTCCCTTGAGGCAGCGCGGTTAAGCCCTGCGCGTTGCCTTCGATCAGGGGCGCGTTAGGGGAGTAGATATTCCGGAAGGGATTTTGTTCCCGTCGAGCGCGGGCTTGGGCGCGCGCGACGAGGATTATGACCAGGATGACCGCGACCAGGAAGAGGGCCACGACGCTGACGGAAACCATGACCGGCAAGTTCCGCGCGCTGAAGATGCGGGCCGATTCCTCGGCGTCCATTTCTAGGCGCTTGACCAGCGCCGACAACGCGGGATCGGATTGGATGACGATCGGCTTGTCGGCCTGCTGCTCCGCTATCATCGCCAGGAGATCGATCGTTTCCTGAAGCTTGGCCGTATCGGAACCGCTCGGTTTGCCTTGATTGGCGATGAGGCGGTCCACGAGCGCTCTTTGCTGCTCGAGTTGGCGCCGGAGGATTTCGTTGTCCTTCCTCGCGCTTTCGCTCAAAGTGGATGTCTCATTTATCCTGGCTTCGGCCGCCGTCAGTTGCGCCTTGATGATGCCGAGGTCTTCGGCCGCTTCGGCGGCGACCCTGTCCGCGGTCCCGGAGGTCACGGCCGGGCTCGCGCCGGGAAGCGGCGAGGATGGCGTTCCCGCCTGAGCGACCTGGACTCCGGTGGGCGCGGCGCCTTCGTTCTTCAGGTTATTCACGTCCATGTCTCGGCGGATCCTGAGGAAGTATTGGGTCGCGGTCTGATTAGCGGGATTGAGCTTCAGGGCTTGCCTGAAGGCCGCATAGGCGTTCTTGAAATTTCGCCTATCGAATTCCGCGATGCCTAGATCGGTCAGGGCCGACGACGCCGGCGCGGCCAGTTCGGCGCGTCCAGCCCCGCCTTCCGCGAGCGTTTTCATGGCTTGGTCGAATTGGCCTTGGGCATAGTGATTCTTCGCTTGCGCGTTCAAGTCATCGATGGTCTCGGACGCCAGGCCGGAAAAGGCCGATAAGACGCTTATTGCCGCGAAGACGACGAGTTTCATTCACCGCTCCTATTCGCTATCAATCGATCAGCACGGCTTGGTGTCCGTAACGTCCGCGACCCGGTGGCATGTCGGGTATGTTCGTCCATGAAATGACCGGGAAACTGGATAAATCGGCGTAGAACGCGTTCGTGCTGCCCGAGGCCGGGCTAGCGGTGTTGGCGGAATTGGTGCCACCGAAGATGTAGAGCCTGTTCAGGCATACTACCCCGTCCGCGAAGGCGAGGGCTTGCGGAAGGGGCGTCGATCCGCTCGTCCAGGCGGGACCTTCGGAGAAGGGGGCCGCGATGTACTGTACGAGGCTCGTGGGATTGCATGCGGTCACCGAGGTTCCGTAAATAGGGAAACAGCCGGTAACGCCGGTTATAGTACCCGTGACGCCTCCCGCCGTGATGATGTACGGCGCTCCGGCGCCTGTCGTGTAGAGGACGGAGAGCATGCCGCTGCGGCCGACGGGGAGCACGGTTTCCGTATTTCCCGACAAGGCGTTCGACAGCGGCAGATACGCCTCATGAGTGGTCGCGCACGTGGCTGCGGCGCTTCGGCCGCCGAGATAGTGGATATTCCCTCCGTACACGAGGCCGCACACATCGCTTCGCGCCGCTTGCCCGGTTTTATTGGCCCAGGAGTTGCCCGCGATGCTGTACGCATAGTGGGACGCGCCCACGGCCGGAGCGGCCCAGTTGACGGTGGCGTTCCCCGTGACACCGCCGAAGAGATAAATATCGCCGTTGAAGTGCGTCGCGTCCAGGCAGGCCCGCGCGGCCCATCCCGTGGTCGACCCGAGTGACCATGTTTGCGTAGCCACGTCGTAGATATGCACCGCGATTTGGACGTTCCCGCTCGCGTCGAAGCCCCCGAACACGTACAGTTTGCCGTTGACCCCCGCGACGCCCGCGAAACTCACCGGGGTCGGCAGCGAGGTGACGCTCGGATACCAAGTCCCCGTAACCGGATCGAAGCAGTCGATTTCCGATATCGGGGTAGCGTAGTTGCTGCCGCTCACTCCACCGACGAGCCAGATGCTTCGCAGGAGGATCTCGGTCATGGTCGTCCCAGGGGGCGTGATCTCCTGGTCGAAGTCGGGGTCGTTGAGGAGGTTGCCATTGCACGACGCGATCAAGAGCGCAACCGTCATCGCCCAAACCCATGGTGATTTCATCGAAAGTTCTCCTATCCTCATAGAGGCACCAATACACCTATGCCGGCGCCGGGAATAACGAAGGGGCCGTCGGTCTGGAAGATGAAGCCGCACGAGCCGAAAACCCTGATATAAACCGGCTTGACGAAATTGAGGTCGACACCTAATTCGGCGCTCGCGCATCCGGTGAGGATGCCGCGTTGGCCGACGGGAGCCTCGTCCCTGTCGTCGGAGAGGTTCACCATGTCTATCCCGCCGCCGATCTTGGCATACGGGATGAACATGGCCGTTCCGTTTTCGCTTGAGCCGGCCCCGAGCCCGAGGAGCCTGTACGACGCGTGGGCTTGCATGGCGAGGGTCCAGTAGCGCAGTTCTTCGGATTCCGAATAATCGAGGATTCCGAAACCCAGCGTTCCGCCGGCGTAAAGACCGCGAATAGGGGTTATGCGTGCTTCGACGACCGCCGTCCCTGAACCGGATATTCCGTATAAATTCGATAATGGGAAATCGATTCCTCCCTGGAGGCCGACGAGGAGCCCGGGCCCTCGGAAGGCTTCCTGGCGGTTCGGTTCCGTTATGCGCGAGATGGAGGAAATGGGGATCGAGAGCGCGCCGAAGCCGATATCCAGGAATAATCCCAGATCCTGATCGAAATCCACGACCTTTCCTTGAATCGCGGTTCCATCCTTCAAGTGGATGCGAAGCGGGATATCCATTATTTCCTTAATGGTCGGAAGCGTTTTCACGATACTTCCCGCTTGGATGGTTCGGATTTCTCCAAAACCTCTAATAGATACCTGGCCAGCCTCGGTGTTCTCGAGGCTCCCGATAAGCACCTCGCCATCCTTTAAGAAGTACACATCGGAAACCAGAGGTGGGTGGATA
>CAYNQK010000003.1:0-13902 GCA_964399285.1 uncultured Spirochaetales bacterium | reverse complement strand
CCGTCTTTATAATCCAGAGGGGGCGATTCATGCGACCTCCTTGAGCCCGAAGCGCGGGATGGGAATACACGGTCCAGCCAAGAGTTTGCCGATATGAAGTATTATTGCTCGATACCGAGCTGTCAAGAAAATGGCGCATTTCTCCATGAAGGCCGGATTTCCGCAAAAAGGCCGGTCACTCGGGCGACACCCGATCCAGGGTCTTCCACTCTCCGCGCCGGGAAGATTTCGGCGCCGGGAAGGGCGCGATGTGTACAACGGAATGCCGCGGGAATATAGTCGTATTCCATGATGACCATGCATCGCGCGGTGAGGGCCTTCTCCGCTTTAGTCGTTTCGGTGGTCTGCGCTTTCGGATCGGCGCAGGCCGGAGAAGGGTCGGCGCCCGCTCTCAGGGTCGAGATCCTCTACGACAATCGCGCCGCAATTCAGGGGATGCGCGCCGATTGGGGCTTTTCGTGCCTGGTGAGGTCGTCGGGACGCGTCCTCCTCTTCGACGCCGGGGCCGACGAGGGCGTCCTCGGCGTGAATCTCGACGCGATGAATATCGATCCCGGGGAGATCGAGGCGATCGTCGTCTCGCATACGCATGGAGACCACGTCGGCGGCCTCGGCCGCGTCTTGCGCGCCGACGCTCCCGTGCCCGTGTACCTCCCCCGCTCGCGGCCCTCGGGCTCCTCCATCCGCGGGCTCGATTCAAGCGCGCGGCGCGTCCGGGAATTCTCCGCCGTGGAAGGCTTCGATGGCGTATTCCTCACCGGTCCCCTTGGCGGATTGACCGTGGAACAGGCTCTCGTCGTCGATACACCCGCCGGCCTCGTCGTGATCACGGGTTGCGCGCATCCCGGCGTGGTGAAGATGGTCGAGGCGGCGCAACGGGGCCTCGGAAAGGACGTGTACGCGGTGCTGGGGGGATTCCACCTCTACCGTACCGGCGACAAAGCGGTCATGGCGGATATCGCGCGTCTCAAGGGCATGGGCGTGAAGAAATGCGGCGCCTGCCATTGCACGGGAGACGGGCAGATGGCCTTGTTCAGGAAAGCGTTCGGGGAGGGATTCATCGAACTGGGCGTCGGGGCGATCATCGATTTTCCTTGACGGGTTCAGAGCGCGGATCGATCTCCGCATACGCGCAGGCTATTTGTCGGCCGCCGACTATTTGTCGGCCAGGCCCTTGGCGATGAACGAGGGGTACGCGCCCTTGCGCGCGTTGGCGCCGAAGAGGAATTGCCTGATCACGAGGCCGTCGATGACGGAGAGGATGAAGGCGGCCTTCTCCTTCCGTTTTTTCGAGATGTCCAGACGCATGAATTCCTTGACGATGAGGACGCCCCAGGCCCGGTAGCGCATCGCGACGCGCTTCCGCACGGTACGGTTCCCGCGAGCCGCCTCGAGGAGGAGGTGCGCGTGGATGCCGCCCCGCATCCTGTCCGCCAATACCATGTTGAAGAGCTGCTGGAGGATGGCCAGGGGGTCGTTCAGGCTTCGATCCCGGATGAGCCTCACGAATTCCGTCGTGACGGCGTCCATGTGCCTATCCGCGATGGCGAGGAGGAGGTCCTGCTTGGTGGGGAAGTAATAGTACAGGGTTCCCCGGGAAAGCTTGGTCTTGAGGGCGATGTCCATGAGGCTGGTATTGTCCACGCCGCGTCGCGAAATGAGGCGTTCGGCGGATTTGAGAATTTGTTCGCGTACGTCGTGGCCGGGTTTCGTGGATGCCATGTGGATCGATAAGAAGAGTACACAAGGGGAGGAGACCACGCAAGGGAATCACGGCTTCCCTCGGACGTTTTTTGGCTGCAAGAATCCCAGTCCGCTGTCGGTCAGCGAACCGACAAAAGTCCTTGCCAGATTCAATGAAGGATGATATTGTCTCTAAGAGAAACGGCCTGTCGGTCGGATGACCGACAGGCATGACTCATTTTGTCTGACAAGAATATCTACTCCGCATCGCACTGCGGATCACGAATAACGAGCGGAATCGATGAACGCCCGCTCAGCTTCAGGAGGACGTCGATGAAAGAACGGAAACCTTGGCTTATATTGGACGAATTCCGGGGGAGCGCTTTCTCGGGCGAGTGGCCGACGCTGCCCGAGCTCTTCGAGATCAGCGCGATGAGGTTCGCGGATCGGCCCTGCTTCACTATTTACGAAAACGGCAGGCAGAGCCTGACCTACGCGCAGGCCCTCGCGATCATCAAGCGCGTCGCGGGCCGCCTCGCGGAGCTCAAGGCGAAGCCGGGGACGAACATCGCGCTTACGGGGAAGAACTCGCCCGAATGGGCCGTGGCCTATCTCGCCATCCTCTTCGCGGGCTGCACTGTCGTGCCCCTGGACAACCAGCTCAGGACCGAGGACGTCGCGACCTTCGTCCGCGCTTCGGGGGCGCGCTTCCTCTTTTGCGACGAGGAGAAGTACGACGCGATCGACGAGAAGGCGCTCGGGCTCGAGGGCAAGTTCTCCCTGCATCCCGGCAAGCCGGGCTACGTCTACGGCCTTTCCGGAAACTACTCCCTCGCCGACGCCCAGTCCCGCGTCGTGGACGACGAGGACCTCGCCGCGATCATGTACACCTCCGGAACCACGGGCGATCCCAAGGGCGTCATGCTCAGCCACAGGAACCTCGTGGCCGACTGCTTCCTCGCGCAATCCAATCTCGACATCAGGCACACGGACGTCTTCTACGCCCTCCTCCCCATCCACCACGCGTACACAATGCTCGCCGTCTTCATCGAGGCCATCTCGGTGGGGGCGGAGATCGTCTTCGCGAAGCGGCTCGCCGTGGCCCAGCTCCTCAAGGACTTCCGCGAGGCGGGGGTGACTATGTTCCTGGGCGTGCCCCTCCTCTTCAACAAGCTCATCGCCGGCATCATGGGCAAGATCAAGGAGAAGGGCGCCTTCGCGTACGGCCTCATCCGCTTCCTCATGCTCGTCTCCGGGGCGGTGAAGCGCCTCACGGGGATCAATCCCGGCAAGCGGATCTTCCGTTCCGTGCTCGAGAAGGCCTCCCTTTCCTCGCTCCGCATCTGCATCTCGGGCGGCGGGCCGCTCGCCCCGGAGGTCTTCGCGGACTACAACCGCCTGGGCTTGGACTTCATCCAGGGATACGGCCTCACCGAGACCTCCCCCATCCTCACCCTCAACCCCGTCGAGCGCTATAAGCCCGCGTCCGTCGGGAAGATCGTCGCGGGGGCGGAGATGCGCGTCCTCGATCCGGACGCCTCCGGGAACGGCGAGCTCGTGGTCAAGGGGCCCATGGTCATGCGCGGCTACTACATGAACGAGGCCGCGACGCGCGAGGTCTTCACCGAGGACGGGTGGTTCAGGACGGGAGACGTCGGCAGCATCGACAAGGAAGGCTACGTCTACCTTTCCGGGCGCGCCAAGAACGTGATCGTCACCGAGGGCGGCAAGAACGTCTATCCCGAGGAAATAGAGAACGCCTTCCAGCTCTACCCCGAGATCGAGCAGGTCATGGTGCGCGGCTACGTCGAGGACGCGGCGCTCAAGACCGAGGGCATCGAGGCCCTCGTGTTCCCGTCGGAGGACTACTTCATGTCGATCGCGGCGGGAGCGGCTCCCCCGAGGGAATCCGTCCTGAAGCGGATCGCGGACATCATCCAGGAGGTCAATTCGCGCCTCCTCGCGTACCAGCGCATCGGCCGCCACGCGGTCCTCGAGAAGCCGCTCGAGATGACGACCAAGAAGACCGTGAAGCGCTTCCAGGTCAAGGAGAACGTGGCCTGAGCCGATTCAGGCGAGGAACATGAGCGCCACGCCGGCCACCGCGAGCGCGGCTCCGAGGGCGTCCCGCGGCCGGATCCGCTCCTTGAGGAAGAGCGCGGAGAAGGGCAGGATGAGGATGGGCGTCACGGACATGAGGGTCGATGCGACGCCCGCCTTCGCCCTCGTGACCGCGAGGAGGGAGAGGCTCACGCCGATGACGGGGCCGCAGACGGCGCCCGCCGTCGTGAAGAGCAGGCCTCTGCCGTCCCCGAGGGCGGCCGCCACCGGTTTCCACTTCCTCGTCGCCGAGTAGAGGAGGGCGAAGCCGGCGAGGCCCGCGGCCACTCGGATCTGGGACGAATGCAGGACCGAGTAGGCGCCTCCCCCGTCCGCGGCCATTCCGTACTTGCTCAGGATGAGCCCGCAGGCCTGGCCGAGCGCGCCTCCGAAGGCGGCGAGGATCCCCCCGACGGGGTGGCCGAGCCTGAGGTTCCGGCCATCGCGCTTCATGACGACGATCGCGATTCCCGTCCCGATCAGGGCCATGCCCGCGAGGCCGGGAAGGGAGATGCGCTCCCCGAAGACGACGAGCCCGAGGAGGGCCGTGATCGCCGGCGCCGACGCCATCACGAGCATCGAGACGCGGGATCCGACGAGGAGGAAGGCCCTGAACAGGAAGAGATCCCCCATCGTGTAGCCGACGAGGCCGGAAGCGCCGAGCCAGATCCATTGACGCGGCGCGGCGTCCGACGGGAGGGGACTGCCCGTTCCCAGCCACGCGGCGACGGAGAGGAGCGGGAGCGCCATGGCGAGCCTCAGGATGTTGACCGCGTCCGAGCCGACGCGCTTCCCCGCCGTCTCGAAACTCATGGCGGAAAAGGTCCAGAAGAAGGCCGTGCCGAGCGCGGCGACCTCGCCGAGGTATCGGAATGGGTGCATGGCTCGATTGTGCGACGGCGCGCTCGCGCGAGGCAAGCCTCCAGCCCCGGAGAGGGTTCCCGCGCGGGCGACGGCCAGACGCGCGGGTTTGCATTCCTTCCGGGCGGGGGTTATGCTATCCGCATTATGGCGAACGACGGATCGGAACGGCGGGCCTTTCCCCGGTTCAGGGTGAGCCTCTTCATCAGGCTCAGGATGGGCGGCGAGCGGATCGTGGCCGCGAGGATGCTGAACATCAGCATGAGCGGGCTCAAGTGCGTAGCCGACGAGGACGTCGACGCGCCCGCGGACGTCGTGGCCATGATCAACGTGCCCGGCGCCTATCCCATCGAGGCCGAGGGGCGCATCGTCAGGAAAGACGACGGTCCCGGGGGCTGCGAGGTGGCGATCGCCTTCGTGAGGATCGGCCCTGAGGACGTGCCTGTCCTCGAGCAGTTCCTCATCGGCGTCCAGACCTAGGGGTCCCGCCCGGAAACGCCGCTATCCCGCCATAATTCCGCGATGTTCCGGGGCGATGCTCGCATCGCCCGGGGGGAGTCTTGATCCCGAGCTCCTCCCGGGCGAAAGGAGCCCGTCCCGATGGTCGACGCCCGTCATGCCGCGAGGCCCATTCTCCTCGGCGCTGCCGTGCTCGTCGCGATCCAGGCCGCGAGGGCCGGCCTCCTCCTGGGCCTGGAACGGATCTTCTCTCCGATGGGGCTCTCGCCCCTCTTCCTCCGCGCGTTCTCCTTCATCGTAATAACCGCGGGATTCTGCCTCGTTGCCAAGCCCGGATCCGGCGCGATCGGACTCCGCTCGCCCAAGAAAGGCTTCCTTTCCCTAGGGGGCACCGCCCTCTCAGGATCGATCTGGCTCGCCTTCCTCGGCGTCTCCGCGTATTTCGGGGCGGCGGCATTCGCGGAGAAGGCCTTCGCGGGGATCGTCGTGGCCTTCGCCGAGGAGGCCCTGTGCCGCGGCCTGATCTGGGGCGCCGTGGAGGAGGCCTGGGAACGCCCCGACGGCGAGGGCGGGCGGGGCGGCGGCGCCTTCGCGGCTTTCGCGGCTACGACGGTCCTGTACGCGTTCTGGCATCTCGGCTACGCCGACATCGTGGCCGCCGGCCTCGGATGGCCGGGAGCGCGCTCGGGCGGCCGCTTGGCGCTCGCGCTCGGCGGAAGGGCGATCGCGGCCCTCGTCCTGGGGGTTCTCGCGGGAGGCGCGCGGGCGGGGACGGGGTCGATCTGGATGCCCTTTTTCATCCACGGGACCTGGAACATCATCGATCCCTGATCCGGAGGGATGCGCCGGCGCTCGTCCCTTTGAAAAGGCGCCGGGTATCGAGTATCTTTAGGGGATGAAAATCCCCCTCTACCCCGAGTTCGCCCCGATCGACCTCTCGATGCGGCACGAGCTGTATCCGGCCCTCAACATGCTCACGGACGGCATCTCGGAATTCACCTTCTCAGGCCTCTACCTCTTCAGGGACAGCTATAAGTACCGGATTTCCCGCATTCCGGGGGTGACCTTCGTTATATCCGGGGTCAAGGCCGGTGAGACGTTCTTCTACACTCCCTGCTGCGTTCCCTCATGCGAGAAGGTGGGCGAGCTCCTCAAGACGCACGACTATTACCGGCACCTCACGGACAGGCAGATCGAGGAGCACCGCATCCGCCTCGAGTGCAACGGCCTCTCCGTCTTCGAGGACCGGGACCAGTTCGACTACCTTTACGAACGCAAGGACCTCGCGGAGCTCTCGGGCAAGACCTACCACAAGAAGCGGAACCTCGTGAACGCCTTCGTGTCGTCGTACTCCTACGAGCAAAAGCCGCTCGACCGCTCGACGCTCCATGACGCCCTCTCCGTGCTGGACGCCTGGCGTGAGCGCAGGGGCGAGGGCGACTACAAGGCCGCGCGCGAGGGGCTCGAGCTGTTCGAGGCCCTCGAGCTCCGCGGAGCCGTCTACTACGTGGACGGCCGGCCCGCCGCGTACTGCCTGGGCGAATCCCTGGGCAAGGGGAAGATCTTCGCCGTGCACTTCGAGAAGGCCATCGAGGACTACAAGGGCATCTACCAGTTCATCAACCAGGCCTTCGCCCAGACCCTTCCCGCGCACTTCAAGCATATCAACAGGGAGCAGGACCTCGGGGACGAAGGGCTCAGGCAGGCCAAGATGACCTACCGGCCCTCGGGCTTCGTGCGCAAGTACCGCGCGCTCAAGGACGAGGCGGCGCGCGCCCTGCTCGCCGCGCAGGAAAAGGCGCCGGAGGACCGCAGCCTCCAGGGCGATCTCTGCGAAGAGGGCCTCAAGAAGACGGGGTAGGGCGGGCGACGATTCCGTCAAGGATCGATATATATAAGATCCGCAATATGGAATAAGGGCTTGCGATATGGAATATTGACAAAAAGCCCATTCCCCCTCAGAGTGAAAACTCGCTTCGGAAACCATGCGAAACGAAATACGCATCCTGATGCATTCCATTCCGCCGATCGAGGAGCGTGCGCGATGCATTTCGTCATGCTGGCGCTGGGAGCCCTGCTCTACATGTCGATGCAATATTTGGCGGTCTACTTCGGGAGTCGCCATGATAAGGGAAGCCTCGCGTATGCCCTCCTATGCATGGTCTTCTGCCTCATGGTCTTCGTGCTTCATATCTACCCGGGCCTCGCGATCTACGACCCATTCGTCTTCCAGGCTCTCCGTGCGGTATGTTCCTCTTTCATCGGCGTGACGCTCGTGTATTTCTCCCGCACTATTTTCGACCTGAGGGCGATAGAGAAAATTTTGAGGTTCATGAGCTGGTCCATGCCGGCCGCGGTGTTCGCCCTGGCCGCCATGAGCCTCGCGACGCGGACGTCCGCGTTCGTCTGGGCGGCGTTCGCCATCATGGCTTCGTGCGCCGCGACGGTCCTCGTCCTTTCGCTCGCGCAGATCGTGAAGCTTCGCCAGTACAGGGATCGGAAGAGGAAGCTGGTCCTCGTCGGGTTCCTCGCCCTCCTGCTCCAGGGGTTCTGGTTCATCGCGTACGAGGGGATCCTGAATCGCGGGCGAACGGAATGGAATTTCCTCCTCGAGCGCCCCGGTCTCATCGTCATGGCCTTCTTCTTCGCCTTCGCGCTCCTGGACGGCTCCCAGCGGGAACACCGGGAGCTCGTCGAGCTAAAGGATTCCCTCGAGAGGAAGGTGCAGGAACGGACCGTCCAGCTCGTGGAGGCGAACAATCAAAAAACCATGTTCTTCGTCAACATGGCCCATGAGACCAAGACGCCGCTCACGCTCATCGCCAATTACCTGGATCAGCTCATCGCCAGGCACGGCCTGACCCATGAAGCGCGCGTGATGAAGCGGAACGTAGACAAGCTCATCAGGGATATCGTGAACATCCTCAATATCGAAGCGCTCGACCATCACAAACACGTTTATGACAACGAGCAGGTCGCCGACCTCGCCGGGATCGCGCGGCAACGAGTCGAGCTCTTCGGGCATCTCGCGGAGAAACGGGGCATACGGGTCGCGTGCGAGGTCCCGGATCGCGCGTTCGCCAGGATAGACCCTATGGCGGCGGATATTATCCTGAACAACCTCCTCGACAACGCCATCAAGTACAACCGCGCGGGCGGGACCGTCCATGTGCGGCTGACCGTCGAGGACGGCGCGTGTTTCCTGTCGGTATCGGATACGGGCGAGGGAATGGAGCCGGAGAAGATCGCCAACATATTCGACCAGTTTTACCAGATCTCCAGGGGCAAGCGGAGCCGCGAAGGCATGGGGATAGGGTTGCATCTCGTGAAAAAACTGGTGGAGCTCTCGGGCGGCGGGATCGTCGCGGCGAGCGAGGCGGGCGAGGGCAGCTGTTGCAGGCTCTGGCAGAGCGCGAGCGATCCAGCGTCCGGGGAGGCGGTAAGCGCGGAAGTCGAGGACGCTCAAGCGCCGCTCGACCTCGAAGAGGATGAGCTCCGGGAATCCGAGCTGATCGAAGGGCGGCAGACGGTCATGGCGGTCGAGGACAACAGGGGCATGCTGGCGTTCCTCCAGGAAATGGTCTCGAGGAAGTACAATTTCGTGTACGCCGAGGACGGGCGGCGCGCGATGGCGCTCCTCGAGTCCGGCCCGAAGCCGGACCTCATCATCTCCGACATCATGATGGACGGGATGGATGGGATCGAATTTCTTTCAGCCCTCCGCGCGCGAGAGGAGAACGACGGGATTCCGTTCATCTTTCTCTCGGCTAAGGCCGCCGACGAGGATCGGATCGCGGGATTGCGGGGAGGAGCCGTCGATTTCATCGCCAAGCCCTTCAACGCCGAGGAGCTGATGGCGAAGGTGGATTCCGTGCTGTCCGCGGACGAGCGGAAGAGGCGGCTCTTCTCGGCGAAAGCGGAGGAGCGGATCCGAGCGTTCGTCATGGAGCGCGGAGAACCGCTCGATCCTCCCGCACCCAGTGAAAACGCCGGAACCCTGGCCGCCAACGCGTACCAGATATCCCCGCGCGAGATGGAAATCATCAACCTTATATACAAGGGCTACTTGTACAAGGAAATCGCGGATGAACTTAAAATCTCGTTGAATACCGTGGAAACGTACCGGAAGCGGATCTTCAAGAAGTGCGGCGTCCAGACCAAGACGGATCTCCTGAACGCCGTCTTCCGCGGTAAAGTCCTTTCCGAAGCGAGCTAGGCCGAGTCCTCTGGCCCGGCACGCGTCCTCCTCCTGAGGCCTACCGGGATTATCCGCGTCTTTTACGCCACGCCTCTCGATCCTCATCGTTGTCACGGAAAATCGTGAAATGCGTATCCCGCCCTTCGCCTTCGTGATAGGATGGATCGGGCGACCGCGTTCGGTCCGTCCTGTAAGGAGGAGAGGCGATGGATAATTCACGATGGAGCAAATCGGCGGTTAAAATATTCCGGGCGGCGATCGTCGCTGCCGTATTCGCTCTGAGCACGATAGCTCCTGCATCCTGCGTATCCTCCGACTATCCCTCCGTCGATCCCGCTTCGCCGTTCATGGCGGGTTCCTTCGAACCCTCCTGGTCCGACGAGTTCGACGGGGCCGCGGTGGACGCGTCCAAGTGGTTCGTCCTCGACCGGCACGACCGGTACTGGCCCGAGACGCCCTGGCGCCGCAACTACAAGGCCGCGAACGTCTCCATCGCCGACGTCCCGGGTGCGGAGGGGCGCGCGCTCAGGATCGCCACCGTGAAGGACGGCGGGGGCTGGTCCACGGGAGCCCTCGTGACCAAGGATTACGGGAAGCCCGCGCGCTTCGAGCAGGCCTTCGGCCGCTTCGAGGCCCGCGTCAAATTCCCGGTTCGGCAGGGGCACTGGTGCGCGTTCTGGCTCATGTCCGACAGGGTGGGCGAGGTGAACGGGAGCGGGCGCGACGGTACCGAGATCGACATCATGGAGAAGTCGCGTCTCGGCGATTGGATCAACCACGCCCTCCATTGGGACGGCTACGGCTCCGCCCACAAGAGCGCCGGCCACGACGTGAAGGGGCTCGGGCTCGACGACGGCGAATGGCACGTCTTCCGAGTGGATTGGTACCCTGACCGCTACGTCTTCTCGGTCGACGGGACGGAGACCTGGCGGACGACCGAGGGCGGAGTCTCGCAGTCAGTCGCGCACATCCTCCTCACGGAGGAGATCGGGAACTTCGGGACCGGTCCGGACGCCTGGGGCGGAGGGCCCATCTCGGAAGCGAAGCTGCCCGATTATTTCTACGTCGATTGGGTCCGGGTCAGCGCCTGGGTCCCCGAGGCGAAATAGCGCGACGATCGTACATCCTCCCGACCAAGAGGGCCGTGAGCTCGTTGGCCATGAGCTCGTGCACGTCGACGCGCGGATGGCCGGGCGCCCAGGCCTTGAAGACGTAGCGCTCGATCAGGGGATCCGACGCCATGAGCCCGGCCACGGCGGCGTCGAAGGCCGCGCGGAACTCGGGCGATTCCTCGTAACAGCGCATGCCGCCGATCACGCATAAAATGACCGCGCCGGGATAGCGCTCTCGCAAGCCGCGGACGAAATCGACGTAGCCTTCCTTGAAGTCGGCGGGGAAGGGCCTCCATTGCGACTTGGGGAATCCGAAATCGTTCTGGCCCAGGTTGACGACCACGGCGTCCGGGGCGGGTCCGGAGAAGTCCCAAGTCGCGCCCGCGGGATCGCAGTAGAGCTTGTCCCATATCTGGCTCATGACGCGCGGATCCCAGCTCTCGCGGATTCCTATGCCCGATATCGATATGGATACCGCCTCGGCGCCCAGGTTGCGGGCGGCCACGGCCCCGTAGGATCGCCAGTGGTTGTGGGTCGAGAGGTCGTCGTACTGGTCGTCGGCGGGGTCCTCGTCGCAGGCGCCGGCCGTGATGGAGTCTCCGTAGAATTCCAGCCTGAGCGCTCGCCGCGTCGGCTTGGGCAGGACCTCCGCTCCCCGCTCGAGGAGGAGGCCGAGGAAGGGCGCGAACCCCATCGACGCCTCCGAGCGCTTGGCGAGTACGAGCTCGTGCCTGCCGGGCCCCAGCGCGTCCGAGAAGACGTACGCGTTCTCGTCGCCGTCCCCGACCTTGAGCATCGCGCCCCTGCCGTCCACGAAGGCGTTGACGAAACAGCGGTCGCGGGCCTTTCCGAAGAGGAAGGCGAGCTTCGATCCCGTGAAGGAACAGCGGAGCTCCGTGCCCTGCCAGATGAGGACGGGAGCGGCGGGATCGGACCAGTCGATCCTCCCGGTCCATTCGAAACAGGGATGGCCGGGCTCAATGAGCGCCGCTCCGCTCGGGCGCGCATCGAGTCTCGGGATCAGGGGCAGTGGCATCTTCTTCTCCCTCGCGGACCGGAGCCCGCAGGCTCGCGTCCGCGGAGCGAGCCGTCTACCGACGTCGAGCCTTATATCGGCCTGTTAGAATTTCCTGCTCGTCGTGAAATCGAGGAGGTCCTTGAGCGCGCGCTTGTGCTCCCCGTCGCCGTAATCCAAGGCGCCGAGCGCGTCATCGGCCTCGCGGGACATGCCCGCGAGGATGGAGGCCAGGCGCTCCCGCCCCCCGCGGGAGTCGAAGAGCTCCCTTATCTCCCGCATCTCCGCCTCGCAGGATCCGCTCGATCCGACGTAGGAGGCGATCCTTCCGCGCTCGCCCTCGGGGAGGGAGTCGAGGAGGGCGCGGATGAGGAGGGTCTTCTTTCCCTCGCGGAGATCCGAGCCCACGGGCTTCCCGAGGTCGCGCTCGTCTCCGAACATGCCGAGCTCGTCGTCCCTGATCTGGAACGCCATTCCCATGAGCTCCCCGAGCCTCGAAAGCCCTTCGAGCTCCGCGAGCCCCTTTCCCGCGAGCATCGCTCCCGCCATGAGGGGCAGGGAGAAGCTGTACCTTCCCGTCTTGTACCGGTAGAGATCGAGAATTTCCCGTTCCGATGGTATCTCCCCGCCCGCGCCCGAGAACACGTCCCTCATCTGCGCGAGACCGACCGTGATGATCTCCCGCGAGCAGAAGGAGAGGAATCCCGGGGGCGGATCGTCGACGGAGAGGAGGTCGAAGCCGAGGAAGAAGGCGATGTCCCCGCCGCAGATCCCCAGCGACTCGCCTTGATGGTACGGGTCGGCGAGGCCCTCGCGCTCGGCGAGGGCGGCGTACTGCCAGAAGAGGCTCGGTTCCCCCCGTCGGGTCCGGTCCCGGTCCATGATGTCGTCATGGACGAGGAAGGCCGATTGGAACAGCTCCATGGCCGCCGCGCACCTGAGGGCGTCGCTCTCGCGCGATCCCCCGCAGAGCCCGTGCCCGAGGAGGACGAGGCCTCCTCGAATCATCTTGCCGCGCGAGCAGAACGCGTGGAGGCGTTCGACGGCGTCCCTTCCCCACCGTTCGATGAAGGAGTAGCGGTCGGCCATGTCGTCCAGGTATCCGGACATGAAAGCGGCGATGCGCTTCTTTGCGTCCTGGAAGTATTGCACCGCGAGGATCCTCCCGATATCGCGAACGTCGCGGCATTTATAATCTATTTTCCGGGAGAAGCATAGATCGATTCCGGAGAATCGGGGGGCGTGTCTCCTCCCGGGACCGGATCCGGGATGGAGATCAGCGCACCGCTCTCAGGTAGGCGACGATCTCGTCCTCCAGGACCTGGGGCGTGGACGCGGAGGAAACCACGAGGGCGCGCCGGAACGAGCCTAAGCCCAGGCCGAGGCCCTTCAGGGCCTCGAGATCCTCGACGAAGAAGGTCCTGCCGTCCTTCCGGGCCAGCCGTTCGTAGAGCCTCGCCGCGTTCGATGATTCCCGGTCGCCCACCACGAAGCTCGCGTCGCAGGTTTCCTGGAGGGCGAGGGCTTCCTGTTCCTTGAGGCTCGTCACCGGGCAGATGGAATCGAAATAGGAGAATTCCCGTCCCGAGCCGACGACCGGCCGCAGGGCCTCGATGGCGCGGCTGAAGAAATCGCGATCGCCCGTAGTCTGCGAAACAACGAAGACGCCATGGCATCCTGAGGACCCGAGCTCGGGCGGCAGGCGGAGGACGAGGGCCTCGAGGTCGGCCTCGGTCTCGATCACCGACCCGCGTTCGGCGTAGCTTTCGAGCCCGATCACCTCGGGATGCTTTCTCTTGCCGGTTATGACGACGTAGAGGCCGCGCTCCGAATGCTCGAGGATCTTGAGCTGGACTTTCTTGACGTTCGCGCAGGTGAGGTCGAGCACCTCGTTCCGGGCCCTGAGGGCGGCTTCCTCGTTCCGGGCGATGCCGTGCGTGCGGATGGCGACGAGTTCTCCCGGCGGCAGCTCGTCGATGCGCTTTACGGTGAAGATGTTCTTGGAGGAGAGCTGCGCGATGTAGCGCGAATTGTTGATGAGGTTCCCGTACACGGAGATGCGTCCGTCGTGGCATGCCATCTCCGCGAAGAGCCGCTTCTCGGCGGCCTTGACCCCCGGGCAGAAGCCGGAGCTCCTCGGTACGACCACTTCCATCGCGCAGGCCTCCGTCGATTCGGCGTTGCCGCGATTATACCGGGAGGACGTTCGCATGATAAGGGCGGATTCGACGTTCGACGCGGGCCCGAGGATTCCTCGCGGTCCCGGAAAGAACCTGAACGAAACGAAAAGGGCCGTCCTCGCGGACGGCCCTTCGATCGAAGCGATTCCGGGGAACGCTTACTTGTTCATGAGCTCCGCGAAGAGCGGGAGCAGGTGAGTTTTGGCGATCACGGGGGCGAAGAGCGTGGAGACGAGGGACATGACCGTGATCAGGGTGTAGATGTACGTGCAGGCGGTGTCCTTGAAGCGATCG
>CAYNQK010000002.1:81481-92791 GCA_964399285.1 uncultured Spirochaetales bacterium | reverse complement strand
TGTTGACCATGGCCCGGAATTCCGTGTTGCGGCGGGCGCGCATGAGGTCCCACACCGAGAGGAGGATGATCTGCTGGGGCTTGTCCGATTCGAGGAGGCGCTTGGCCGCGTCCTGGATCTTGTCCTCCGGGAGGACGTCCATGGGGATCTTGAGGACGCTTATCCGTTTCGCCGGGAATCCCGAGTCAAGAGCCAAAATCGCCTCTCTCGAACGATCGTCTGGAGCGCGGCGACCGCGTAGATCGCCGCCGTCTCCGTCCTCAGCGTCTCCGGGCCGAGCCACGCGGGCAACCAGCCCGCGCCGAGGAGCGCGTCCGTCTCCGCGTCGGAGAGGCCGCCCTCGGGGCCGACCAGCGCAGCGGCCTCGGGAGGAGCATCGCTAAGATACCCGTGCAACCCCGTTTCAGCAAGGGGGCGCTCATGGAAGAAAATGGCCGGCCCCCTGCCCGCCCAGTCCGCCGTCGCGTCGGCGATGTCCATGATGGGCGAGATCTCCGTCGCGGTCCTCGAACCCGATTGCTGCCGCGCTTCCTTCACGATCCGCGCCCACCGTTGCGCCCTGGCCCCGTCCTGCTGCGTCCGCGCGACCGACCGCGAGCTCAGGAGCGGCACGATGCGGGCCACCCCGGCTTCGGCGGCCATGCGCACCGCGGTATCCATGCGCTGCCCCTTCGATACGCATTGGTACAGGGTGATCCTGAACGGCGTCGCCGCGGAGGACCGGGCGGCGGCCGATTCCCCGGGCGCCGCGTCCGCTCTCGCCGATCCCGTAATAGCCGCGGCCCCCTCGCTCGGAATCGGAACGAGGGCGAGGCCCTCGCCGGTCTCCGCGCCGATCCTGAGCTCGAGGCTCCGTCCGTCCTGGTCCATGGCCGGGATGACGTCGCCTTCAGAGAGCCTCAGGACTCGGACGAGATAACGGGCGTCCTTCTTGGGAGCGACGAAGGGCCGGTCGCCCCTGACGCCGGGGGGGAGGAGGTAGGCGCGCACGGGAATCAGCCGGGGACCACGGATACCGCGACGGTGCGCTCGCGCGGGCCGTCGAATTCGCAGAGATAGACGCCCTGCCAGGTGCCGAGCGCGAGCCGACCCCCGCTCACGGCGAGGCAGACGGAGACGCCCATCATCGAAGTCTTCATGTGGGCCGCCGAGTTGCCCTCCGCGTGCCGGAAGGCGGGGTCGTCCGGGACCGCGCGGGCGAGGGCCCTGAGGAGGTCCGAGCGGACGTCGGGATCGGCGTTCTCGTTGACGGTGATCCCGCAGGTGGTGTGGACGGACTGGACGAGGCAGATACCCTCGGACACGCCGGACTCGGCCACGGCGGAGGCGACGCGCGACGTCACGTCGACGAATTCCTCGCGCCTCGCCGTGGCGATCCGGAAGGTCCTCACGCTCAGGGCAGCACGTCCGGGCTGGGGAGGCCGCCCGCGGCCTTGCCGTTCTTGGGAGCGGCCTTGGCAGAGGCGTTGGCAGCGGAGGCCTCCGCGGCGGCCTTCTCGTCCTGGTACTGGCGCACGGTCTTGGCCGCGCCGATCAGGGCCTTGAGGTCCTTGTCCGGCGCGAAGAGCCCGATCGCCGTCCTGAGGGTCTCGTCGTAATCGAGATCGTATACCGGCGCGAAGTGCTTCCGGTTGAGCTCGTCCTTGACCATCCGCTCGACGAGGTACTCGTAGCCGCCGAAGTCCTTGAGTTTCAGGCTCGCGACGAAGGCCTTGATCTCCGCCTTGGTGGCCTGCTCCCGCTTCTCCGCCCAGTCCTTAATCTTCCCGGAGACGAGGAGCTCCTCGACCTGCTTCACCTGCGCGTCGGAGAGCTTCGGGGATTTCACCTCGAGGTCCGGCGGGATGCCCGTCTTGTCGATGTTGGCGTCGCTCGGGGTGTAGTAGCGGCTCATGGTCATCTTGAATCCGGTCTTGCCGAGCGGATAGATCTGCTGGACCGAGCCCTTGCCGTAGGTCGTCTCGCCCACGAGGTAGGCGCGCTTCTGGTCCTTGAGGGCGCCCGCGAGGATCTCGGACGCGCTCGCCGAACCGCGGTTGATGAGGACGACGAGGGGGATTTCCTTGGGGAGGACGAGGTCGGGCTTGGCCGAGTAGCCGTAGTTCTCCTCCACGTTGCGGGACTTGGTGGAGACGATCGGCCCCTCGGTGAGGAAGAGGTCCGCGATCTGCACGACGGAGGAGAGGAGTCCGCCGGGATTGTTCCTGAGGTCGATGACGACGGCCTTGGCGTTGGCGGCCGTGAAGGACGTGATCGCCTCGCGGACGCGGGAGTAGGTCTGGGGCGTGAATTCGATGATGCGGAGGTATCCCGTGCCGTCGGGCATCATGCCCTTCTTCACCGTCGGGATCTCGATGATGGCCCGCGTTAGGGTCGCGGGGAAGACGGCGTTGCCGCGCATCACCGTGATGTTCACGGGGGTGTTGGGCTCGCCGCGGAGCCGCTTGACCGCGTCGTCCGAGCTCAGGGGCGCCGTGGATTCCTTCTCGATCTCGACGATGAGGTCGCCGGGCATGAGGCCCGCCTTCCATCCGGGGGTGTCCTCGATGGGGGAGACGATCTCGATGAAGCGCTCCTTGTCAGGGAAGCGCGGATCGCGCTCCTGCTTGGAGATGTACAGCCCGACGCCGCCGAATTTCCCGCTCGTGGTGTCCGTGAGGTCGGACATCATCGCCTCGCTCAGGAAGACCGAGTAGGGATCGTTGAGCGATTCGAACATCCCCTTGAGGGCTCCCTGGTAGAGGACCTCGGGATCGACCTCGTCGACGTAGTTGTCCATTATGAAGGAGAAGACGCTCTCCATGACCGAGTAGTACTGGTTGCCCTCCTGCGCGATGAGGGCGGGGGCGCCGACCACGAGCGCGAGGAGGAAGACGACGGCCGCTGCGGCCGAGGCGACGGCGGCCCTTCCGCCCGATCTCCGTTTACGAATCATTTCCATGACGATATCTTCCTTTCGGCTGGAGGGTTTGTCAATCTCCGGACCGCTCTCCCGCGCCGTCCGGTCTTGACTCCCCGAGCGGCCGGCCATAGACTGAAACGATGGAAAAGAGAAGGCCGATGAGGCTCGCGCTCTGCGTCCTCGAGGCTGCGAGGTCCGGGGCGGCGTACATCTCTGCGCTGCGCCTCTTCGGGGAGACCGAATTCCCCGCGGGGCGCTTCGGCGCGGCGGCCCTCTTCGCGCCGCAGCTCGTCATCCCGGTGGCCTGGTTCCTCCTCTGGCTCGACCCGCTCCGCAACCGCCCCTTCCTCGGGCTCATAGCCACGGCCAAGGCGCTCTCGATCGTCGCGGGCGCCGCGTGGATAGGGTATATTCTATCGCAGGCCCAGACCCGTTTCTTCATCGACAGGATCGGCTTCCTCGCGGACCTCTCGACCCGCGGGCTCTTCCTCATCGCCGACGCGGCCTTCATGGCCGTAGCCATCGCGGCCGCCGCGCGAGGCGCCGACGCGGCCGAAGGCGCCGGGGCGGAGGAGCGGCCGTGAGGGTCATCCCCGTAGCGAGCGGAAAGGGCGGCGTGGGAAAGACCCTGGTCGCCGCGAACCTTTCCATCGCCCTCGCGCAGGCGGGACGGAGGGTCGTCCTCGCGGACCTCGACCTGGGCGGATCGAACCTCCACCTCATGCTGGGAGCGAGGCCGACGGGCAAGAGCATCGGCACCTTCATCTCGGGGGCCGCGCATTCCTTCGATGAGGTCGTCGCGCCGACGGACGTGGAGGGGCTCTCCTTCATCGCGGGCGACGCGGAGATCCCGGGGCTCGCGAACATCAAGGCGGGGCAGAAGAACAGGATCATCCGGAACCTCATGGCGATGGACGCGGACTACCTGGTCCTGGACCTCGGCGCGGGCACGGGCGCCACGATACTCGACTTCTTCCTCATGTCCGGACAGGGAATCGTCGTGGCGACGCCCACGCTGGCGGCGACCCTCAACGCCTATCTCTTCCTCAAGAACGCGGCCTTCCGCCTCATGGGCGCCGGCTTCCCCGCCAAGTCCCGGGCGCGCGAGCGCTTCGAGGAGCTCAAGCGGGACGCGGCCTCCCTGCAGAAGGCCTACATACCCGCCATACTCGACGACATCAAGGCCGCGGATCCCGCCGGCTACGAGGCCTTCCGGGAGAAGGCCAAGCGCTTCAGGCCCAGGATCGTCATGAACCTCCTCTCCGACCCCAAGGACGCCGAGCGGGCGCTCAAGATCAGGAGATCCTGCCTCGAATACCTCGGGTTGGACGTCGAGCACCTCGGCATCATCTACCGCGACGACCTACAGGACGCCGCGCTCTCGAGCCGCCTCCCCATGCTCCTCTACAAGCCGCAGTCGGTCCTGTCCCAGGCCGTCTACCGGATCGCGGACAAGGTCATCGCGGACGAGGCCGTGGACGAGGGCGGGCTCATCGGGGAGGCCGACCTGGACACGGGCTACCAGGAGGCGGAGCTCGAGGCGGAGGCCGACTTCAGCGCGAAGATGGAATCGCTCGGGGACCTCCTCCATTGCGGCGCTCTTTCCGAGGGCGACCTCATGGACACCGTGATGAGCCAGCAGTACGAGATCTCCCAGCTCCGCAGGGAGAACCACCTCCTCAAGCGGAAGATCGCCGAGGCCATCCAGGGCGGGTTCGTCTCCTAGCCCGGGCGCTTTTCGTCCGGCGCCGCCGCGTGGTATCCTCCGACGCGGAGGAAACGCCGATGCTCGCCGCCATCCCCTTCCCGACGTGGATAGGTCCTGAGATCATTCCGGGCCTCAAGCTGTTCCGCTGGTACGGCCTCATGTACGTCATCGCCTTCGGCCTGGCCTACGCGCTCTTCAAGTGGGAGACGAGGAAGCGGCTCAAGGAGTTCGATCCAGACACCGCCATGAGCTTCTTCGGTTGGGCGCTCTCGGGGCTGATCATCGGCGCCAGGGTCTTCGGGACCCTCGTCTACGACCGGACGGGGATCTACTGGACCAAGCCCTGGCTCATCTTCTGGCCCTTTGGCCAGGGCTGCCAGTTCACCGGCCTCATGGGCATGTCCTACCACGGCGGCGTCATCGGCTGCATAATAGGCGCGGCCATCTACGCGAGGATCAAGAAGCTCGACCTCATCGCGTGGTCGGACGTCATCGTGCCGGGGATCCCCTTCGCCTACACCTTCGGCCGCATCGGAAATTTCATCAACGGCGAGCTCTACGGACGCGTGACCGCGGCGCCCTGGGGGATGATCTTCCCGGGAGCCGAGAAATTTTCCGCCAAGGAGTCCTGGGTCATCCCCATGGCCCAGGAGACCGGGGTGCGCGTGGCGAGCAAGGTCTCGGAAGTGAATCTTCCGCGCCATCCCTCGCAGCTCTACGAAGCCCTCTTCGAGGGGATCGTCCTCGGGCTCATCCTCTGGTTCATCGTGAGGAAGACGAAGCCCTTCCGCGGCGTCATGCTCGGGGCCTATCTCGTCGGCTACGGATTCGTCCGGTTCATCCTGGAATATTTCCGGGAACCGGACCGGGACATCGGATACGTCATCAACCTCACGGGCGATCCCGGATTGCCGATCCATCGCTATACGAGCCCCTGGGCCTTCTCCATGGGGCAGATCTTCTGCTTCCTCATGATCGCGGGCGGCGTCGCGTGGCTCGTCGTCATGGCGCGCAAGGCCAGGGAGGCCCGTCCCGCGTCCATCGAGGAGGCTTCCGCCCAGAAGGCGGAGAAGACGCCGTCGGAGCAACGCAGCTCGAACGCGAGGAAGCTCAGGCGAAGGCTCAAATAGCCCGGAGCGCCGCCTTGCCGGCGTCCGGGCGGAAGGTGTAGGTTTTCCGCATGGAATTCTGCTCGACGAGGAACGCCGGCCTCAGGGTACGGCTCGCCGAGGCGCTATTCTCTCCCAAGGCGCCCGACGGCGGCGTCTTCATGCCGCGAGACGACTTAGACCTCCGTAATTTCCTCTACGCCATGGACGAGACCACGTCCTTCGAGGACGTCGTCCGCGCGCTCTCCGCCGAGATCCTGGGATCCGAAGCGAGCCCCGCCCTCGTCGAGTCGATGGCGGAGGCGGCCTCGCGGCTGCATCCCCGTCTCAAGCCGCTCGACGACGACATCCTCCTCCTCGAGCTCTACAACGGCCCCACGGCGGCCTTCCAGGACTTCTCGCTCTCGTTCCTCGCGAGGCTCATGGATTCCATGCGTCCGCGCGACAAGCGGGTGAAGCTCCTCATCCCCACCGCCGGCGATTCCGGCGCGGCGGCGGCGCACGCCTTCGCGGGGGTCGAGGGCGTCGACGTGGTGCTCCTCTGCCCCGCCTCCTCCGCTCGCGGCGTGCCGAGAAACCATAGGCTGAAGGCGGGCGGCAACACGCGGATCATCGCCGTCGACGCCGACAGGAACGCGGTGCAGGATCTCTCCAGCGCGCTCCTCTCCTCGCCCGACGCGGTGAAGGCCCTCTCCCTCGCCACTGCGACCACCCTCAATCCGGGACGCTTCATCACGCAGGCCTTCCACTACATCTACGGATTCATCCAGCTCAAGAAGCTCGCGGGCGGCGTCTTCTTCGACATCCCCTCGGGGAACCACGGCAATTTCACGTCCGGCATACTCGCCTGGCGATGGGGCATGCCCGTGACGGGCTTCATCGGCGCGTCGTGGCGGGATTACGCGAAGGGAAGCTCGCGCGCCCCGCGGAAAGACCGTCCCGCCGACGGACTCGCCCGGGAGAAAGCGGGCGCGCCCGCCTTCTCGGACGTGGTGAACGCGGACCATTACGAGCGGATGGTGTACCTCGCGTCGGGCAATCCCGCGGTCCTGCGATCCATCATTTATTCCGCGATCATCAGCGAGGAGGAGGCCAAGGCAGCGGCGAAGACCGCCTACGAGCGCCACGGAGTCTTTATGGCCTCGTCGACGTCGGTGGGTTACGCCGCCGCGCTCGCGGCTCGAGAGGAATTCCTCGAGGAGACCGGGAAGATCATCCTCCTCGGCACCTCCCATCCCTCCAAGTGCTCGGCGGCGCTCGAGAAGCTGCTCGGAAGGCGGCCCCCGAGGCCCGAGAGCCACGAGGGCATTCCCGAGGGCTCGGATTCGGTGACCTTGGACTCGACTCCCGACGCGACGATCCCGGCGAGCGTCGAAGCCCTCCGGGACGTCCTCACGTTCTAATTCTCGGCTTCACGCCTTCTTTCCGGCGTATCTCTTGGTGCTCTTTTTCGCGCTCTTCGCGGTTTTAGCGCCTTTTGCCTTCTTCGCGCTCTTCCTCGCTATCGGGGCCTTCGCAGGGGCAGGGCGCTTTTCGACCTTCGATCGTTTCGCTTTCTCGGTAGTCTTCGCCTTCTGAGCGGCGGTCGCTTTCTCGACGCGGACCTTCTTCTTGGCGGTTTCGGCCTTCGTCCGTTCGCGTCGAGCCGGGGCTTCGCTCTTCTTCGCCGTAGCGGCGCCGCGCCCGGTCGAGCCTTGGGGCGGAATCCGCTTCCGCTCGCGGGCGACGACGGCGCGGGCGGCGATGGACGTGAGCGATTCCGCGAGCTTCGCGAGGTCGTATCCGCTCGCGGTCTCCGCTTCGAGGAAGGCGGCGAGGATGCCCGAGTTCGCGCTCATACGCGATGCGCGATCCGCCGCCCCCTTGGGAGCCGCCGCGATCTTCCGTCCGCTCGCCGCGTCCGGCTTATCGAGGTAGTAGAGCGAATAGACGATGAAGGAGCACCAGAGGACGTCCTCGAAGCGTTCCTTCACGAACCAGCGCTTGCCGCCGTATTCGTTGACGCCGAGGAGCGAGACGATCTCCCCGTCGGCGGTGAAGGAGCGGAAGAGCTCGGCGGCGCGCTCCGCGTCGCCCATGAGGGGATGGCGGGCCGGAACGTCGATGCGGGCGACCATCGCGCGCATCGCGCGCATCGCGAGCTCGGCCCGGTCGCGGTCGGAAGGACGGGCCGAGAGGATGTCCACCAGCTTCCGGTCCACGCGCCAATGGTCGAGGAGCCTGCCTAAGTCCGCGAAGGAAGAGCCGTGGCCTATCGCGCTCCTGAGCTCGGTCATGACGACGAGGGCGACGGCGCGGTCGAAGGCGGAGGGATCGGCGCGGAAGGAGTCGCTCATCCAGGCGAGCGAGGCGTTCGATCGCTCCCCGATTCCTGCGGCTAGCGCCGCGAGGTCCTTGATCGCGGAGGAGAAGGAGGCGAAGGCCTCGGATTCGGTGGCCTCCCGCGTCGCGCGAGCCGCCTCGAACCCGTCGTACTCAGACGTGCCCTCGAGGAAGCGGAGGGCCGTGCGGAAGAAGGCCTTGAAGGGGGCCTCGACCGCCTTGAGGAAGGCGGGCAGGGTCCTGGGCGCGGCGGGCGCCGCGGCGGCGGATCCCGCCTTCGCGCCTTTCGCCGCGCTCGCGGGAACGGGCCGCGCGCGCGATTCCGGGGCCGCGCCGGCAGCGGGCGCTAGGAGGAACCGCATCGACTCGAAGAAGGCGGGGGAGCAGAGCTCCTCGAGGGCCCCGTAGAGGTCCTTGAGGAAGATGTCCTGCATGGCCGCCGAGACGTCCCTGACGCCGGCGCCGGCGAGATGATCATGGAGCTTGCGGTATTGGCCGAGCTGGTTGTCCTCGATCTCGCCCACGTCCAGGAAGACCTGGCACTGGTAGCCGTCGAGGGAGACGAAGAGGCCGCGTTCGGCTATCTCGCGGGAGTCGCGTATGAACCAGAGGTCCGAGCGCTGTTCGCGCATGAGGCAGAACCTGCCGGCGCCTCCCGTGAGTCCGAGCCCCTCCGCGATCGTGCGTGATCGCTTGGCGCCGCCGTTCGCCTTGTCCAGGAACGGGGTCGAGTCGCTGAGCCTGCCCCAGGCGCGCGGGAACGCGTTGTTGAAGAGCACGAGGGCTCGCTCGGTTCCGTGGCCGTTCGCGTAGGCGAAGACGTTCTCGTTGACGGAACCGTCGTCGGCCCGGAGATCGAAGAGGAGGAACTCGGAGGCCGAGGCGAAGAGGTGGCGCTTCTTCATGAGGGGGAAGATCTCGCGCTCGTGGCGTTCCACGAAGGCCCGGTCTGGGGATTCGTTCCAGTAGGCCCTCCGGAACTCCACGCCGTACTTTTCCTCGCAGCCCTCCACCTGGCCGTGGCCGAACATGGGCAGGCCCGGCATCGTCACCATCATCGTGCAGACGCCGAAGTACTTGTCCCCGCGTCCGAATTGGGCGGCGGCGGTCTCCTCGTCGGGGTTGTTGAGGAAATTGACGAAGCGCTTGAGGATCTCCGGATCGAACTCCAGGGTGTTCCGGATCGTCTCCCGGTACTTCGAGTTCTCCTCGCGCTTGAGCATGTTCATGAAGGCCGAGTTGTAGACCCTGTGCATGCCGAGCGTGCGGACGAAATAGCCCTCGAGCATCCAGAAGGCCTCCGCGAGGAGGAGGGTGTCGGGGGCCTCGGCCGCGCAGAGGTCCACCACCTCGCGCCAGAATTCCTCGGGCATGGCCGCGTCGAAGTCCGCCCGGGAGATCGCGTGCTCGGAGCGCGAGGGGATGTCGCCGCCCGACCCCGGCTCCGGGAACCAGAGGCGGCGAATGTGCCGCTTGGCCAGGACCATCGCCGCGTCGAACCGGATGATGGGGAAGTTGCGCGCGACGTTGAGGATCGTCGCCTTCACCGCCTCGCGGGCCTCCCTGTTCAGGTAGTCGATCTGGGCCGTGTCGTTCCAGGGCATCGAGGTGCCGTCGTTCCCGTGGTAGATGTAGCGGACGTCGCCCGTCCTGAAATCGACGCGCTTGAAGACGACCGCGGCGTCCGTGCGCGAGTAGTAGCGGTCCTCCAGGAACACGCCGACGTCCGGATCGCCAGAGAGGTTTGCGCCGCTGAACGAATAGGCGGGGAAGGGGCAGGTCCGCGATTGGATGAAATAGTCCGGCCGGTCCTTCATCCAGAGCGACTCCATGCCCGTATGGTTGGGGACCATGTCGCTGGCGAGCCTGATGCCGCGATACGCCGAGCGCGCGCGGAGGTCGGCGAGGGCCTCCCATCCGCCGAGCTCGCCCGCGATCTGGTAGTCGAAGATGGAATAGGCCGAGGCCGCCGCCTCCGGATTCCCGCAGGCCTTCTTGATGCGCTCGCTCGCCATGGACCGCTCCCACACGCCGATGAGCCAGAGGGCGGTGAAGCCGCGGGACGCGAGGGAGTCGAGCTCCTCGTCCGGGATCTCGTCCAGGCGGCGGATGGGCCTGCCGTAGGCCTGCGAGAGCTGGAAGAGCCAGACGAGGACGGACTTGGCGATCATGACGACGCGCGGCATCCAGTCCTTGTCCATCGAGAAGCGCTCGTACTCGTGCTCGAGGCCCTCGTAGGCGAGGACGCGGGACGGACCCGGTCCGGGGAAGAACGCCTTCTCCTCTTCCTTGAGGAGGTCGAGGGAGGAGAGGATCCTGAGGAGGTAATCGCCCAGGAGGAGGCCCCAGCGCTTCCTGATGTAGTCGAGCTGTCCCGGGAGGGAATTAGGAACCGCGATCGCGGGGCTCTTGAGGAGGTCGACGAGGCTCTGGCCGTCGGGTCCGAAGCCCGGCTCTCCGGCGAAGAAGGAGCGGAGGGCCTCGACGGCCTTCGGGTATTCCGGGGCCTTCCTCAGGCCGGAGTCGTCGAAGAGCTCCGCGAAGGGCGAGAAGGCGGGATTGTCGTTCGCGAGCCAGAGCATGAGGAGCTCTTCGAGCGCGATCTCCCTGTTGCTCCTGCCGTCCGTGGCGCCAGCGAGGTAGTCGGCCAGTCCCGTCTTTCCGCGATAGACGGCCATCGGCGGGAAATCGGAGAGGAAGGAGGAGAGGAGGGTTTCCGCGCCGCGGGATCCGATCGCGGATTCCACGGCCGAGAGGGCGCGGGCGAAGACGTCCTCGCCGCGCTTCAGGCGGTAGAGGGAGCAGACGTAATGGAGGATCTCGTCGATGAGGCCCATCGCGTTCACTTGCCCGGCCTTGAAGGCGCGGTCCGGCCTCAGCGCCGCGTCCGCGCGCTCGTTGAGCCGTTGGGCCAGGACGCGGGAGGAGAGGAAGTTGGGAAGGATGCAGTTGCCCGTGAGCTGGAAGAGCGAGTCCTCGATCCCGAGGGCGTCGCGGACGGATTTCTTGACGTGGAATTCCATGGAGGAGCGCTCGGGCGGAGCGTCGTCCGGTCCTTCGAGCGCCGCGAGCCGGATGCGGATCGGCTTCACGCGCCGGCGATCCTCGGCGTCGCGTTCGACGCGCGGCCGAGACGGGACGGGACCGGCGGAATCATCCCGCATGTTTCCCCCTCATCGTTGACGTGATTCTCGGGCGGTAAGCCCTCGGAGAACGGTATCGCGAAACGGGATCGGCGTCTACGGGCGGGCCTCGCGCTCCGCGTCCCC
>CAYNQK010000002.1:0-81381 GCA_964399285.1 uncultured Spirochaetales bacterium | reverse complement strand
GGCGAGCGCCGTGCCGGCGAGCGCCGTGCCGGCGAGCGCCGTGCCGGCGAGCGCCGTGCCGGCGAGCGCCCGTTCGGGATCGGGATAGGCTCCGCGGTACCGAGGGGGCATCAGCGCGGAGAGCCGGTTCATGACGACGTCGGTGAGCTCGGCGCGGCGCTCGTGCGTCATGCCGGCGATGTCGCCCTCGATCCTGAATGACTCGCCCGCCCTCAGGGTGATGCGCGTCCTGCGGAAGGAGCGGAGGTTACGCCAGAAGCGCTCGCCGCCCCAGTGCGCTATCGGCACGATTGAAGCGCCCGAGGCCGCGGCGATTGTCACGATCCCCGGGCGGCCCTTCCTCAGCCTACCGTCGCCCGAGCGCGTCCCCTCGGGGGCGATGGCGAGGATGCCGCGCCGCTTCAGGACCCCGATCGACTTCTCGAGCGCCTCGACGTCGCTCCGTCCCCGTTCCAGGGGGATGGCCTCCCAGAGCTCGGCGAGGAACCCGAGCGCGGGGTTCTTCCAGGTCTCCCGCTTCACGAGCCCGACGGTGCGCCGCGGGAAGAGGAAGGCGTAGATGAGGGGCACCTCGAGGAAGTTGATGTGGTTCGTCACGATGATGACGGGGCCGCGGCGCGGCACGGACCTGAGCGCCTTCGCGTCCACGCGGCAGAGGGCGCGGATCGCCCAGCGGATCGTCCAGGTGACGAGGTACCTGAGGACGTACGCGCCTTCGCGCCTCAGCACCGGCATATCATGGGTATCCTGGAGGGCAGGCAGTCAATCTCGACGCGCTTCCCGTCCTCGCAGATCGTCTCGCCGTCGGCGTGGATGACGAGGCCGCCGGCCGGTGCCTCGAGCTCGTATCGCGCCGCCCTGTCGGTGACGATGAGGGGGTCGGAGGCCTGGGTGCCCTTCACGTACTTCATGATGAGGGCGGCGATCTCGTGGCGCTTCAGGTAGCGCGAGGGCATGCAGAGGTCGAGGAGCCCGTCGTGGTTCAGCCCCTGCGGGGCCATCCAGAAGAGGCCCCCGAGGCGCTTCCCGTTCATGAAGTTGATGATGTTGGGCGAGCAGGTTATTTCCTTGCCGGCGTAGCGGAGGAACATGTCGGGCGGGCGCGGATAGGCGATCAGGGTCTTGAGCGCGCCGAGCGCGTAGCCGAGGGCGCCCCGTGCCCAGGAGAGCCGCGCCGCCTCGAGGCCTACGATGGTGTCGAAGCCCACGCCGATCCCGTTGCAGAAGTACCTGCCCTCGGGATAGTCGCCGCCCGTGATGAGGCCGACGTCCATCGGGCGCGTCTTCCCCGCCACGAGGCATTCGAGGGCCTCGTCGAATCCGCCCGGCACGTCGGCGCCGACCGCGAAGTCGTTGCCGCGGCCGATGGGGAGGAGGCCCATGATCGTGGGCGAGGGGCCCCCCGCGCTCGCTTCCATGAGGCCGTTCACGACCTCGTTGGCCGTTCCGTCGCCCCCCGCGGCCACGACGGCGCTGAAGCCCTCCGCGCGCGCGCGGGCGGCGAGCTGCCAGGCGCGGTCCGGCGCGTCGGTGAGGGTGATCTCGTTCGGGATGCCCGCGGTCTCGAGCCGAGCGCGGATTGCGGGCACGCGGTCGCGGGCCTTGCCCTTGTTGGCGACGGGATTGACGATGACGAGAAGCTTGCCGGCGATCATTTCCTTATCCCCAGGTCCCAGACCCTGACCCAATCGATCTCGATTTCGGCGGGGAAGGCTCCCGTATCCACCCCCTCGCGCCCCGAGAGCGCGCCGCCCACGGCGAGGCCGAGGACGAGGCGGAAATCCCCGTCGAAGGGCCAGGGCCTCTCCGCCGGCGCCTCGTCGTCCTCTTTCTTTCTCCTATTCGGCGCCTTCGGCCGATCGACGCTCCAGTACCGCGTCCCGTCGACGTAGAAGGCGATGCCGCCCGGGCGCCGCTCCACGGCGTACACGTGGAAGGCGGAGGCGCAGTCCTCGACCACGACGGAGACGGTCCGTTCATTCCTTCGGAGCGCGTTCCGGCCCTCGTCGTGGAGTGAGGCGCGCATGAAATTCGGTTCGATCCCGAGATGGTCCATGAAGATTATTTCACCCGTGGCCGGCCAATCCTCGTCGCCCGCCGCGGGGAGGAGGCGCGCGTAGGCGTAGAGCCCGTCGCCGGCCGGGAGCTTGGCGCGCAGCTCGACGCGGCCGTAGCGCCACGCCCCGAGCCCTGCGGTATCGATCCTGGCCGAGGCGTAGTCCCGTCCGCGCGTCCGCTCCCGGAGCGCCCGAAGGCGGAGGAAGCCGTCCGAAATCCCGGCGGTTTCCGGGGCGTCGACGTAATACTGGAGCTCGTCGTCGTTCCAGCCGTTTCCGCCCTGGATGACGTTCCATCTCGAGGGGTCCGGCCTCCCCGGAGTCTCGAACTCGTCGGCCCAGAGGAGCCTCCCGTGTTCGCCTTTTCCGCCGATCTCGGGGACCTTCGAAACGCAGGCGAGCGTCGATGCGAGGAGAAGGGCTCGCGAGGCCGCGGCGAAGGCGCGAAGAATCCGTTCGGCGGTAAGGACGCGCATGAGGCGAACACTATACCACGGAATCGGCCGTTCGAGGCGCTCTCGCCTTCGTCGATGGCCGTTAACGGTCTTCCCGGATCGCCTCGAGGGCCGACCAGTCCTTGATCGCGACGCGTCCGCGGCCGGTCTCGAGGATGCCCCTCCGCTCGAGTTCGCCCAGGCGCTTATTGACGGTCTCCCTGGTGAGGCCGAGCGAGGCCGCGATCTCCGCCTGGGTCACGGAAACTGATGAGGATTCCAGCCCCGCCAGCCGTTTCCGCATGGAGAGGAGGAGCGACGCGATCCGTTCGAGGGGGCCTCCCGTCGCGAGGAAGGCGCCCAGTCCCGCGCACTCGCGGGCGAGGCAGAGGCTGATCCATGGCTCGACGCCGGGGGCCGACCGGAGGAGCCCGAGGTTCCGCTCGCCGAAGGCCAAGGCGACGGAATCTACGGCGCAGGAGTAGTCCGCCTGGACGGGGGCGCCGGAGATCATCTCAGCGAGGCAGACCCATTCGCCCGCCGTCGCGGGGGGGAGGACCACGTCAGAGGCCCCGACCCTCCGTTTCACGGGCTTCACCGCGCCCGACAGGACGAGAAAGGCCTTCTCGGCCGCGTCGCCCTGCCATGCGAGGACGCGGCCCTCGCGGCAGGGCGTTTCCGCTCCGTACCGGAGGACCGCCGCGAGGGCCGCGGGCGAGAGGTCCCGGGAGAGGGCCTCCTCGGCCAGGGCGCGATTTCCGCGCCCGGTTCCCGCGCCCTCGCTCATCGGGAGAGGGCCTTCATCACGGGCTCGAGGGCGCGCGCGGGGTACGCGAGGTTGAGCGTCCAGGCTTCGCCGATCTTGAAGGAGGCGAGGGCGATCATCTCGTACTCGTCCACCCAGGGCGCGAGGGACTCGGGAAAGGCTCCCGGTCCGGCCGGGATCTCCTCCGACGGCACGGGGGCGAGCGATCCCCGCCGCTTCCACGCGTCGCGGAGGGCTGCGAAGATCGCCTCGCGGCGTTTCGCCGATCCGGCCTCGCCATCGGCGCCGGTCCCCAGGGCCGTCCCTTCCGCGAACACCGCCGCTCCCGACCCGCGCATCGCGTCCTTCTTCATCCAGGAAAGGACGCGCTCCTCGGGGAAGGGCGCGTCCGATAGGCGGAGGATCGGCTTCGAGGGAAGGCGCGCTTCCTCGCGTGCCCTCGCGGGCGACGTGGGCGCGATTACGAGCGAGCCGCCGCTCGCGGGAAGGGCGTCCAGGAATTCGCGGAAGTTGAGCTGATCCACGCAGGCGAGCCTGAGCCCGCCCAAGGCGCCTGGCAGGGCGGCCGTCAGCGAGCGGAGGAAGTCGGCGTGCACCTCCTCGATGCCCTCGAGCTCGGTGCGCGTGAAGAAATCCGGCCGCGAGAAATCGTAGTCGACTATCTTCTCGCCTACGAATCCCGCTTCCAGGAGGTTTCCCGTCGTGCGGAATTCCGCGCCGGGCGCGGCGCTGGCGAGGACCTCCGTGATGCGGAGGCCCATGTTCTCCCCGACGACGCAGACGACTCCGCGCGCGGCTTCGCGCCCGCAGACGAGGAGGATCGCGTTCTCGGACGAAGCCGCGTCGATCCCCATGTCGATCACGCTGCGCTTCCCCAGGCCCGAAAGGTCCGAAAGCCGCGCTTCTGCGCTCCCTATCCGGATCGAGAAGGGGAGGAGCTCGGTGGCCTCGTCGCCCCGAGCGGGTTCCGGTTCGGGCGACCGCTCCCCCTCGAGCGACGAGACGCGGGGGAGGAATGCCTTGCGCTTCCCCTCCTCGACGACGAGGAGATCGCAGGACGCGAGCCGCTCGCCGTTGAATACTAGTTCCTGTCCGGTGCCCGCGAGCCTGTCGGACCGGATGATCCGGCCCGCTTCGAGCTTGGACGCCTCGTGCCGCGATATCCAACCGCCGCCCAGCACTAGGTCCAGCCTTCCCTCCATGCCGTCTATCGTTTCCATGTTTCCTCCTCGGAGCGCCTTCTCGGCGTCCTCATGGGAGAATCTAGCGGTCGACGGACGATTGTACCATGAACGGATTCCGTTAACGCGTTCACTCAGGGCGAAAAAAAGCCCGGCGCTCCGCGCGCCGGGCTTTCTCGGCCATCGGCCGAAAGGGCTACTCCTTCACGCCTCCCAGGGTGAGGCCGGAGATGATGTACTTGGACATGAAGAGGTAGAAGGTCACGATCGGCACGACCGAGATTGCGATGCCGAGGTAGATCGAGCCGAACTCGGTCCTGTAGATGTCCGTGCGGAGGAGGTTCACGAACATCGGCAGGGTGATGAGCTGGTTCGAGCTGATGAGGATGTAGGGCATGATGAAGGCGTTCCAGGTTCCCACGAAGGCGAAGATGGCCATGGTCGCGAGGCTCGGCATGATGATGGGAACGATGATGCTGTGGAAGATGCTGATCTCGTTGGCGCCGTCGATGCGCGCGGCGTCGATGAGCTCTTTCTGCAGGACCGATTCCATGTACTGCTTCATGAAGAAGACGGTGTTGGGCGCCGCGATGGCCGGTATGATGAGCGGGATGTAGGTGTTGAGCAGCTTGATCTGGGACATGAACTTGTAGAAGCCGATCATGCCGAGCTGCGGCGGGATGGTGATGACGAACACGATGAAGGCGAAGAGGAAGTCCCGCCCCTTGAAGTTGTAGACCTTGAGGCCGTAGGCCGTTAGCGCAGAGAAGTACACGGTCACGATCGTCGTGCAGAGCGCCAGGAATAGGCTGTTTCCGAACGCCCGGCCGACCGAGATCTTGGCCAGCTTGCCCACGGAGCTCAGCTTGTTCCAGTTGTACATGAGGTTCTTGGAGGGGATGAAGGATAGGCCCTGGTTGATCTCCTCGACCGAGCGCGTCGAGTTGACCGCCATGATCCAGATGGGGACGACGGCGATGGCGGTCAGGACGATGAGGACGAGGTAGATGAAGAACCGCTTGATGATGTCGGTGATGACGTATTTATCCATGTTAGGCCGCCTTCTGTGCGAGCTTCTCGAGCTTCGCGAGCTTCTTCGCCTTCGCGGCGTCCTTGTCGCGCATGGTGTAGAACAGGGTCACGCAGAGCGAGAGGGTGATGATGAATAGGATGACGGAAGCCGCGGATCCGCCGGCTATGTCCGATCCCCTGAGGCCGCCGGTCTTGAAGGCCAGGTTGTAGATGTACAGGGCCGTGGTCAGGATCGAAGACTTGGGATTGCCGAACCGGTCGGGACCGACCATGAAGGGGATGTCGAACATCTGCATGCCGCCGATGAGGGAGGTGAGCAGGATGTAGAACAACACCGGGCGGAGCGAGGGCACCGTGATCTTGAAGAAGATCTGCCGGGAGTTGGCGCCGTCGACGTACGCCGACTCGAAGAGGGAGGTGGAGATGCCCGTGATTCCGGCGCCCACGATGATGAGGGTGTTGCCGTACCAGAGCCACCACTGGATGAAGGAGACGAGGCCGCGGGAGAAGGCCGCGGAGCGGAAGAAGTTGATGGCGGCGGAGCCGGTCATGTCGAGCGCGGAGCCGGTGACGACCTTCTCGAGGAAGGACAGGAATTCCTTGATGCCCGTGATGAGGCCGAGGTCGGAGAGCGCCTGGTTGACGGGACCGTTGGGAAAGTAGAAGAGGGCGTTGAAGAGGACGGCCACCGCGGAGGTCGGGATGATGTTGGGGAGGTAGAAAATCGTCTTGAAGAATCCCACGCCCTTGAGCTTGAGCCTGATGTCGGTGAACCAGACCGCGAGGAGGAGGGCGAAGAAGATCTGCGGGACGAAGTTGACGATCCAGATGATCCAAGTGTTCGCGAAGCCGTTCCAGAAGGAGGCCATGTAGTTCTCCGGGAACAGGACTTTCTTGAAGTTGGCGAGTCCGGTGAAGCTGAAGCCCTGCGCGAGGCCCGCGGCGTCCGTGAATCCCAGGATCAGCGTGTAGACGATCGGATAGAGGGAAAAAATAAGGAATACGATCACGAACGGAGCTACGAAGAAATAGCCCCAGTGTTCGAATTCGATGGTTTTTCGTTCTTTCTTGGCCATTGAGTCCTCCTGGCTGGATTCACGCGGCGGCAAGCCCGGGGAGGGGGCCGACCTGCGGCGCCATTGTATAACGGTTCATCGATGATTGCAACTTGTTTGTTATGCGCCCTTGGAGTGCTGAAACGTTGCACTCCAAGGGTTTCAACGTGTCACGCGGAGGCGATGCGCTTGAAGGCTTCCTTGAGCTTGTCGAAGTATCCTCCCGGCGTCCTGAGGGCCTGGGCGCGGGCCGCGTCAGGCATGACCACGGGCGCGGATCCGAGGCAGGCGTCGATGACGTTCCTTGCCGCACCGAGCCCGACCGCGGCCGCGCAGGCGGCGCCTACCGACGCGCCGGCTTTACCGATGGGCTTCACGGGACGGTTCCAGATGGCCGCGATGCGCTCGAGGATCGCCTTCGCTCCCGTGGGCCCGCCCGTCACGCAGAGGGGCGCCTCGCTGTGCGCGGAGAAGTCGCCCGAACCCAGGTAGACGAGGGCGAGGCTGGAATCGATGACGCCCGCGAAGTCGAAGGCGAGCGAGGGCTTCTCGCCGCCCGGGCGCGTCAGGGGGAAGGCTTTTGAGCGGGGATAGCTCTCCGTGTCCGGTTGCCAGAGCGCGAGGCAGGACCCGGGCGCGTTGCCGGCGAGGGAGGAATCCGCCGGCGCGTACTCGTTCTTGGCGAGTCCGTGCTCGGCGCGCACGCGGTCCCAGACGAGGGCGCCGTTCGTCCTGCATCCGAAGACGAAGGGCCTGCCTAGGCCGTCGTACATGGCGTTGAAGGCCCCCGCGGGGTCCACGGCGCCGTTCGTCGATACCATCGTCACGAAGCTCGTGCCGAGGCTGAGGAGGTCGCCTTCCGCCAAGACCTTGGTCTGGGGATTGTCG
Organism: uncultured Spirochaetales bacterium; assembly: GCA_964399285.1. Classification (GTDB taxonomy): domain Bacteria; phylum Spirochaetota; class Spirochaetia; order Treponematales; family JBGSOB01; genus CAYNQK01. The sequence goes on along the minus strand of CAYNQK010000002.1, from coordinate 73,968 downwards.
CCCGATCCGGCGAAGACGACGGCGTCCGCGGGGATGCCGTAGCGGTCGCGGAAATAGGAGGCGACGGTCCCGACCTTCGCGAGCGGGGAGTCGAGCCGCCCGAGCTTGGCCTTGAGGGCGCCCGCGCCGCCGGGGAGGCCGTCGGCGCAGCCCTCCACCAGGACGGGCGACCAGTCCTTCTTGGAATAGCCCATGAGGCTCATGCCCGCGGCGTTCCCCCAGTCGGAGGGCGCCGAGGGATCGCCCGCGAGGATGGCCGCGAGCCAGGTCGAGAGAAGGCGTACCGCCTGAGTGGATTCATAGGTCTCGGGGTACCGGAGCCCGATGCGGCGGACCACGGCGCCCGAGAAGCGGAGCGGGCTGTCGGAGCCCGATTCCTTGATCATGGCGTCGCGCCCGCCCGCGCGCTCGAGGATGTGCGCGGCCTCCGCCTTGGTGTCCGAGGTCTTCCAGATGGGCGCGGTCCCGAGGGAGAAGGTCCCGGCCATCCGCTCAGCGAGCGATCCGTTCCCGCCGGCCTTGAGGCCGGAGGCGGCCTTTTCCCACGCGGCGTTCAGGTAGACGTGCCCGTGCTGCTGGGCCGAGCAGGCGATGCCCGCGACCTTGGAGAGGTCCGTCTTGGATTTCAGGTCGGAGAGGAGGGCGTCGAGGCCGGCGAGGAACATGAAGGGGTTCTGGTCGGCTTCGCCCGGCGCGCGCGGCGGGACGATGTAGGTCGAGTGGTCGATGCCGAACCTGTTGAGGCGCGGATCCTCCGCGTAATTGAGGGAGAGTCCGAGCACGACTCCTCCCGACACGGCGTCCACGAGGGACGCGGTGATGCTCTGCGTGCTGACGTCGATGCCGAGGCATAGGCTTCCGGGCCGCATGGTTTCCTCCTGAGGGGAATGGGGAAAGGGCCTCAAGATCGGCGCGATGCGCGATGAGGGCCCGTTCGGGGCATCATATCAGAAATCCCGCCCGATGCTAGCCTCCGCCTCAGAACGGGAGGAGGCAGGAGACGCGCGCCGCGCAGGATCAGGAACCCGCCCCGGAATACCGTCTCAGCCCGAGCTTCCACGCCGCTCGCGTGAGGAGCGCGAAGGCCGCCGTCACGGCGATGGCGGCGGTCCAGGCGCCGCTTCCCCCCTCGCCGAAGAAGGCCTCGGTGGGGAAGGAAGCGATGAGTCCGTATGGGAGCAGGACCCGGAAGACCAGCTTGAAGCCGCCCCGGTGCGCCGACCCCGGGACGCGGAAGGCGAATTCCATGAAGGAGTTCTCCACGTTCTGCAGGGCCTCGCCGCCCCGCCGCGTCCAGAAGGACGGTATCCGCACGAGCACCATGAGCTGGTAGACGAGGACGAGCATGAGGGCGATCGCGCCTGAATAGCGGAGGACGTCGAGCGCGTCCGCCCTGATCCCCGATTTCGCGGCCGCGATGACGACGATGCAGAGCGCGGGAATCCCGAGGAAGGCCGATCCCGGATCGACGCGTTCGAAGGAGAGCGCGAGGAGGGGATCCGCGGGCCGCGCGAGGAAGCGATCGAGCTCGCCCGTGGCGATGAGCTCCGGGAGGCGGATGATCCCGAAGAAGTAGAGGAACATGAAGATGGAGTCGACGAGGCTGAAGGTGCCCACGAAGAGGACGGCCCTCCACCGCTCCAGGTCGTTGCCCGCCTCCGGCCGGAGGAAGAGCGCGTGGAAGACGAGGGCCTGGAGGACGAATAGGCTCGAGTCGACGAAGAAGGCCGACCAGAAGGAGGGGGCGTCGGCCATCGCGCGGGAGAGGCGGGCCGAGGCCATGGCCGCGATGACGCGGAGGGTATGGAGCTTCTTCATCCGCCGGCCCCCGCGTATCCGCGCGCCGCTTTCTTCCCGCAGGCGACCGCGAGGAGGAGGAGGCCTCCCGTCCAGGCGGCCAGGACGGCCGCCGCCGGGCCCAGGCGCTCTCGCCCGCTACCCATCGCGAGCGCTGCGGGGAGGTCCGCGAGCGCGGGGAAGGGCGTGAGGGCCGTGATCCGCTCAGCCCATCCGGGCAGGACCGCGAGCGGGACCACCGCGCCCGAGAGGACTTCCACGAGATTGCCCTTCACCATGTGCCAGGGCGTGATTTCCTGGAATCGGAAGGCGGTGAGGGAGGTGAGGTAGTTGACGAGGGACATGCAGACGAGGCCGGCCGCGGCGACCGGGATCGCGAGGACGACGCCCGCGGGATCGGGTTTTCGGAAAAAGGTACCGGGCAGGAGGGCGTCCAGGCCGAGCGACGCGGCCATGACCCCGACGCAGACGAGGGCCTGGAAGACGCTCCTCCCCAGGCTCACCGCCAGGAAGTGAGCGAGGGGATCCACGGGCCGCGAGAGGTATTTCCCGAAGTCACCCGACCTGATCTCCGACGCGAAGGTCCAGACGTAGGCGTCCGATTGGTCGATCGCGGGGAGGAGGGCAGCGAAGAGGTAGTGGGTCATGGCCATGGGGAGGCTGTAGCCGAAGGCCGTCCCCGCTTCCCCCGCCACGGCCTTCCAGAGCACGAAGGCCATGAGGACGCGCGCCGCGGAGGCGACGACGCCCGCGGCGGTCTCGCCCCGGTACGCGATCCGGTCCGCGAGGGCGAGGCGGACCGTGACGATGAATGCCTTCATTCCGCGGCCCCCCTCGCGTAGATGCCCTCGACGATGTCGGCCGTCTCCTCCACTCCCTCGGGAACGGCGAAGATCCCGTCGGTGGGGCCGTCGTAGGTCTTCCTCCCGCCCACGACCACGGCGAGGCGCGGGCAGAGCCTGAGGACGTCTTCCATGTAGTGGCTCGTGAGGATGACGGTCATGCCCCGCTCCCCGTTCTCGGCGCGGATGAATTCGCGGATCGCGCGCTGGGAGGGGGCGTCCAGGCCGATAGTGGGCTCGTCCAGGAAGGCGAGCTCGGGTTCGTGGAGCATCGCGCAGGCGAATTCCATCTTCATCCGCTCGCCCAGGGAGAGGCCCCGCACGGGGAGGTCGACGAGGCGCTCCGCGCCGAGGCAGGACACGAGGCGGTCCACCGAGCGCTTATAGGCCCTGTCGTCGATGTCGTAGACTGCCTTCGCGAGCCTGAAGGAATCCCGGGCGGGGAGGTCCTGCCAGAGCTGGCTCCGCTGGCCCATCACCGCGGCGATGCGCCTCAGGTAGTCCCGCTTCCGCGCGGAGGGATCGTGGCCGAGGGCGCGCGCTCGCCCGCCGCTCGGCCTGATGATGCCCGAGAGGATCTTCACGAGGGTGGTTTTCCCCGCCCCGTTCGGGCCGATGAGCCCGACGATCTCGCCGCGCTCGATCCTCAGGGAAAAATCGACGAGGGCGTCCACGCGGATTTTCTCGCGCGAGAAGAGGGCGCGGACGCTGCCGAGGAGTCCTTCGGGTTTCCGGTATTTCAGGTAGGCGCGGGAGAGGCCTTCGGTCTCCACCGCGGGGTCGTTCGATGCCATCGCTGCGCTCCGTCCATTCGATCGGTCCTCCCCCGCCATGCGATCGCGTACGCGTCGCGCCGGAGGAGCTGAATGGGCGCGGTCCGGGGCGGGAGCCCTCGGAACCGCTAGCGAGCGGTAGCCTTTTTCATCCGGTATCAGCTTAGCAGGCCGCCCCCGCGTGGCGCAAGACGCGGGCTCCCTCAGTAGCCGAGGCCGTATCCGAAGGGGTAGAGCCCTTCCTTCCCGTCGCCCTCGTTGATCGGGATCTGGGACATGTCGCGCGGCCACGTGAAGGGGAGCTTGCCCGCGGGCGCGCTTTCGCCGAAGAGGACGTCTGCGACGCCGTCGCCCTCGGTGCCGGGGAGCCAGGCGGCGACGAAGGCCTCCGCGCGGGCGATCTCCTCCGTCACGACGAGGGGCCTCCCCGAGATGAGGACGATCGCGAGGGGCGCGCCGATATCGTCCATCCGCTTCGCGAGCTCCTTGTCCGCCTTGGGGAGGAGGAGCGAGGACCGGTCCCCGTGCATCTCGGCGTAGGGCGCCTCGGCCAGGACGAGGACGACGAGGTCCGGGACGGGGGCGCCGTTCTTCCTTCCGCCGTCGGGGCTGTACTCGACCGAAACGCCGCGCCGTTTCGCGGCCGCTGCGATGCCCTCGAGGATCGTGGTGCCGGGCGTGATGGGGCCGTTCGAGCCCTGCCAGGTTATAGTCCATCCGCCGCACTGCGCGCCGATGTCATGGGCCGCGGCACCGGCCACCAGGATCCGCTTCACGGCCTTCCCGACGGGGAGGGCGGCCTTCTCGTTCTTGAGGAGGACGAGCGACTTCCGTACCGCTTCCCTCCCGAGGGCGCGCTTGGCGGGAGATCCGATCTCGGCGAGGAGCTCCCGCCGCGCGAAGGGCCGCTCGAAGAGGCCCAGGCGGAACTTGAGGACGAGGAAGCGCGTCACCGCGTCGTCGAGGCGGGATCGAGGAATCCTCCCCGACTTGGCGAGGTCCACCACGGCGTCCCGGCATTCCAGGAAATACTCGGGGGCCATGACCACGTCCACGCCCGCGTTGATCGTCGTCTCGACCTGCTGCCTCGCGTCGCCGGGCAGGAGCTTGTGCGCGTTCCAGTCGGAGACGAGGACGCCCGCGAAGCCGAGTTCCTTCTTGAGCAGGCCCGTGAGGAGGTCCTTGTTGGCGTGCATCTGGACCCCGTTCCAGCTCGAGTAGCTCGCCATCACCGTCGCGGCGCCCTCATCGATCGCGGCGCGGTAGGGGGGGAGGAAGGTCGCGCGGATGAAGCCCTCGCTCCCCACGGCGTTCCCGCGGTCCTGGCCGTTGAGGGTCCCCCCGTCTCCCAGGAAGTGCTTGGCCGTGGCCGCCACCGAGTCCGGCCCGAGGCTCCTCCCCTGGAGGCCCCGGACGAAGGCCGCGCCCATCCGCGCGGCGAGCGCGGGATCCTCGCCGTAGCTCTCGTAGGTCCTCCCCCAGCGCTCGTCGCGCGAGACGGCCACGCAGGGCGCGAAGTCCCAGCGCGTGCCCGTCGCGAGCATGTCGCCCGCGACGGCGGCGCCGATACGCTCGGCGAGCGCCTCGTCCCCCGCCGCGCCGATCCCGACGTTGTGGGGGTAGATGACGGTCCCGCGCACGTTGTTGTGGCCGTGGACGGCGTCGATCCCGTAGATCATCGGGATGCCGAGCCGAGTCGAGAGGGCCGCCTCCTGGAGGGAGTCCGTCATGGCGGCCCACTCCTCCGGGGCGTTGCGGAGCGGCCCCATGCCCCCGCCCGAGACGATCGTTCCGAGGAGATAATGGCGGACCTCCTCGGGATCGCCGAGGGCGGCGAGGGCCGCCTGGGAAATCTGCCCCGCCTTTTCCTCGACGGTCATGCGGGCGATCAGGTCCTTGGCCCGCGCCTCGGGCGTCAGCGCGGAATTGCGGTAGGGCGCGTCGGGGGGCGGAGCCTCGCCGGCCAGGGCGGCGGCGGAACCCCGGGCCTTTTTCCCCTTCTCCGCCCAGGCGACGCGCGCCGCCTGGGCGCGCTTCAGGAGGGCGATGTCGGCCTCCCGCGCGACCGAACGCGCGAGGCGGAAGCCCGCGTCGTCCATCGTCTCGTCCCGGTCGGCGTAATACCGGTTCGCGACCCTGAGGTCCGAATCCACGAAGCGCCACGAGCCGCCGCGGAGCGCCTTCCAGCCGGAGAGGGGGGCTCCCCGGGGATCGGCCTGCGCGACGCCCGTGTACATGCCGTAGCTGTCCCAGCACCATTCCCAGACGTTGCCGGACATGTCGAACAGCCCGAGCTCGTTGGCCGCCTTGCCTTTCACCGGCTTGGGCCCGTCGGCGTTCAGGATGAACCAGCCGGCCTCGTTCTCGTCGTTGCCCCCGGCGTAGGCCTTGTCCCGCGCGAAGCGTCCGCCGCGCGCGGCGTACTCCCCCTCCGCCTCCGTGGGGAGCCGGTAGCCCGCGGCGCCCCAGTCGGGATCGTCGAAGCCTCGCGGATAGGCGGGAGCGAGCCCGGTCTTGGCCGATAGCCAGTCGCAATATGCCGCCGCATCGTGCCACGCGAGGTCGGTCGCGGGGAGGTCGGAGGCCGGCCAGGGCGCTTTCCTCCCGACCGCCTCCAGCCAGGCCGAGAATTCCTTCCGCGTGACCTCGCGGTCGGAGATGAGGAAGGAGCTCACGGTAACCGGCGTGACCGAGGTCTCGTCCTTGTTCCCGAAGCGGTCGCCCATCTTGAATTCGCCGCCCTCGACCGCGACGAATCCGTCCAGGTCGGAGCGGAAGAGCGGCGGGGGATCGCGCCGCGAGCAGGATGCGAGGGCGCCTGAAAGGATCGCGGCGGCGCCGAGCGCCGCCGACGCGAGGGCGGGGATCGGAGAGGCGCCGCGCGGACGCGCGGGGCGGAATAGAATCATCGGGCGCTCGCGGCCGCCGGCCCGAAGCGGCGCTCGTTCGTCGCCCGGAAGCGGTACCTTCCGCGCGTGCCGGAGGGGACTAGGAACCGGATCGTCTGGCCCTCCACCATGCCGGTCGCTATCTCCGACTTTCCGTCGTGGACGTACGCGTCCAGCACCTCGGCTTCCCAGCCCTCGCCTGGCCCGCAGGGCTCGGTCTCCTCCGGCCTGAAGCAGCGGATCCACCCCGCTCCCAGGTCATCCGCCCGCAGCCTGCTCACGCCGTTGACGCTGAGGAGCTCCATCGTCTCCAGGCTTCCCGGATCCCCGTAGACTTCGGCCGTCGTCCCGAAGCGGGCAGCGCGCCCTTCTTTCAGGACCAGGAGGTAGTCGCTCAGGGCCAGGGCGTCCTCGACGTCGTTGAAGGCGTAGATCGTCGTGACCCCCAGGGAGGAGCGGAGGGCGGAGAGGAAGGCGCGCATGTCGCGGCGCGTCCCCGCGTCCAGGTGCACGAGGGGTTCGTCCATGACGTAGAGCATCGCCTCGCGATTCTCCGCGCGCCCGATCGCCACGAGCTGCTTCACGCCCTCGGGGAGGGCGTCGACGTTCCGGTTCAGGTACTCCTCCGCGATCCCGAGGCGCGTCGCGATCCGCCGCACGGAAGCGTCGATCTCGGATTTGTTGGCGCGGGCGATCTCCCGGGGGAAGCCGATGTTCCGCCTGGGCGCCATGTGCGGGTAGAGCGAATAATCCTGGAAGACGAAGCCGACGCGCCGCATCCCCGACCCCACGTGGTCCAGGGCTTCGCCGTCCATGAGGAAATACCCGCATTCGGACGGCTCGAGTCCGGCGAGCCCGCGGAGGAGGAGGGTCTTCCCCGAACCCGAGGGACCGATGACGCCGAGGGAGGAACCCACGGGGAATTCCAGATCGATGTCCCGGACCCTGAACGAATTGACCTTGACGGAGAAACGACAGACTTGGACGAATCCCTTCTTTCCGGCGGGAGCGAGGGTATGCTTCAGGGCTTCTTCGGATCGTTTCCCGTCGATATAGGCCTTGAGGTCGGTCTCCATCACCCTGACCGCCGACCCGATCTTGAACGAAGCCAGTTCCTTATCGCGAATGAGGTTGTAAACCATTTGCCGGGAAATCTTTAGGTAATCCGCGATTTCCTGGACGGTATATGTCTTCTCGTCCATTATAGTCCACCCCTTATAATGGATTATAATGCAATTCCGCAGATCGAGCTGGACTTTCTACAACTGATTATCTCACGGACGAAACAACGCTTTTAGGCGAATTTCAAGAAAAACGGGGGGGAAGAGCTCCCGCCCTTCCCCCCTCGTTCTACTCTTTCAGGTATGGATAGACGGAGCCTCCCGGCCCCCTATCCCGGAAGCGATATGGCGGGCCTATTGGCTCACCTTGCTTCCCGGCGGCAGGCTCTCGGTCACCCAGGTGTTCCCTCCCACCACCGAGCCCTTGCCGATGGTGATCCTTCCCAGGATAGTCGCCCCCGCGTAGACGATCACGTCGTCCTCCACGATGGGGTGCCGGGGCACGCCCTTGATGGGGTTGCCCTTCTCGTCCTTGGGGAAGCTCTTGGCGCCCAGGGTCACGCCCTGGTAAAGCCGCACGTTCCGCCCGATCACGCTCGTCTCGCCGATCACCACGCCCGTCCCGTGATCGATGAAGAATCGCTCCCCGATCTTGGCTCCCGGATGGATGTCGATGCCCGTGTCCGCGTGCGCCATCTCGGAGATGATGCGCGGGATGACGGGGAGGCCGAGCGCGTAGAGCTCGTGCGCGACGCGGTGGTGGATCAGGGTCGCGATGCTGGGATAGCAGAATATGATCTCCGCGTGGCTCTTCGCGGCGGGATCGCCGTCGTAGGCCGCGTCCACGTCCGTGGAGAGGAGGTCGCGGATCGCGGGCACGCGCTCGAGGAAGGCGAGCGCGATCTCGTCCGCGCGCGCGTCGCAATGGTCGCAGGAGGGGCCGCCGTCGCACTCGAAGCAGAGGCCGTAGAGGGCCTGCTCCCTTAGGATGCGGTGCATCGCCTCCAGGTTGTGGCCGATCTCGTACTTCATGGTCTCGCGGCGGGTCTCCGGGATGCCGTAGAAGCCCGGAAAGAAGGCGGCCTTGGCCGCCTCTATGAATTCCGCGAGCCTCTGGCGGGAGGGCAGCGAGCGGTCTCCCGTCGAGCCCTTGAACGCGAGGTGCCCCGCGCTCGTCTCGGAGAGGCGGGCCACGGCGGCGTCGAGGGCGCGTATGAGCTTGTCCTGGTCCATGGAGGGAGTATAGCGCTTCGCGATAACGGTGGGGAACGCCCCGGGACGGGCATCGGGCGGCGTCCCGTCCCGTCGGCCCCCTAGCCGAAGGCCCGCATCGCCCCGGTGATCGCGAACCAGAGCCCGAAGCCCGTGAGGACCGCGGCGCAGGAGCCTATGAGGACGCGGTAGCGCGTATCGTTCAGGAACCGTTTCCCCTTGGATATCACGTAGGACACCAGGGTGTACCAGGCCAGGTCGCCGCCGATGTGCCCGGCGTAGAAGGCCGCCACGCCCGCCGGGCCCAGCTTGAGGGCGCGGGTCATCCAACCCAGGCCCAGGGTGACCCACCAGACCGTCCAGTAAGGGTTGGAGGCGCTCAGGGCCGCTCCGGCGAGCACGACCCGCGCGTAGCGCTTGCCCCGCAGGGCCGTGTCGAACGTGAGGCGCGGGAGGGAGACGAACATGGAAACGGCCATCGCGAGCATGAGGGCCCCGCCCGCGAGGGAGGTGACGATGAACACCGCGGGCTTCTCGAGGAAGGGACCCAGGCCCAGGCAGACGAGGACCACGAGGGCGATCTCCAGGAAGGCGTGCCCGATCATGAAGAGGGGCCCCGCGCTCAATCCGCGCCTCGCGCTCTCGCTCACCACGGCGCTCAGGACCGGACCGGGCATCACCGCGCCCGAGAGGGCCACGCCGAAGGATGAGAAAAAGAGCCCGAGGAGGGGAAGGACGGCCATGGCGCTTTTATACTACGGGGGGAGCGGGCGCTGCCAGGCGCCGCTGCGTCCGGTTGATCGGCGCCGGGAGCGGCGGCCTTCCGGATCGCGCGCGCGGCGGACGAGCGCTCCTGGACAGGGCTCCGCGCTCCCGCTACCATGGGGCCGCCGGCTCCGGCCGGCGGGGAGGGACGATGATCGACAAGAGCGCCTTCGTGCGCTTCCTCGCTGAGGTCGGGGCCCTGCGCTTCGGGGATTTCACCACCAAGAGCGGAAGGAAGACGCCCTATTTCGTGAACATGGGCATGTTCAGCTCGGGTTCCTCCATCCAGCGCCTCTCGGAGGCCTACGCCGCCCTCATCGAGGAAAAATTCCGCGGACGCTTCGACAACCTCTTCGGGCCCGCCTACAAGGGCATTCCGCTCTGCGCCACGGTCGCGGCCGCCCTCAACCGCCTCCACGCCATCGATCCCAGCTTCACCTACAACCGCAAGGAGGCCAAGGACCACGGCGAGGGCGGGATCCTCGTGGGCGATTCCTACGCGGAGGAGACGCGCGTCCTCATCGTCGAGGACGTCATCACGGCGGGCACCTCCGTGCGCGAGACCTTCGAGACGCTGAAGCGCTTCCCCATGGCACGCCTCGTCGGCCTCGTCATCGCGGTGGACCGGCGCGAGCGCCTCGACTCCGGAAAGTCCGCGCTCCGCGAGGTGCGGGACCTCTACGGCATCGAGACCGCGTCCATCGTCTCCATCGACGACATCATGGAGTTCCTCGGCTCGCGCGAGAACCGCGCGGCCCTGGGCCTGGAAGATTCCATACTGGAACGCGCCGCGGCGTATCGCCGCGAATACGGCGCGGAGGACTGAACGGAGGAGGGGGCCATGGGCGGAACGCTGCGGTTCGGCATCGTCGGTGCGGGCTGGATCGCCCGCAAATTCGCGGACGACCTCGCCCACGCGGAGGGCTGCTCCCTCGCGGCCGTGGGCTCGCGGGACCTCGCCAAGGCGAAGGCCTTCGCGGAGGCCTGCGTCCAGCGCCCCGCGGCCTTCGGCTCCTACGAGGAGCTCGCGGCATCCAGGGACGTGGACATCGTTTACATAGCCACGCCCCACAACCGCCACCGGGACGACGCCCTCCTCTGCCTCCGCGCCGGGAAGCACGTCCTCGTGGAGAAGCCCCTCGCGCTCAACCGCGCCCAGGCGGAGGAGATCGCGGCCGAGGCGAAACGGCGCGGGCTCTTCGCCATGGAGGCCTTCTGGACGCGCTTCCTCCCCGCCTCCGTGAGCCTCATGGAGCGGCTCCGGGGCGGCGAGCTCGGCGAGCCATCGATGATCGTGGCGGACCTCTCCTTCAGGCGGGATTACGATCCAGCGAGCAGGCTTTTCGATCCCGCTCTCGCGGGAGGTTCCCTCTTGGACGTGGGCATCTACCCCATCGGCTTCGCCGTCATGGCCGCGGGGAGACTTCCCTCGTCGTGGAGCGGCGTCGCCCGCCTCGCGCCCACGGGCGTGGACGAGGCGGCGGCCATGACCCTCTCCTTCCCGGGCGGCCTCCTCGCGAGCCTCTCCTGCGGTTTCGCGGGAGAGGGCCACAAGGACGGGCTCGTGTACGGGAAGAAGCGGAGCGCCCGGCTCGAGCGCTTCTGGATGAGCAAGGGCTGGCGGATCACGGAGGAGGACCGCGTCGTGGAGGAATACCGCGACCCGAGCCCGGGCATGGGCTACCAGCACGAGGCCGCCCACGCCGCCCTCTGCGTCTCCCGCGGCGTCACGGACAGCCCGGTCATGCCCATCGCGGAGTCCTGCGCTATCATGGGCATCATGGACGACCTCAGGAAGGCCTGGGGCGTGAAGTACCCGGGCGAGCGGGTATAATAGCGCCATGTTTTCCCTGGACGAGCGGATCGCATCCGAGATCGCCTTCGCGATGGAGGACCAGGACGACGACGCCCTCATAAACGTGGAGACGGGGCGGATCGCGAGTCCCGGCCTCGATCCCGATTTCCCCGAGGGCGCCGACGACGAGGACCCCGAGACCGCGGACGCGGGGCGCTGGGCCTCCCTCCCCGCTTGGTCGAGCGCGGACGGATTCAAGCTCATGGAGCGCTTCGCCTCGGCCCAGCGCAATGAAGCCGCGCGGACGGCGATGGGGGAGGCGCTCTCGTCCCGGCGGGGCGTCTTCAAGGCGTTCAAGGAATCGCTCTCCGCCTTTCCCGAGCTCGAGGCGCGCTTTTTCCACTTCAAGGACCTCGAGATGATACGGGTCATCGGGCGTTGGTACCGCAACCTCCTCGCGGAAGAGCCTCCGCGTCCCGGCACCGTTCCTTCCGCGGGCGAGGGCGGGGGCGGCGTCGAGGACCTGGACCCCTTCCTTTCGGACGTCGCCGCCTGCGAGCTCCGCGAGACCGGGCATGACCGGGCGCTCCGCCTGCTCGACGCCCTCCTTCCCTCCCGCGGAGCGGGCCTGCTCTCCGAGCGGGAGTACCGGAATCTCCTCTACGCTGAATGCGCGGGGCGGTTGGACCGGGCCGTGAAGTCGGACAAGGCCCTCATTTTGGAGGCCAGGATTCCGGGAATGGAGGATTCCCCGGGGGAGGCGGACAGCCTCGCCCTCCTCCTCGGCGAACGCCTCCAGCTCCCCGGCGGCGCCTCGGGACTCCTCGTCTTCTTTCTTCTCACCTTCCCGGAGTACCTCGAGGCCGGGATCGACGCGATTCTGCTTAAAGAGGCGCGCTCCCGTTCTCGCGGCCCCCTCATCCTCTGTTCGTACGCGCAGGATCTCCTTGTGGAGGAAGCACGTTCGTGATATAGTGTTCAATGGTTGAACACTATGGACACCCAGGATTCCGAGTTATCGATCCTAGAAACCATTTATCACTCCCAAAAGCGCGACGAGGACGTCAAACAGCGTGAGCTCGCCCGCGCGGCGAGCCTCTCACTGGGCATGACCAACATGCTCCTCAAGCGCTTCATCGAAAAGGGCTGGGTAACCATTCGGCGGATCAATCCCCGGAACATCCAATACCTCGTCACGCCGGAGGGCGTGAAGGAGATCGCGGCGCGGACCTTCCGGTACTTCAAGCGGACGATCACCAACGTCTCCGTCTACAAGGACCTCGTCGAGGCGCTGATCGCCGCCAAGAAACGCGAGGGCTACTCGGGCGTCCTCCTCGCCGGGCCGAGCGACCTCGAGTTCATCGTGGAGTACGCCTGCCAGAAATACGAACTGCTTTTCGTGAGGTCGGCCGACATCCGATCGGCGCGGACCCGGCCCCTGAAGGGCCGCTACCTGTACCTCGTCTCGGAGAACGAGCCGCGGCCGGTCCCTCAAGGGTCCGAGCCGGATACCGCCTACCTGGCGGAGGTTTTTTCACGATGACGGGCGTTGGCGTTGGCGTTCGCGCCGCCCGGGCGCATCGGGAATCCGGCGGACCGGCGCGGAACCCCCCGTCAGGAGCCGGCGTACGGCCGGCCGCGGCGGGAAACGCCGGGCCGCGGGGCGCTCGGAGCGCCTCGCGCGCGGGCGACGCCCGCCAGGGAGCGTAGCGTGCGCATCGCGATCATCGGCGGTTCCGGTTTCATCGGCACGCGGCTCGCGGAGCGGCTCCGGCGGGCCGGCAGGGACTTCAAGATCCTCGACATCGCCAAGAGCCATTTCTTCCCCGATCGATGGGAGGCGGCCGACGTGCGCGACCCCGCCTCGCTCGAAGCGGGCCTCCGGGGCTGCGGCCTCGTCGTGAACCTCGCGGCCCAGCACCGCGACGACGTCCGCCCGCTCAGCCTCTACGCCGACGTCAACGTGGGCGGAGCGGTGAACGTCTGCCGGGCCGCGGAACGCCTCGGCATCGGGAAGATCGTCTTCACGAGCTCGGTGGCGGTCTACGGCTTCGCGCCCGCCGGAACCGCCGAGGACGGCGCCTGCGCCCCCTTCAACGAGTACGGGAAGACCAAGCTCGCCGCCGAGGGCGCGTACCGGGCATGGCTCTCGGGCGGCGCGGACCGCTCCCTCGCCATCGTCCGGCCGACCGTGGTCTTCGGCGAGCGGAATCGCGGGAACGTCTACAACCTGCTCAGCTTCATCGCCTCGCGCCACTTCGTCATGGTCGGGAACGGGACGAACACGAAGAGCATGGCCTACGTGGAGAACGTGGCCGCCTTCCTGGAGCACTGCATGGGCTTCGGGCCGGGCGAGCATCTCTTCAATTACGTGGACAAGCCCGACTTCGACATGAACCGCCTCGTGAGGAAGGTCAACGCGCTCCTCGGCCGGGGTGACCGCGTGGGTCCGCGGTTCCCGTACTTCCTCGGATACCTGGGCGGCCTCTGCTTCGACGCGCTCTCCGCGGTGACGGGGAAGCGCTTCCCCGTGAGTTCCATCAGGATCAAGAAATTCTGCGCTACCACGAGCTTCTCGGCGGACAAGGCCATGGCGTCGGGCTTCCGCCCCCCCGCGAGCCTCGAGGAGGGGATATCCCGGACGGTGGGCTTCGAATTCCTCGGCGAGGGAAAGGGAGGCGACGGCTATGTCTTCAGGACGGAGTGATCCGGCATGACCTGCCTCATCCTGTCCGGCGGTTCGGGCACGCGGCTCTGGCCCATTTCCCTGCCCGCCCTGCCTAAGCCCTTCGTGCCCCTGTTCCGGGGCGGAACCCTCTTCGCCGCGACGATCGCGCGGAACGCCGGCGTCTGCGGAACCTTCGCGCTCGCCATCGGAAAGGAGCACGCGGGCCTCGCGCTCCCCGCGTTCGCGGAAGCCGGGATCGAGGTCCGGCCCCTCGTCCTCGAGCCGCTGCCCAGGAACACCGCGCCCGCGGCCGCCCTCGCCGTCCTCGCGCTCGATCCAGAGGAGATCGTGCTCGTCAGTCCCGCGGACCACCTGATCCGCGACGAGGCGGCGTATCGGAACGCCGTGGACCGGGCGGCCGCCCTGGCCCGCGAGGGCTTTATCGTCGCCCTGGGGGTGAAGGCCGGATATCCCGAGACCGGATACGGCTACATCGAGCGCGACGGGGATCGAGTCGTCCGTTTCACCGAAAAACCCTCGGCCGCGGTGGCAGCGGAATACTGCGCCGGAGGGAAGCACCTCTGGAATTCCGGGATCTTCTGTTTCAAGGCAGGCGTTTTCCTCGAGGAGCTCGGAAAGCATTCGCCCGAGACGCTCAAGGCCTGCCGCGCCGCTTACGCGTCCGCGCGCGGAGGGGCGCGGATAGAGCCGCGGGCTGAGGACATGGCCATCGCGCCCTCCATCTCCCTCGATTACGCTGTCATGGAAAAATCCGACAGGATGGCCGTCGTCGCCTGCGACATGGGATGGAGCGACGTCGGGAGCTATGAAAGCCTCTACGCGCTGTCGGCCGGCGGAGCGGCGGGGAACGCCGCCTACGCCGAGAAGGAGCCCCTCTTCCTCGATTCCTCGGGCTGCCTCGTGATCGAGCGGAACGGGAAGAAGGCCGTGGTGCTCATCGACGCGGATGATATGATGGTGGTCGACACCGAGGACGCCCTCCTCGTCGCGAGGCGGGGCTCGGGGCAGCGCGTGAAGGACGCGGTCCGCGCCCTCTCCGAACTCGAACCGTTGCATCGCCCCGAGGGCGATGGTAGGATGCCATCGTGAACATCGAAAGCATGTACCCGCTCCTCACCGCCCTCATCTCGTGCATCCTGAATCTGGCCTTCACCCCCCTCGTCATCTATATCGCCCATAGGCGCAAGTGGTTCGATCCCCTGGATCCGAGGAAGATACACCGGGGCAACGTGCCCAGGCTCGGCGGGATCGGCATCTTCTGGACGTCCTTCCTGCCCATCGCCCTTCTCGCGCTCATCCCCGTTTTCAATCCGTCGGGCGGCTCCGGGATCGACTACCTGCCGCTCCTCGCCGGGATGCTCATCGTGAACGTCCTTTCGCTCGTGGACGACTTCAGGAACATATCCGCGAAGCTCCGCTTCGCCGTGCAGGTCCTCGTGTCGGTGGCGCTCTGCTTCTTCGATTTCCGCTTCCATTCCATCTGGCTTCCCGGCCTCGGGGCGCTGTCCATCCCCGCCTGGATCTCCTGGCCGCTCACCGTGCTCTGGATCGTGGGCATCATCAACGCGATAAACTTCATCGACGGGATGGACGGGCTCTGCGGAGGGATCTCCATCATCGCCGCCTGCACCTACGGCATCCTCTACGTCGCGCGCGGGGAGGCCATGCCGGCCCTCTTCTCCTTCGCGCTCGTGGGATCGCTCGCCGGTTTCCTCTTCTATAACTTCCCTCCGGCCAAGATCTTCATGGGCGACTCGGGGTCGACGTATCTGGGCTTCATGGTCGCCCTCCTCCCCCTCATCTCGAGGAACGGGGCCTACCTCGACATCCAGCCGTATCTGGGCATCACCGTCATCGTCATTCCGATCTTCGACACCTTCGCCGCCATCTGGAGGCGGCTCCGCGCCGGGAAGTCGATCATGTCACCGGACGATTGGCACCTGCACCACAAGCTGCTCAAGCTGGGGCTGGGGACGAGGGCGATCCTGGGCATGATCTACGCGTCGACCATGGCCCTCGGCGCCGTCAACGTGCTCTCGTCGTATCTACCGCGCGGATGGTTCCTGGCGCTCGTGGCGGCGTCGTGGACGGTCGCCCTCTCGGGATTCATAGCGCTCCATTGCCTCAAGAACCGGCGCCGGGGGAAGGGACGGCGCGGGCCCCGGCCCGCGCTAGGCTCCCGCCTTATTAAGGATGTACGAGGCGACCTCCGGCGTTCCGTTCCTGATGTCCGCCTTGGCGATCCGCTCCTTCACGCGGCGGTACGCCTTCGGATCCGAGAGGAAGCGTTCGACGGTCGAGCGCATGTCCGCCGGCTTGGGCGCGTACACTCCGAGCCCTTTCCTGACCACGAAGGCCGCGTTCCCGAATTCCTGTCCGTAGAGGTACTGGGCGATGAGGAGGGGCTTTCCCTGGCTCAGGGTCTCCATGACGGTCGAGGTCCCCGCCTTCGAGATGACGAGATCCGCGCAGTTGATGTATTCGTACATGAGCTTGGTGAAGCCCAGGATCTTCACCGTCCGCCGGGGATATTTCCGGCGGAGGATCTCCTCGCATCGCCGCTTGATGGCCTCGTTCTTCCCGCAGCCCACCACGAGATCGAATTCCGCCCATGAGTCGAGGAGGGAGCTGAAGTAGTTCTCCGTGTGCGGGAGGCCCTCGCCCCCGCCCGCGATGAGGACCACGCGGCCCTCTGGATCGAGCCCGAACTCCCGCTTGAGCTCGATCACCCGCTCCTTCGGGAGCGCGGCCGAGTAGCGCTCCTGGAGGACCCAGGGGAAGATGGGCACGCGCTCGGGGGGGATCCGGTAGGAGGCCATGATCTCCTCGCGCGCGATGCGCGAGAAGAGGAGCACGGTGCCGTACTGCTTGTAGAACCAGAAGGGATGGATGGTGAAGGGGTCCGTGCACAGCGTGAGCAGCTTGAAGCTGCAACCGGGCGACCGGTGGAGGACCTTGAGGGGCGAGTTGAGGAGGAAGTGGCAGTTGACCACCACGTCGGGGCGCTCCCGCCTGAGGAGGATGGCGAGGTGCGTGAGCGAGTTGAGGAGGATGGAGATCGAATTGAGGAAGAGGGAAACCCTCGGGAGGGACATATCGTAGAAGGTCTTCCAGATCGCGGGGAAGCGGGTCGTGATGACGCGATAGCCCTGCTCGAGGAGGGCGGCGGTTATGAAATTCTTCGGGGAGACCCCGTTGGCCACGATGGCCTCGGCCCTATGCCCTTCGTGCTTGTTGATCCAGTCGGCCACCGCCATGGCGGGCGCCTTGTGGCCGCCGCCTGAGTCGAGGTAGAGGAAGAGGATCTTCTTTTTTGATTCCATGCGGGCAAGTATAAGGGGAAAAAACCGTTTGCGCCATCCGGGACGGAGCCGCTCGCCCGGCGCTATCGATCGACGAGGCAATCCCCGCCGTGGCCGATGAGGTCCTCCCTCCCCGCCTCCCGCAGGGCTTCGCGGACGAGGGCCGCGTTCTCGGGCTTGTGGAAGTGGACGAGGGCCCGCTGGAGCCTCCGCTCGCGCTCGCCCCTCGCTACATGGATAGGCTCGCCCGAGAGCGGATCGATTCCCGTATGGTACATGCAGGTGGAGAGGGTTCCCGGCGTCGGATAGAAGTCCTGGACCTGGTCCGGGACGAAGCCCGCCTTCTTGAGCGCGAGGGCGAGCTCGATCGCCTCCTCGAGCCCCGATCCCGGATGGGCGGAGATGTAATAGGGGAGGAGGTAGAGCTTCTTGCCCGCGTTCGCGGCCGCCTTCCGGAAGGCCTTCTCGAACGCTTCGTAAACGGCCCTTCCGGGCTTCCCCATCGCTTTCAGCACGCGGTCCGATACGTGCTCGGGCGCGACCTTGAGCTGCCCGGAGACGTGGTGCTCGCAGAGCTCCGCGAGGAAGGGGCTCTTCGCGTCCAGCATGACGTAATCGAACCTGAGGCCCGACCGGACGAAGACGCGTTTCACGCCGGGGAGGGCGCGGATCGCGCGGAGTATCGAGAGGTACCCCGAATGGTCCGCCCGGATGGCGGAACAGGGCTCGGGGGCGAGGCAGCGCCTGTCGGGGCAGGGCGGATCGCCGCGTTGGCGCTCGCAGGGGGCCTCGCGGAAATTCGCCGTGGGGCCGCCGACGTCCGAGATGATCCCCTTGAAGCTCGGCATGGAGGAGAGGAGCCGCGCCTCCTCGACGATGCTCCTCTCGCTTCTGCCGCGCGCCCGCCTCCCCTGGTGGAAGGAGAGGGCGCAGAACGAGCATGAGCCGAAGCAGCCCCGCGAGGACGCGATGGAGAAGCGCACCTCCTCGAGGGCCGGGACGCCGCCCCTGTCGCGGTACGACGGGTGCGAATCGCGCGCGAAGGGAAGGGCGTAGACCGCGTCGAGCTCGTCGGGGGAGAGCGGCGGCGAGGGGGGATTCTGCACCGCCCAACCCGCGGCCGAGTGCTCCGCGAGGGGCGGAGCGGTCTCGTCGTCGGCGCCGCGGTACTGGATCATGAAGGCCTCCGCGAAGGCGGCTTTGTCCTTCGCCTGGACCTCGTGCGCGGGGAGCCTCCGGGCGTTCGCCGGCAGCTCCGCTTCCTTCCCGGTGCGCCAGACGGTGCCCGGCACGTCGCGGATCTCCCGGACGCCGCATCCCGAGGCGAGCCGATCGGCGATCGATTTCAGCGCGCGCTCGCCCAAGCCGTAGACGAGGAGGTCCGCCTTGGCGTCGAGGAGGACGGATTTCTTCACCGTATCCTACCAGTAGTCGTAATGGGAGAGCCTGCGGAGCGAGGCCTCGATGCCCCCGACCACGATGGTCGCTCCGGGGAAGGCGGCGCGGATGCCGTTGCAGTAGGCGACGAGGGCCCGGTCCGGCCTGAGCCCGGACGCGCCTCCGGGGGAGTACGCGTCCTCCGATCGCGGCTTCTTGTTGGCCGTGTATTTAGCGACCATGGAATCCAGGTTGCCCGCGGTAGCGAGGAAGGCGAGGCGCGGCCGGCCGAGGGCCGCGAAGGAAGCGGGATCCTTCCACTCCGGCTGGGCGATGATCCCGACGCGGTACCCTTCGGATTCGAGGAGGCGCGAGACGATGGCCGCTCCGAAGGACGGATGGTCGACGTACGCGTCCCCGGTCACGAGGACGAAATCGCAGGCGTCCCAGCCCCGGGCGGCCATGTCGTCGCGCGTGACGGGCAGGAAGGACGCGGCGAGCTCCATGGCCCATGATATCCGCGCCGGTTCGCCCTTGTCGACTGGCGGTAATCAAGATATCTTTGACGGTGGATACGGCCGGTGCGCCCGGGAGGCGACCGGCGGAGGCCGCTCCGTACGGAGGGCCGAGAGAACCTTGGACCGCCAGGCCCCCGCGGGGGACGGGCGATCCGGACCTGCCCTTAAAGGAGGGTACGCCTATGAAGGGAAACAAGATCTATTTCGACCTGGGATCGCTCTTCGACGACATCTTCGAGGCCGCGCGCAGCTTCTCGGAGAACGTCGCCGCCGACCTGCAGTTCGGTAAGGACGGCCCGTTCGCGCCCTTCGGCGACGAGAACGTCGATTATTATCCCAACTACTCCTATCCGCCCATGAACCTCTTCATGACCAAGGACAGGACCCTCATCTTCGAGTTCGCCGTGGCGGGCTTCGAGGAGAACGACATCCAGCTCTCTTTCCAGGGCGACTACATGACCTTCTCCGCCACCATGGAGAAGCGCCAGGAGTCGGACGAGGGAGTGCGCTACCTGAAGCGCAGGCTCAAGATGAAGGACGTCGAGAAGCAGAAGTACTTCGTCCCCGCGGACAAGTTCGACCAGTCCAAGGTGAAGGCGCTCTTCAGGAACGGCATCCTCAGGGTCACCGTTCCCGCCCGCGTCCAGCCCGAGACAGCCGAGGGCGTGAAGATCGAGATCGTCAAGGAAGGCGAGTGAGGAAGCGGGCCGCCGCGTCGCGCGGCGGAGGCCGGTCGAAGTAGAGTGGAACGATGCGGGCGCCCCTCCGGGCGCCCGTTTTCATTTCGCGGCGGCCGCCTTAAGGAGCCTGCCCCGGACGTAAAGGCCGGACGGGCTCAGGTCGGCGTCGGTCCATGAACTTTTCCCCGGACGCGCGGTCCGCTTGAGCGCCGAGGCGGTCTCGTCCTTGTTGTTGAAGGACCAATTGCACCAGGAGAGGCCGTACTCGTCGCAGAAGTCGAGCCAGTCGTCCGAGGAATCCGGATCGAACCCGCCGTTTCCGGAAGCGTCGCAGGTGCCCCATTCGCTCACGAAAATAGCGATCCCCTCTTCCATGGCGGAGATCGCCCTCGAGCGGAGCCACCCCTTGTGCGTGCCCGCGTAGAAGTGGAGGGCGTAGGCGACGTTTCCGAAGCGGGCGGGATCGAGGGGGTCGGAGGCCGCGTCGTCGACGTCCTGCGACCAGGACGGCGAGCCCACGATGACGAGGTTGCCGTTGCCCTTGGCGCGGATCGCCCGGATGACTTCCTCCGCGTAGGCCTTCACGCTTTCCCAGGATTCGTTCTTGAGAGGCTCGTTGTAGATTTCGAAGATGACGTTGGGGACGCCGCGGTACTTCTCCGCCATGCGCCCGAAGAACTCGGCGGCGCGCTCGGTCCGCTCGCTCGCCTTGTGATCGTGCCAATCGATGATGGCGTAAATGCCCTCGCTTATGGCGGCGTCCACGACGGCGAGGACCTTGGCCTCCTCGGCAGCCGGCTTCGCGAGGTAGCCGCCCGGATCCACGCCGAGGGCCGCGCGCACGACGGCGCATTTCCACTCGCGCGCGAGGAATTCCGCGGTTTCGGCGCGGTA
Organism: uncultured Spirochaetales bacterium; assembly: GCA_964399285.1. Lineage (GTDB taxonomy): Bacteria > Spirochaetota > Spirochaetia > Treponematales > JBGSOB01 > CAYNQK01. The sequence goes on along the minus strand of CAYNQK010000002.1, from coordinate 53,375 downwards.
GAATCCGGGGTCCCACTGGCTCCAGAAGAGGCTCATGCCGCGTAGGGCCACGGGCGCTCCGGCGTTAGAGACGATCCTGCCGTTCTCGATCCTGAGGGCGCCCCAGGCGTCGGCGGGGCGAGGGGCGTACGGTAGCGGCGCGGGAGCGTCCTGCGCCCAGGAAGCCGCGGAGAGGAGCGCGAGGAGGGCGGCCGCGGCCAGCGCGGCGAACGATTTCGGTCTACGCATGGTTCCATTCCTCCGTCTCGTCCGACTCTAGGCGAGCGCCGTGGATCTTAGCGGGGACGCGGGGAGGGCGCAAGGCGTTGACAGGGTGTACGGACGCTCAGCGCTTTCCCGTCGCCACGATGTACATCTCGAAGGATTCGTTCCGGCAGGCCTTGGGCTTGAATCCGCGGACGTCCGCGTACTCGCCCTTGAGGGACTTGAGTATCTCCGCGCCCGCGCTTCCCTGGAAGAGCTTGGCGATGAAGGCTCCTCCGGGTGCGAGGGCCTCTCGCGCGTAGGACGCGGCTGCGTTGACGAGCTCCTCGGACCTCCCCGAGTCCACGATGGCGTTTCCCGTCGTGGAGGGGGCGGCGTCCGACATGACGATGCCGTAGGGGCCGCGCTCGAGGAGGGCCGCCCTGTTCGCCGGGTCGTAAAGGTCGCCCTTGATGAAGAAGAAAGCGTCGCCCGAGGCGAGGGACATCTTCGCGGACGCCGAGGCCTGGGCGAGCGGCGCTAGGTCGATCGCGGCCACGAAGCCGGAGGGCCCTACGCGCTCGAGCGCGTAGGCGGTCCACGATCCGGGCGCGGCGCCGAGGTCGAGGACGCGGATGCCCCGCCTGAGGAGGCGGAATTTCTCGTCGATCTCCTTGAGCTTGTAGACGGAGCGGGCCGGGTAGCCGTCTTCCTTGGCCTTGAGCGCCCAGTGATCGGGCTTCTTGTAGTGCTCGCTTCCCATGGGCCTAGACCTGCACGGTCATGCCCTCGCGGGACATGTCGACCTGGAGGGAGGTTTTGCCCTCGATCATCGCCTTGTAGCGGAGCTCGAGCTCCGCGAGCTCGGCGTCGGTCCTGTTGGGGTCATGGTGGAAGAGCGCGAGGCGCTTCACGCCGGCCCTGTGCGCCGCGTTGATGACGCGCTCGTGGCTCGAGTGACCCCAGCCGAGCTTCGAGGCCTTGTATTCCTTCTCCGTGTACTGGGCGTCGTGGATGAGGAAGTCGGCGCCCTTCATGAATTGGAGGATGCGGTCGTTCTCCTCGCGCGCGACCTTCTCGCCCTCCTCGGCCGCCATCTCGTCGTAGTCCGGGTTCGAGGGGTCGGTCGGGAAGATGTTCTGGAAGGGCTCGTGGTCGTAGACGCTGACGAAGGAACGGCCCTCGTACTCGAAGCGGTAGCCGAGGCAGACGATGGGGTGGTTCAGGTACTTGGTCCTCAGGGTAAGGCCGCCTCCCATGTCGATGCTCGTCTCCTTGAGGTGCTCGTAGGTGATCTTGGCCGAGAGCTCGGACTGGCGCACGGGCCAGTACTTGTACGAGAGCTGGTTCCCGATGATGTCGCTGAGGGTGTCCTCCTCGTAGGTCACCGCGCCGTGGATCCTGAGCTTGGTGCCGGGGACGTAGATGGGCGTGAACATGGGGAAGCCCATGATGTGGTCCCAGTGCGTGTGCGTGAGGAACATGTCCAGGTCCAGGGGGCCGCGCTTGAAGTCGTTGCGCATGAGGTGGTCGCCGAGCTGGCGGATGCCCGAGCCCGCGTCAAGGATGATGATGCGCGGGGCCGCGGGGTCGCCCACGCGGATCTCGATGCAGGAGGTGTTCCCGCCGAAGACCACCGTGTCGGGGCCGGGGCAGGGCATGGAGCCGCGATCGCCCCAGATGGTGACTTGGAACATGCTCTCGCTCCCTCCCGGCCTATGCCTCGCGATCCGGCCGAAGACCCTGGGCCTTAAGGCGCCCCGCTAGGCGATTTTCAGGAAGACCTTGGCCTTCTCGACTTCCGCGTTGACCTCGTCCGCGATCTCCTCGAGGGTCTCCTTCCCGAGCGAGAGCGCCTCGTAGACGGCGGGAGAGGGCTTTTCGGGGTACCGGTTGCCGGAAAAACCGATCTCCTCCCTATTAACGTAATAATCGGCGACGATCACCGTATAGAGGACGTCGACGGAATTTCCCGGATAGAGCTCGGGCCCGTGGTGGAAGCGGATCGCGTCCGCGATGGACCGGTCCAGCTTCCACGCGTCGGCTATGATGCCGCCGACCTCGGCGTGGTCCACGTCGAGTCCGCGCTTTTCGGCGAGGTAGAGGGGGATGCGCTCGAGGTCGGAGAGCGACATCGCGGCGACGTACTCGGCCGAGAGGACGTTGTTGAGCGGAATCTTGCCGATGTCGTGGAGGAGGCCCGCGGCGAAGTACTCCTCGTGCTTGAGCTGATTGATCCCGCGCCTCCGCGCGATGAGGCGCGCGGTGGAGCCGACGGCGAGCGAATGCCGCCAGAAGCCTTCCATGTTCAGGGCGCGGAACTGCCCGGACTTGCCGAGCTTGTCCAGGATGGCCGTGGAGAGCGCGAGGTTCTTCACGGTGTTTATCCCGAGCATGATGATGGCGCGCACCAGGCTCGTGATCTGCTGTCCGAGGCCGTAGTACGCGGAATTGATGAGCTTGAGGACGCGTCCCATGAGGACGGGGTCCAGGGAAATGACGCGGTTCAGGTCCGTGGGCGAGGTGCGCGGGTTGTTGCAGATCTCCAGGACCTTGGTCACGGTGGTCGGCAGGGCCGGCATGGAGTTGATATAGCTTTTCACGCGGTCCAGGCTGTTCATGTCAGCTTCACTCTTTATCGCGCTTGAGGAATTTCAACAAGCGGGCCATCTTGCCGCTCACCTGGAGCCCCTGCGAGAGGGCGATGCTCTCCATCTCGCTGACGGGGGCGTGTCGATCGCGAGCGCCTTTGCCGCTTTTTCCCGCGCGGGGACCGGAGGGCGGGGGCTCCGCGTACATTTGTAGCTCGGAATCCGCGGAATCCGCAAGCGCCTTATCGGCGCGGTCGCCCGGTCCGCCCGGGAGCGGGGCGGAGGATTTCGCGACCGTCCGCTCCAGCCTGGACATGACGTCGTCGATCCGCTGCTCGGCCTCGGCGATGGGTTCGGGCCGACGGTGCGCGTCCGGCAATTCGCGCACGAGGGATTTCAGGTATTCGAGGAGCTTGATCGTATGCGGGCCGATGACGGGATCGCGGGCAGTGGTCGTCTCGGTCGACGGGCCCGCGTCCGATCCGGTCCCCGGAACCGCACCGGCGGCCAATTCGGCGATGGCCGCGTCCGCGGCCTCTTCGGGGTTGAGGATGACCTCCTCTTCCTCCGAGCCCTCTTCCGAGAAGATGTCCTCCTCGCCCTCTTCTATCTCGACTGGTTCCTCGATCTCGCTCTCGAGCGGGAGGAATTTCGGAATGACGTTTTCCGCCTCTTCTTCCTCGGCTTCGGACTCCTCGGGCAATTCCTCCGCTTCGTCGACCGGTTCCGAGGGCTCTCCATCCGCGAGCTCCGCCGCGGATTCCGCGGTCTCGTCGCCGGAGGGCTCTGACGCGGCGGCCTCGACGGCGGTATCGCCTTCGCCCTCTTCCGGTAGCGGGAAAATCTCCTCGGCCGCTTCTTCGGGGCCGGCCTCCTCCGGAACGAGCTCGCCCTCGGGGACGATGTCCTCCATCTCGTCGTCCGTGGCGAGAATGGCTTCCTCGAGGCTGTCGAGCATGTCGAGGTCTATTTCGTCCGGGCTCGGCATCTGGGGCGTTTCCTCGGCGGGGGGCTTCGGCTTCAGCGAGGGGTCGTAATCGACGGGACGCGCCGGGCCCCGGTCCGCGGGGGGATTCGGCTGCAGGGATGTGTCGTAATCGACGGGACGCGCCGGGCCCCGGTCCGCGGGCGGATAGGAGGGTTGGCTCTGGTAGGGCGGTTGGCCCTGGTACCCGGGCTGGTGATAACCCGGGAAAGGCTGATACGGCGGAGGCGAATATTGAGCGGGCTGCTGGTACGGCGGCGGGAAGGGCTGCTGATAGGGCGGGGGCGCGGGCTGCTGGTACTGCGGAGGCGGAGGCGGTTGGTACTGCGGCGATGACGCGTCGCGGAAGGGTTCGGCGGCGCGGGGAAGGCGTCCGAATTCCTTGAGCCACTCGGGCGGCTCTTCGGGATAGAAGGGGGGCTCAGGCTCCCTTCGCGGTTGCCGTTCCTGCCCTCCGCCCTGCGGGTACTGCGGCTGTTCGGCGGGCCTCCGCGTATCCTGCTCGCCATAGAGCTCCTGTCCGTCGAGGAGGCGATCCATGGGCTTGGAGTCCGCGTCGGAACCGCCGCCTCCGAGCCTGAGCAGGGTCTCCGCGGGCTCCTCGTCCTCGAGCAGCTCGTCCTGGCCGTCGCTGAGGCCGAGCTCGCCGTCGTAGAAATCGTCCTCCTTGGCGAGTTCTTCCTCCCGCTCGTCGAGGAATACCTGCTCGGCCTCCTCCTCCACGGGCTTTGGCCCGCTGCTCGCCTCGAGCACGGGGGCGGGCTCGGGCCGCGCATCGGCCGCTCCCTCGCCGCGCTCCAGCTCTTCCTTGAGGCGGAAGGCGTTCTTGAGGATGCGGAGGTTCCGGTCCCAAGCGGCGCGGACGTCCTTCGAGTAGACCTTCACCGCGCTCTCGTAGCGCTTGAGGCTCTCGTTGATGTCCTCGATGTCCTCGGGCCTGCCGCGGCCGCCCCGGAGGTTGATGAGGGCGTCGATGGCCTGCACGGCCTTCTCCTTGTCCCCCATCGCCTGGTAGAGCGCGGAGAGCTCCGCGAGGACCTCTGGGCCGCCTCCCGAGCGCTCGAGCTGCCTGAAGATCTGGAGGGCGTGGTCGTGCGCGCCCCAGAGGGCGTAGACCCTGCCGAGCTCGAGCCGCGCGGCCTTGTCCTCGGGGCGCTGGGAGAGGTAGGCCTTGAGCTCGGTCTCGGCGGCCTTCCAATCGCCCGCCTGCTTGTGGAGCTCCGCGAGGTCGAGCCGGAACGCGAGGGCGGAGGGATCCACGGCGAGGATCCGCTTGAAGCACTCCATGGCCGCCCGGGCGTTGCCGCTCTTCTGGTAGACGGTCCCGAGGGCGCGGAGCGCCTCGATGTTGGAGGCATCGCGCTTGACGACCGCCTTGAGCGCGGCGGCCGCCTCGGGGTAGTGGCCGAGCGTGAAGAGGAGGCGCCCCAGGTGGACGCCGACGTCGTCGTTGCCGGGGAGGACGAGGGAGAGGCGCCTCAGCTCCTCGAGCGCGTCGGTGAGGGCGCCGGAATTCTCGAGGATGCGCTCGAGGCCGAGGGAGGCCTGCGCGTGGGCGGGGTCGGATTCGATGGCCTTGCGGAGATACGCGACCGCCTCGTCCTTCTTCCCGAGCTCGTCGTAGGCGAGGCCGAGCTCGGTGAGGGCGCCCGGATTGCGGGGATCGAGGCTCACGAGGCGCGCGAGGATCTCCACCGCCTTGGCCGGATTCCCCGACTTGCGGTACGCCGTGCCCAGGACGTTCACCGCGTCCTTCCACGAGGGCCTGATCCTGACCGCGGACTCGTATTCGGCTATGGCCTCCTCAAGCCTGCCCGAGGACTCGAGCACGAGGCCGAAGGCGTAATGGAGGGCTGGGTTGTTCGGGTCCGACTGGAGGCCGCGCCAGAAGACCTGGATGGCCTCGTCCCGGCGGCCGAGCTTGCAGAGGACCGAGCCGAGGGCGTTGTACGAGAGGGCTTCCCGCGGATCGAGCTTGATGGCGCGCTCGAAGCAGGTCCTCGCCTCCTCCAGCCGCCCCCCTTGGCGGTGCACTGATCCGAGGTGGTAATGGAGGTCCGCGCGCTTGGGATCGAGCTGGATGCCGCGCTGGAGCGCGTTCGCGGCGTCGCCGAGCCTGCCCTTGAGGCGGTAGAGGATGCCGAGCTGGAGCAGGGCTTCCACGTTCTCGTTCTGGAGCGAGAGGAGGGCCGCGAACGCGGCGATGGCCGCGTCGAATTTATCCTGCTTGAGGTAGCACTGCCCGAGGAGGAGGCGGGCGTCGGAATTCTTAGGCTCCGCCTGGACGAGGGCGCGGAGCGTCCGCTCGGCGCTCTCGAAGTCCCCGGTCCTGAACGCCTGCCGCGCGGTCGCGAAGGCGTTCCTGCCCGTCCTGCGCTCGGCCATCTACCGGGCCTTCCTGAGAGGCCGGGCGTTCGCCTCCATGGAAAATTCGCCCTCTTCGAAGGGGGCCGAGCCGCCGCCGAGCTCGTACGCCGCCACGGAAACGTAATAGAGCTTGCCGTTCACGAGGCCGGTGAGCCTGATCGAGGTCGCGTTCCCCGCGTCGATCGGGCTCCGGCCCTGCGCGCTGTCGGAGGAGCCGTAGGAACGCGATCCCTCGCCGTAGTAGACGCGATACCCCGCCACGTCGGCCTCGGGGACGCGCGTCCAGGAGACGAGGATCTCGCCGTCCCCCGGGACCAGGATGACGCGGGCGGGCGGCGGCGGCGGCGGATCCGGCCGGTAGCGGAGGTCGATCGCCCTGAGCGCGGGCGAGGTTTCGCCGGAGCCGTCCGGATAGAGCCGTACGGAGACCTGCGCGTAGCGGCCCGTCGCGTCGAGCGGCGCCGCGGCGCCCGGCTCGAAGGGCGTCCAGGCCGGCATGTCGTCGGTCCAGCCCGCATAATCCTCCGCGAGGCGGTAGAAGTATTCGGCTCCCTGCGTGCCCTCGACGATCCGCTTCACGTCGGCCGAGACGAGGCGCGAGCCGGAGCTCCCGAGGTCCAGGATGGGGGAGAGGATCTCCGCGCCCTCGCTCCTGAACGCCTTGAGCGCCGGCTTCTCGACGAAGGCCCGGCTGATCCGGAATTCGTCCATCGATCCCCGGAAGGAGGGGCCGAGGACGAGGAGGCCGGTGCCTCCTATGGCGGGCTCGCAGACCGCGGAGCTCTCGTCGCCCGTTTCCGTCGCGTGGGCGATCGCCTCGGGCCTGCCGTTCATCAGGTATTCCACGAGGCCCGTCTCGTAGTCGAAGCGGAGGAGGTGGTGGCTCCAGGAACCCGGGACGAGGAGGGTCCTGCCCCGTAGGATGACGGACAATCCCGCGCCCTTGCGCGACGTGAAGACGTTCTTGACGGAGAAGACGAGCCTGCCGCCGTCGAATTCCGCGCCGATCGACTGGACCTCCTGCCGCTTGCCGATCCAGCGCCCGGCGCTCCACGAGAGGACCGCGTCCCCGTCCTCCGCGTTGGCGGGACGGATCCAGAATTCCAGGCTGAAGGAGCCGGGCTCGGAGCCCGCGGAGAGGAGGGCGCCGCGGCCCGGCGCCAGGGAGACGCCTCCGCCCGGTCCCTTGAAGCGGGCGGCTCCGGCGCCGATCCTGCCAGGGCCGCGCTCGAAGGAGGCCACGCTCGCCGCCGCGTACGGGCCGAAGGCCTTCGCGTCCTCGAAATGGAGGAGGAGATCCGTGGACTCGTCCGCTTCGTAGGAGGCGCCGCCGACGATGTATTCCGAGCCTCCGGCGGGCGAGGGCCTCAAGACGGCGTTCCGGGCCTCCCAGTCGGACAGGGCGCGGGGAGGGCGCTGGCCCGGAACCATGCGGGCGGTCGTCTCCTGCGCGGAGAGCGCCCCCCCGGAGAGGAGGAGGGCGCAGGCGGCGGCGATCCCGCGAAGGGGCGGACGGTTTATCTTTCCCACGGTTTCCCTGTACATTGAATATCGGAACCCATGGCTGAAGCCGACACAGGAAAATTAGCCCGCCTCAAGGCCGTCGCCCGCTCGGCCCCCGCCTCGAGCGGGGTCTACGTGATGCGGGACGGCGACGGGGCGATCATCTACATCGGCAAGGCCAAGACGCTCCGGGACCGCCTTTCCTCGTATTTCACGGGCCAGAAGGACGTCAAGACGAGGGTCCTCGTCTCCCGCATCGAGCAGATCGAGTATATCGTCACCAAGGACGAGTATGAAGCCCTGCTCCTCGAGAACACCCTCATCAAGCAGCACTCCCCCCGCTACAACATCAACCTCAAGGACGGGAAGACCTACCCGTCCATCAGGATCACCGGCGAGGAATTCCCCCGGATCTTCCGTACCAGGCGGGTGATCCAGGACGGGTCCCGGTATTTCGGGCCCTTCGCCGGCGCCCAGGTCATCGACGCCTACCTGAAGCTCGTGGAGAAGCTCTTCCCCCTCAGGCGCTGCAGGGTCATGCGCAAGCGCGAGTCGCCCTGCATGTACTACCACATCGGGCGCTGTTCCGGCCCCTGCGCGGGGAAGATCTCCAAGGAGGACTACGCCGTCATCGTGGAGCGGGCGGCCAAGCTCCTGGGCGGCGATGCCGACGCCCTCGTGGCCGAGCTCGAGGCGCGGATGGCGGCCGAGGCCGAGGCCAAGCGCTTCGAGGCCGCCGCCGAGCTCCGCGACGCCATCAAGGCCATCAGGACCTTCAAGCCCGAGAACGAGGTCTACGACTTCGATCCCGCCGACCGCGACTACATCGCCTGGGCATCCGACGGGCCCCTCGTGAGCTTCGTGGCCATCCAGATGCGCGGGGGAAGGATGTCCGGCCGGGACGTGTTCCGGTCCCGCTCGCTTTCCGACGAGGCCGAGACCCTCCATGATTTCCTCCTCTCCTACTACGGCCCCGACCGGAAACCCCCTCCCGCGGTCTACCTCATGGCCGGCGAAGGCGATCGCCCGCCGGACGCCGCCCTCGCGGGCGAATGGTTCCAGAAGGAGCTCGGCGCCGCCGCGTCCTTCCCGCCCGCCGACGAGAAGCGCCACCGCGCCGCCCTCGACCTGGCCGCGCAGAACGCCCGCGAGGACATCGCGCGGCGGCTCCGCGAGGGCGGAGACCCTGAGGCCGTCGAGGCCCTCAAGGCCGCGCTCTCGCTGGACCGCTCCCCGATGCGGATCGAGGGCTTCGACATCGCCCAACTCTCCGGCCTCTATCCCGTGGCCTCCCTCGTGTCCTTCCTGAACGGCGTGCCCGACAAGAAGAACTACCGCTACTTCCGCCTGAAGAGCCTCGACGGGAAGATCGACGACTTCGAGTCCATGCGCGAAGCCGTGAGCCGCCGCTATTCCCGCCTCCTCAACGAGGGCTCCGAACTCCCGGACCTCGTCCTGATCGACGGCGGCATCGGGCAGGTGAACGCCGCCAAGGGCGTCTTCGACCTCCTCGAGATCGACGCGGACCTCGTCGGCCTCGCCAAGCGGGACGAGGAGCTCTGGCTCCCCGGGGCCTCGACGCCGATCGTCCTTCCTCGCCACTCGCCCGCCCTCCGCCTTCTCCAGCGCGTTCGCGACGAGACCCACCGCTTCGCCACCGGGCTCAACCAGCGGCTCAGGGCCAAGGCCTTGAGGCTCGAACGGCTCGAGGAAGTGGAGGGAGTGGGGCCCGCCCGGGCCAAGAAGATCATCACGGCCTTCGGTTCGATCACCGCCCTCAGGTCGGCCGCCGCTGAGGCCGTCGCCGAGCGGGCCGGCATCCCCTACGAGGTGGCGGTGAAGGTGAAGGAGGCATTCGAGGGGAAGGCGTAGTATTCCGCGGATATCGCGTTACCGATCGGGGTATGCTCGCGCTGAAACCCGATCCTTTCTCTACATACACATCGGATTCCTCTATTGATACCCAATAAACCGCGTGCTATAATGTTCAATAACTGAACATCTGGGCTTGCCTTCGATGCATGGGAATACGAAGATTGCACGGAATATGGCGAGCCCGGAGAAAGACTTATGCGCAATACATCTGATATAAAGAAATAGAAAGCTTTATAGGAGAATCCGACGAATATAGAGAATCCGCCCCAACGCGGCGGTGTATGGGAGAGAGGCATGATCCAGAGAGGCGTCGGATTATGAAGAAAGCGCTTATTTCAGGCATCACCGGACAGGATGGTTCCTACCTCGCGGAATTCCTCCTCGCCAAAGGGTATGAAGTCCATGGCATCAAGCGCCGCGCGTCTTCCTTCAACACCGACCGGGTAGACCATATTTACGAGGATCCCCACGATTCAGGAGCCAGATTCTTCCTCCACTACGGCGATCTCTCCGAATCCAGCGCCATTATCCGGCTGATCAAGAAGATCCAGCCCGACGAGATCTACAACCTCGGGGCGCAGAGCCACGTCCAGGTCTCCTTCGAGGAGCCGGAGTACACCGCGGACGTGGACGGGATCGGAACGCTCCGCATCCTCGAAGCCATCAGGATCCTGGGCCTGGAGAAGAAAGCGCGGTTCTACCAAGCCTCCACGTCGGAGCTCTTCGGCCTCGTCCAGGAGGTGCCCCAGAAGGAGACGACGCCCTTCTATCCGAGGAGCCCCTACGCCTGCGCCAAGCTCTACGCTTACTGGATCACGGTCAATTACCGCGAGGCCTACGGGATCCACGCGAACAACGGCATCCTCTTCAACCACGAGAGCCCTCGCCGCGGCGAGACCTTCGTGACGAGGAAGATAACGAGGGCCGCGGCCCGCATCAGGAACGGTCTCCAGGAAAAGCTCTTCATCGGCAACCTCGGCGCCAAGCGGGACTGGGGCTTCGCGGGCGATTACGTCGAGCTCATGTGGCTCATGCTCCAGCAGGAAAAGCCCGGCGACTACGTGATGGCCACCGGCGTCACGACGACCGTGCGCGATTTCACCGGGATGGCCTTCCGGGAAGCGGGCATCGAGCTCGAGTGGAAGGGCGCGGGCGTCGACGAGAAGGGCCTGGACAAGAAGACCGGAAAAACCGTCGTGGAGGTCGATCCGCGCTACTTCCGGCCCACCGAGGTGGATCTCCTCATCGGAGATCCCTCCAAGGCGATGCGCGAGCTGGGATGGAAGCCCCGCGTCGACCTCGCGGGCCTCGTCAAGATGATGGTCGAAGCGGACCTGAAGGACGCGGAGCGCGAGGTCCACCTCCGGGACGGCGGCTTCGAGACGCGCAACAGGTTCGAGTGAGGGGAACGTGATAGAAAGGAATTCGAAGATATACCTCGCCGGGCACGACGGCCTCGTCGGCTCGGCCATCTTCCGGGCGTTGCGCGCCGCGGGCTACGCGAACATCGTGACGAGGGGCATCAAGGAGCTCGACCTCCGCCGCCAGGCCGACGCCGAGGCCTTCTTCGAGAGCGAGCGCCCCGAGTACGTCATTCTCGCCGCGGCCAAGGTGGGCGGCATCGCGGCGAATTCCTCCTTCCCCGCCGAGTTCCTCTACGACAACATCATGATAGCATCCAACGTCATCAATTCCGCGTACCGGTACGGCGTGAAGAAGCTCCTCAACCTCGGTTCCTCGTGCATATATCCGAAGATGGCGCCCCAACCGCTCAAGGAGGAGTACCTCCTCACGGGACCGCTCGAGCCGACGAACGAGGCGTACGCGGTGGCGAAGATCGCGGCGCTCAGGCTCTGCAAGCATTACCACGAGCAGTACGGGGCCGAATTCTTAAGCGCCATGCCCACCAACATGTACGGCCCCGGCGACAACTATCACCCGACGGGGAGCCACGTCCTGCCGGCGATGATCCGCAAAATCCACGAGGCCAAGGCCGCGGGGACCGACGCGACTCTCTGGGGGGACGGAACCCCCTACCGGGAATTCCTCTTTTCCGACGACCTCGCCCGCGCGATCGTTTTTCTCATGGAGAAGGCTTCCTACGCGGATACGGGCGATTTCATCAACGTGGGGTCGCAGAGCGAACTCACCATAGCGGAGCTGGCGGCGAAAGTCGCCAAGGTGATCGGCTTCACGGGAAGAATCGTCTGGGACGCGAGCAAGCCGAACGGTACGCCCCGGAAGCTCATGGACTCATCGAGGCTCGCCGCTCTCGGATGGAAGCCGCTCGTCGGGCTCGATGAGGGGATTCCGATCGCGTATGCGGATTTCCTCGAGAGGTTCGGGAGCGGCGGGCGGGCATAAGATGGAAGCGAAGGGCGCGGAAAAGGCCGGGCCGCACGGGCCGCCGGTCTTCGGCTTAACGATCGCCGGAGTCTATCTGCTCCTCATAATCTTTAACATCTCCATGACGGGCTTTTGGTTCACGGGCTTCTTGAATCCGAGGAACGTCCTGTATAAGGTCGCGTACACCGCCCTCGGCGCGGTGTTGTGCGCGCGCGTGCTGCTCATGAAAAAATGCCCCGCATGGATCCTTCTCGCTCTTCAAGGAGCGAGGTCCGTTTGGAGCGTGGCTTCGGCCCTCTATTTCGCCCACTTCGCGGATTTCATAACCGTCGACATCGTGAAAACGTTTTTCCTCGAAGGAATGATAGCGTCGGGGATGTATAAGTGGACCGGAGAGGCGACTCGGAGGATATTCTCCCATCTCCTCGAGGTTCCTTTGTCCGTCGCGGCGTTCCTCCTGTCGGGCCGAATCAAGGAGTGGTTCCATGGATTGCGATGGAAGCCGGCGATCGTAGCTCGACGGGCGGTAGTCATCGCGTCATGCGCGGGCTTATTGAGCGCCGAGGCGTATAACGCGACCAAGCGAGTGTCGATATGCCATTTGCTGAGGTACGGGGATCCCTATTATTACTCCTCGGTACTCAAATACGGCGCGGCCGCCAATCTTTTCATACAGTTCTTCCACGGAGTCCTCTTCAATCCCGGCCAAAAGGATTATTATGCCGGCCTGGACCGGTATGAGACGGAATCGGCCGCGAAGCCCAGGAGCTTGGTGTTCATCCAGGTCGAGTCGCTCGATTCGGGCCTGAGAGGGTCGCGGGTAGGCGGCAAGCCCGTGACGCCGTTCCTCGATTCCGCGGCCGATGAGGGCTTCTACGCGCCGGTGATGGTCGTCAATACCGGAGCGGGAACCCTCAATAGCGAAATCTGCGTCATAAATTCATTCGTTCCCGACGGGCCGATGCCGCCGAACCACGATTATCCGAATTCCCTGGCCGCGGCGCTGAAGCGCGCGGGCTATTCGACGATGGCTTTTCACGGCAATAGCGGCACTTTCTACTCGAGGAATCGCGTATACAGGCGAATGGGATTCGACGCGTTCTACGACAAGAAGGATATCGGCGGGGGCACGTATAAGTGGGGTTCCGAGGATAAGGACACCTTCTCCTTCGCCCTCGAGAAGATGCGGGCTTCGACGGGGCCCTTCCTCGCTTATATCATCACGATGTCATCGCACAATCCCTTCGATCTCCTCCCTCCCGAGGTCCGGGCGGCGGGAGGGATACGGACGGGAGACGCGTTCGTCGACTCGTATTTCGGGTCACTGGCCTACGTCGACGGCTGCCTCGGGGTTTTCGTCGAAGAGCTGAGGAAGATCGCTCCTGACGCGATCGTCTGCATTTACGGGGATCATCCGGCGTTCATAGAGAAGCCGGTTTACCGGAGCTCTCAAATTCGCATCGGGCAGAATATCGTGAGGTATGTTCCTTTGTTCATCCTCGGAGAAGGCATAGCTCCGGGTTCAGCGATCATTGGCGCGAAGGCCGTATCCTTGGTCGACGTGGCCCCTACCATGGCGACTCTCTGCGGTGCGGGAATCGCGCTCGAGACCGGGGGCGAGATCCTGCTCAAGGGCGAATTGATGAAGAGTATTCCGTATCAAGGAACCAGCCTCGACCGCGCGATCGTGTTCGATGAGGCGATGGGCGCGCTCGGTGGGAAAGGATGGCGCGATGGCCAATCCCGTTAAGCTTCGAGCGGCGGTGTCCCGCATCGATCCCCACGGCGAGGGAGTGTATGAAATCGGCCTCAAGCCCGAGGGGCGCGTGCCGCGGTTCAAGTCCGGCCAATTCCTGCATATGACCCTCGAGGACTACGATCCGGCCGGGGGCTTCTGGCCCGAATCGCGCGTTTTCTCTATCGCGTCGCGCTACGGCGCCGACGAGATCGCGATCGTATACAGCGTGAAGGGCGCGTATACGCGCAGGATGGAGGCCGAGCTCGATGTCGGGAAAACCGTATGGCTGAAACTGCCTTACGGGGAATTCCATATCGATTTGAACGCCGGACGGGGCGTGGTTCTCGTAGCGGGCGGGACGGGGGTTTCGCCCTACGTTCCGTTCATTGAGGAGATCGCCGGGCTCGGAAGCGCCGCCGCTCCCGTGAGGCTGTATTACGGAGCCAGGAAGGAAGATCAGCTGCTCTTCTTGGACGAAATCCGCGGATGCGGCTCTTCTTGCAAGGATTTCACATATAGCCTCTTCGTGGAGGATCCCGAGAGAAGCGCCGGGATGCGCGGCGGCATGCTGGATATCCGTTCGATACGGGACGAGACCGCCGACTTGGAAGATCCGCTTTATTTTCTCTCCGGCCCCCCCGCCATGATCAAGGCGTTCAAGGGCGGACTGGTCGCCTGCGGCGTGAAGCCGGAAAACGTGAGAATCGACGAATGGGAGTGACGAACGTGAAGGATGAGAAACGGCTCAGGGAAGAAATCGCCTCGCTCGTGGCGGAATATTATCGGGTCAAATTCCCGGTGAAGGCCTTCGACGCGGAAAAGGACATGGTCCGTTACGCGGGAAGGGTCTTCGACGAGAAGGAGCTTCAGGCCGGCGTGGACGCGTGCCTGGATTTCTGGCTCACCTCGGGCAGGTTCTCCGAGGAATTCGAGGGCGCGTTCGCGGACTTCGTCGAGAGCGAGTTCGCCTTCCTCGTGAACTCGGGGTCCTCCGCGAATCTCGTCGCTTTCAGCGCCTTGACCTCCCCGCTCCTCGGCGAAAAGGCCTTGAAGCCGGGCGATGAGGTGATTTCCGTGGCGGCCGGCTTCCCGACCACGGTCAATCCCGTCATCCAGAACGGCATGGTCCCGGTTTTCGTCGATATCGATATCGGCACGTACAACGTCAACGTCGAACAGCTCAGGAAGGCGATCGGGCCGAAGACGAAGGCCGTCTTCCTCGCGCATACCCTCGGGAATCCCTACGACCTCGACGCGGTCATGGAGGTCGTCGAGGAGAAGGGGCTCTGGCTCGTGGAAGATTGCTGCGACGCCCTGGGATCGACGTACGCGGGCAGGAAGGTCGGCACTTTCGGGCACATCGCCACCTGTTCCTTCTATCCCGCTCACCACATCACCATGGGCGAGGGAGGCTGCGTCTTCACGAACGACGAGATTCTCGCGCGAGCGGCCCGGTCAATCCGCGACTGGGGACGCGATTGCTACTGCTCGGGCGGGGAGAGCAATACCTGCGGCAAGCGCTTCACCGGACGGTACGGGACGCTCCCCGCGGGCTACGACCACAAGTACGTGTACTCCCACATCGGGTACAACCTCAAGGTCACGGACATCCAGGCCGCGATCGGAGTGGAGCAGATGAAGAAGCTTCCGGAATTCATCGCGCGGCGCAAGGAGAACTTCAAGCGATGGACCGAAGGTTTCGGGCAGTACGAGCGGTATTTCATACTGCCCCGAGCGACGGCGAAATCCGACCCCTCCTGGTTCGCGTATCCCGTCACCGTCAAGCCCGATGCCGGGTTCACGAGGACCGAGCTCACGGACTACCTGAACGCGCATCGCGTGGAGACGAGGAACCTTTTCGCGGGGAACATCCTGAGGCAGCCGGCGTACGAGGGCATCGCGCACCGCATGGCGCCCGGCGGCCTCCCGAACACGGACATCGCTATGAACGATACCTTCTTTTTGGGGGCGTTCCCGGGATTGGATGAGGCGCGCATTGTATACGCGCTTTCAGCGATCGGCGAGTTCCTGAAGATGGGATGGAAAAGCTAAATGGAAGGTCAGAACACGCTCTGGAACCAAAGAGCGGATGTGCGAAGGCTTCTCGGAATACCCATGCTCAGGGCAGAGGCGCTCAATGTCACCGCCATCATAGTGTTCTGCGGTTTTTTTTGCGCAGTGGCATTCCATTATGCGTTGGCTTCGTACTTCGGCCTCGGGTATCCTTTTAGCACGTTCCTTTTCCGGCCGGATAATTGTTTTCGGGACTTTTCAAATATGTACGGGATTTCTGGTGACCGGTCCCCTTACAACTCAAACCATTTCTTTCAAAGCAACTATCTGCCATTGCCGAATTTATTATTTTGGTTTTTTTCCGTCATCCCGAGTAAATATTTGTCATTATCGCTTTTTTTAGGGATTTTCCTTGTTGTTTACGCGTTATTTATAGGGTCGTTATGCTTCGCCAATAAAGAAAAGGCCCTCTCCATTCTCGTTATCGCCTGCTGTGCTTACCCCTTGCTTTTTTCCATCGACAGGGGAAATATCGAGATTTACTTATTCCTGTTTGTCGGTGCTTTTTTCTATTTTTATTATACGGATCGGCATATCCTTAGCGTGATCTGCCTGAGTATAGCAATATCAATGAAGATCTACCCAGGCATTTTCATCCTTATCCTGGTGAAAGACAAAAAAGTAAAATTAATATTACTCGCCTTAGGATTATGCGTCGCGTTTTTCATCCTGCCACTCCTCGCTTTCAAGGGAGGAGTCATCAATAATATTCTTTCCATGCTCCATGAGTTCAGAAAATTTTTTGGTAGGTCGTTCGATGTCAACGGAATCCAGTACAGCCCTACATTGTTCGGCGTAATCAAGCTTATCGTTCTTTCCTATCTCGGGATTCTAGGAAAATCGGCTCCGGGCTACGTGCCTTCAAGGGCGATAGAGCTTGCGATGTCCAAACCGTACGCGGCTATAGTGATTGTTCTCTTTCTGGCCATATGCATCGTTATTTTTGTGAAGAAAGACTTGCGAACATTCGAAATTGCCCAAGTCCTCGTAAGCATCCTCGTGCTTTTCCCTTATGTGTCCTACGATTACAAATTAATATGCTTCCTTATACCGTTTTTCATGTTCATCTATGATACAGGTGATCTAGGAAAAAGAGTGATTATGATTTACTCGATATGTTATGGTTTATTATTCATACCCAAAGATTACGTAATAATAATCGGCGGCCTTAGCATCAACGTTCCGATCAATTTGGCAATCATGACTTTTATGATCCTTTTCACCCTTCTGAAAAAGTCGGTAGAACAGATATTTGAAACCGATCCGCATAGGAGGATTCTATGAAAGTTGTTATTCTCGCCGGCGGATACGGTACGCGCTTGTCCGAAGAGACTGAACTCCGGCCCAAGCCGATGGTGGAGATCGGCGGTAAACCGATCCTCTGGCACATCATGAAGATTTACTCGAGCCATGGATTCGACGACTTCGTGATCTGTTGCGGTTATAAGGGCTACGTCATCAAGGAATACTTCGCCAACTACTTCCTGCACATGGCGGACGTAACCTTCGACATGGCCAATAACGAGATGGAGGTCCATCACAAGCACGCGGATCCGTGGCGCGTCACCCTCGTAGACACGGGGCTCGATACGATGACGGGCGGCAGGATCGCGAGGATCCGCGAATACGTCGACGGCGGACCTTTCATGCTCACGTACGGGGACGGGGTCGGAGACGTCGATATCCCGGCCCTCCTCAGGTTCCATGAGGAATCGAAGCGGCTCGCCACCCTGACCGCCGTCCAGCCGCATGGACGATTCGGGGCGATCGACATGGCGGCGAACAGCGCGGTCGTGTCCTTTAAGGAGAAGCCCGCGGGCGAGGGCGCTTGGATCAATGCGGGATTCTTCGTCTGCGAACCCGGAGTCTTCGACTATATCAATGACGGCGACATGACGGTGTGGGAGCGCGGCCCGCTCGAGGGCCTCGCGCGCGACGGGCAACTCGGCGCCTACCGGCACGAGGGATTCTGGCGGCCCATGGACACGCTCCGCGACAAACAGGAGCTCGAACGGCTCTGGGCCGAGGGCAAGGCGCCCTGGAGGGCTTGGAAATGAAAGGCGCGGCGTTCTGGCGCCGAAAGCGCGTCTTCGTGACGGGGCATACCGGATTCAAGGGGAGCTGGCTCTGCGAATGGCTGCTCTCCATGGGGGCGGAGATCCGCGGATATTCCCTCGGTCCCGCGACGGATCCGAGTCTTTTCGTCCTGCTCGGCCTGGACCGCCGCATGGAACATGCGATCGGCGACATCCGCGACTTGAACGCGCTCAGGACCTCGATGAAGGCCTTCAAGCCGGACGTCCTCATGCATCTCGCCGCGCAGCCCATAGTGCGCGAATCCTACAAGGATCCGCTCGGCACGTACCAGACGAACGTCATCGGCACGGCGAACGTCCTCGAAGCCGCGCGTTCCTGCCCCGAGCTGCGGTCGATTCTCGTGATCACGACGGATAAGGTCTATGAAAACAGGGAATGGCCCTGGGGGTACCGCGAGGACGAGGCCTTCGGGGGATACGATCCGTATTCCGCGTCCAAGGCCTGCGCCGAGATCGTCGCCGCGTCCTATCGCAATTCATTCTTCAACGTCGCGGAGTACGGGCAGAGCCACCATGCCGCCATAGCGACGGCCCGGGCGGGGAACGTGATCGGCGGAGGGGATTGGGCCCCGGACCGCCTCGTGCCCGATTGCCTCAGGGCCTTCGGAAAGGGCGAGAAGGTCCGGATCAGGAATCCCGAGTCGACGCGCCCCTGGCAGCACGTCCTCGAGCCGCTCTCCGCGTATATCGAGCTCGCGGAGCGCTTGTACGGGAGCAACGACTGCGCCGAGGGGTGGAACGTAGGACCGAACGACGAGGACGCGAGGCCCGTCGGATGGATCGTACAGAGGCTCAAGGACCTCTGGGGCGAAAACGCGGAATACGAGATCGATAAGGGACCCCACCCGCACGAGGCGAATTACCTCAAGCTCGATTGCTCGAAGATCAGGTCGCGGATCGGCTGGAAGCCTCGATGGGACCTCGCCACCGCCCTCGAGAAGAGCGTCGCTTGGGAAAAAGCGCGGTTGTCCGGAGAGCCTCCCGCGAGCGTATGCGCGAGGCAGATCGGCGAGTACGCGGAGGCCGGAGAAAAGGAATGAACCGGATCCTGCGAGAGGACTTCCAGGATATCTTAACCTCCCTCGAAGGGCGCTCGGACGCGTTCCGCGGAAAGCGCGTCTTCATGACCGGGGGCACGGGCTTCATCGGCTCTTGGCTCACGGGGGCCTTGCTGTGGGCCAATCGGGAAGCGCGGCTCGGAATGCGGTTGACCCTCTTGAGCCGCGATCCCGAAGCCTTCAAGCGGAAGCGGCCCGAGATCGCCTCGCTCGGCGACGTAGAATTCATCAAGGGCGACGTCAGGACTTTCGATCCCGCTGGAATAGAGGCGGACCTCGTCGTGAACGGCGCCACGGAAGCGAGCGCGGCGCTCAACGCCGAGGCGCCGCTCCTCATGATGGACACCATCGTGGATGGCGCGCGGCGTGTTTGCGCTGTGAACGCCGAGAGATCGCTCTTCATCAGCTCAGGCGCCGTGTACGGGAAGCCGCCGACGGGCTTAAGAGCATTCTGCGAGGATTACGAGGGCGCTCCGTCTTCGCTAGATCCGGCGCAGGCTTACGGCGTCGCGAAGCGCCTCGCCGAACTCTATACCGTATGCGCCGCTAAGAAGAACGGCTGCGATGCCGTCATCGCTCGTTGCTTCGCCTTCGTCGGCCCGTACTTGCCGCTCGACGCGCATTTCGCCATCGGGAATTTCATCCGCGACGGGCTCGACGGCAAGGCGATCAGGATCAACGGCGACGGAAAGCCGAGGAGGAGCTACCAGTACGCCGCGGATATGGCGAAGGCGCTGTTGTTTCTCTTGATCGACGGGAAGCCCGGAGAGGCGTACAACGTCGGTTCCGGGGAAGCCGTCTCCATCGCCGAGCTCGGCGGCGCGGTGTCGAACGCGTTCGGAGCGGTTCCCGTCGAAGTCCTCGGGCAGTCGAGGCCGACGGACAGGAACCAGGATTACCTGCCAGATATCTCGAAGATCGAGACGGAACTCCCTGAAATAAGAAATAGGTCCCTGTCCGAGGCGATCGCGCGAACGAGGGATTATCACAAGGATGAGCGCGGGAACGGCGCGGAACGCGTCGCTGCGCGGGAGAAAGAATGAGACTCGCGGATTTCATCGCCGATTTTCTCGTTGAGAACGGCGTCACTGATATTTTCACGGTGACGGGCGGCGGCGCCATGCACCTCAACGACGCCTTCGGTAGCCATCAACGGCTTCGGTGCACGTACTTCCATCACGAGCAGGCGGCGGCCATAGCCGCCGAGGGGTATTTCAAGGCCTCGGGCAGAATGCCAGCCGTCTGCGTCACGACGGGACCGGGGGGCACGAACGCCCTGACCGGGGTTTTGGGGGCCTGGCTCGACTTCATCCCGATGCTCGTCATATCAGGACAGGTGAAATTCGAGTGCACGCTCGCCTCCGTGCCGGGATCGGGACTGCGTCAGCTCGGCGATCAGGAATTCAATATCGTTGACGCGGTGCGGGCGATGACGAAGCGGGCCGAGATGGTCACGGAGCCCCTTGAAATCCGCAGGAGCCTCGAGCGCGCTCTGGCGATCGCGCGTTCCGGCCGGCCCGGCCCCGTCTGGATCGACATTCCGCTCAACGTCCAGGCGGCGCAGGTCGACCTCGACGCCATGCCATCGCTCCCGGACGCTGAAGCGGTTCCTTCTGGACCGAAGGCGCCGTCCGCGAGCGAAGTCGCCGCCTTCCTGGAGCGTCTTCGCGCTTCGAAGCGGCCTGCGATCATCGGCGGTTCCGGGGTGAGGATGTCGGGAAACGCAGAGCTTTTTCCGGAATTCGCCAGGACCTTGAATGTCCCCGCGATGACTGCCTGGAATTCGCACGATCTCATGGAAGACGAAGATCCTTTCTACGCCGGACGCCCCGGCACGATCGGGACGCGCGGAGGGAATTACGTATTCCAGGACTGCGACCTCCTTCTCGTGCTCGGTTGCAGGATGAATCTCCGGCAGATCGGCTACGCCTGGGACGAGGTGGCGCCGAACGCCTTCAAGGTCATGGTCGACATAGACGAGGCCGAGACCCGGAAAAAGACCTTCCGCGTCGACATGCCCGTCATATCCGATTGCGGGCTTTTCATGAAGGCCGTTCTCGCCGCCGGGTACCGGAAGGAGTACGGGAGCGGATCCGGCTGGCTCGATTGGTGCAGGAAGATAAGCCGTAAATACCCTGCCGCGGCGGAGGCGTCGAGAACGGATCGATTGAATCCCTACGCGTTCTTCGATGGCTTCCTCGGAGACCTCCCCGAAGGCCAGACGACCGTGTGCTCCAACGGATCGGCATGCGTCATCCCGTTCCAGACAGCCCGGATTAAGCGGGGCCAGAGGATCTTCACGAATTCCGGCTGCGCCTCCATGGGATACGGCCTTCCGGCGGCTATCGGCGCCTGCAGGGCGCTCGGCGAGCGCAAGGTCGTCTGCATCGAGGGCGATGGAAGCCTCCAGATGAACGTACAGGAGCTCGCCACGGTTGCGCGCAACCGGCTTCCGCTCAAGCTCATCGTGATCAATAACGAAGGATACCATTCTATCAGGCAGACCCAGGGGAATTTCTTTATGGGAAGATACGCCGGCATCGACGCCGCTTCAGGGCTCGGATTCCCGGATTTCAAGGCATTGGCGACGGCATACGGTCTCGCGTACGCGCGGGTCGCGGATATGACGGAGGCCGACGGCCTCGCTGAGAGGCTGCTCGCGGACGATACGCCCGTCCTTTGCGAGGTGCTCGTCGACAAGGCTCAGCCGTTCTCCCCGAAATCGGCCTCGAAGCTCCTCCCCGACGGCAGGATGGTATCGGCGCCGCTCGATGAGATGCATCCCTTCCTGTCCGAGGAAGAGCACTCCGCGAACAAATACAAGGAGGGAAGGCTATGAAATCGATCAAAATCCTTGATTGTACTTTGCGCGACGGCGGTTTCGTCAATGATTGGAACTTCGGCCTCGGAAGCATTAAAAGCGTGATATCGCGGCTCGCGAGGGCGGGCATCGACGTGATTGAGCTCGGATTCATCGACGCGCGCGTGGAATACGATCCCGACCGCAGCATCAGGCCCGATCCCGCGTCCTTCAATCCCGTGATGAAGAACGTGGACAAGAAAAACTCGATGATCGTCGGCATGATCGATTTCGGAACCTGTCCGATCGAGCGGGTCCAGCCCGCCGCCGAGACGATCTTCGACGGTATACGCGTCATTTTCAAGAAGAAGGATATGACGGCCGCCGTGGAGTTCTGCGCGGGAATCCGCGACAGGGGATATCGCGTCTTCGCGCAGCCGGTCTCCGTGACGAGCTACTCCGATGAGGAAATGGCCTCCTTGCTTGGAATGCTGGAATCGATAAACCCGTTCTCGGTATCAGTCGTTGATACGTACGGGCTCATGCATAAAGAACAGATGATGCACTTCTTCGAGCTGATGAACGGGGCGCTGTCCCCGGAAACCATGATCGGGTACCATTCGCACAACAATTTTCAGCTCGCTTATTCAAACTGCATTGAGCTCGCGAAAACGGACTCGAACCGCGTCCTCATGCTGGACGGATCGCTGTACGGTATGGGAAAGGGGGCCGGAAACGCGAATACCGAGCTCCTGGCCATGAACATGAACCGCGCTCACGGCGGCCATTACGACATAGACCAGCTGCTCGAGACGATCGACGTGGACATCATGAAGGAGTACGAGAAGCGGTATTGGGGTTATTCGCTCCAGCATTACATTTCCGCCCTCAACGATTGCCATCCGGACTACGTCAAGGACCTCATCTCGCGGAAGACTTTCTCGGTGAAGTCCATCAACGCGATCCTCCAGAGGATCCCCGTTCCGGAGCGCCTCGCGTATAAGAAGGACTTGATCGAGCGCCTCGCCGCGGAATTCCAGCAGCGTTCCTTCGATGACAGGGACGCCTATGAGAGGCTCGGAACGGAAGTGGCCAGTAGGGAAGTCCTGGTGCTCGCGCCGGGAGCGACGCTCGAGAGGAACCGGGATGATATTGATCGATTCCTGAAGGCTGCGCGCCCTCTCGTATTTTCCATAAATTTCGTTCCCGACGAATTCGACGTCGATTTCGTCTTCATGGGGAATCCGAAGAGGTACAACCAGTTCTACGATAGGATTCATGAGCCTGGGAGGAAGGAAAAAATCATTTGCACGTCCAACATCGGCGACGCGGGCGAAGGCATCGATTATCTCCTCGATTTCAAGTCCCTCATGTGCGAGGAGAAAGTCGTGCGGGACAACCCGGCACTGATGCTTCTCAAGGCCCTTCTCAAGGTCGGAAAGGACAGGGTTTCCGTCGCGGGATTCGACGGGTATTCTTCCAGCGGAGGATCGGATTACAGCTCGAACTACGTAAAGTACCTGTATTGCGACGATGACGTGATGAAGCGGAACGACGCGGTTAAGGCGGAGCTCCAGCGGCTCGGCGACCGCATAAAGGTGGATTTCATTACTCCCTCCGCCTACTGCAAAGGAAACGCATGAGGAAGTACGACTCCGTCATTTTCGACGTTGACGGGACTCTCCTCGACACGACCGCGGGCATCACGGCTTCCGTGAGGGATACTATAGAGGAGATGCGCCTGCCTCCCCTGAGCCCGGAGAAGCTCATGACCTTCATAGGCCCGCCGGTACAGGAGTCATTCGCCAGGGAATACGGCATGAACGCGGTGGACGCGCAGGCGGCAGCCGAGATTTTCAGAAAACGGTACAAAGGCGAGCATCTCCTAGAGGCGGAGCCTTACGCGGGCATCATGGAGGCCCTGGGGAGCGTCAAGAGGGCGGGATCGCGCCTCGGCATAGCCACCTACAAGCGGGCAGATTACGCGGTCGAGATCGTGAACCATTTCGGCTTCGGCGCCCTGTGCGAGTCGATAAACGGCGCCGATAACGAGAACAAGCTCAGGAAGAAGGACATCATCGGACTCACGATGAAGGAGATGGGGATAAGCGATCCGCATCGCGTCATCTACGTCGGCGATACTCTTTCTGACGCCCAAAGCGCGCAATCGATCGGGATCGATTTCATGGCGGTGACGTACGGGTTCGGATTCAAGCCCGGGACTGGCGTGTCGGACGTGAGGTGCGTATCGGTCGTCGACGATCCGGCCGGCATCGCGGCGTTCTTCGATGGCGACGCGGCATGAAGGTCCTCGCCTGCCTCCTTAAGTACGATTACGGCGTCCCGGCGCGCGGCGACTCCGGTGAGAAACTCATCATGGTCCCGGCGATGGTGGCCGCCGGCGCCGACGTCATTCCGTTCTGGCTCGAAGATAACGGGTACCCCGAGGATCTCGGGGGCCTGCAGCGTAAAATAATCGAAGCCGTTGACGTCGCTAAGCCGGACCTGGCGTATTTCCAGCTCATGCGGAACGAGGTGTCGAATGATACTTTCGACGCGTTGAAGCCTAAGTGCTTCGCCGTCAATTGGTTCTGCGACGATCAATGGAGATTCGAGGGCTACTCCCGTCATATCGCTCCCCACCTCGGGGCGTCGATCACGGTGGATAAATACAAGGTGCATGAATATCGCGCGCTCGGATGCCGGGTCGTTCGGACGCAATGGGCCAGCCCGCGATACGTGCCGGGGCTGGACGTCGAAAAGGTGGATTACCTTTACGACATCAGTTTCGTGGGCGGAAGGAACGCGACGCGCGAATGGATCGTCCGCGAGCTCGAGAAAGCCGGAATAAAAGTGGAATGCTTCGGCTACGGCTGGCAGAACGGGCGCCTTACCATCGCGCAGATGGAAAAAATATTCCATACGTCGAAGATCAACCTGAACCTCACCAATTCTATTCCTTCCCTGCCCTCGTTCAGGCGATTCCTCGCGATCGATGCCCTACGGGCGCTGTTCGGCCTGAACGCTGGGCGGTACGGTTCCTGGGGAAGAAGCATCAAGAAAGGATTGTCGAACATATATGCGTCGGTATTCAGCGAGAAACGGCGCGAGTCCATCAAAGCCCGCAATTTCGAGATACCCGCCGCGGGCGGATTCCAGCTCAGCCATTTCGCCCTCGAGATCGACGATTACTTCGTCCCGGGGAAGGAGATCGCCTTGTTCGCGACGATCGACGAGCTCATCGCTCAGACGAAGTACTACCTCAATAACGATGACGCGCGGATCGCGATCTGCCGAGGGGGATACGCGCGATCGGAGAAGTACTCCTACGCGGATCGTTTCAAGGCCATATTCGAGGAGCTGGGCCCGGCATGAAAAAAATATCCATAGTCGTCGACAAGTACTACCAGAAGAATCGGCTCTTCGACCTCTCCGATCCGAAGGTCAACCGCGACGATTGCATGTATCCCTTCTACGCGCTCAAGCGCAGGTGCGCCGAAATGGGTTACGACCTCTCGACGAACGACATCAATACGCCATCGGAGTCATGCCTCGTCCTTTACAACGACATACCGGCGGCGTTGCCCGACCCGGCCGACGCGCGAAAATCCGTGTTGCTGGCGTGGGAGAGCCCGCTCGTCAAGCCGCAGAATTTCGACCGTGATTCGCATGCTCGGTTCGAGAGGGTCTATACCTACGACGACCGCCTCGTGGATGGTAAGAAATATCGCAAGCTCTTTTATACGCAGCGGTTTCCCGATTCCCTCGATTTCCATTTGAGACCCGCGCCTGAGAAGTTCATGTGCGTCATCGCAGGCAACAAGAGCAGTATGCATCCGCTCGAACTCTACTCCGAACGCCTCAGGACAATCAAATGGTATGAGGAGAACCATCCGGAAGAACTGGATCTCTACGGATTCGGGTGGAACGAGCGCGTCTTCCGGGGGCCTAAGATCGTGCGGGCCTTGAACAGGATAGGCGCGGCGAGGAAGGCGTTCGTGAGGGACAAGCGGTCGAGCTACCGGGGCAAGGCCGACGATAAAAGAAGCGTGTTCGGAAGATACCGGTTCGCTCTCTGTTATGAGAATATCCGCGATATCCCTGGATACATCACGGAAAAACTGCTCGACGCCATGCTCTCCGGATGCGTGCCCATCTATTGGGGCGCGCCGAACGTCTCGGACTTCGTACCGTCGGATTGCTTCATCGACAGGCGCAAATTTTCAAGCGAAGAGGAGATGTACCGCTTCCTTGTCAAAATTAATAATAATTCTCATGAAAACTATCGTGACCGGATAAGGAATTTTTTAAATAGCGATGCTTCTAGAGTTTTCCGTACCGAGAATTTCGTCGATGAAATGGCGCGAATGGTCTTAGAAATGCTTGGAAAAGACGAGCGTGGAAAATATCTGCTCACCATAGCCATCCCCACTTTCAATCGAGCGAAATACCTCGAAGAACTCCTTGGTTCGATAGTTCCCCAAATAGACCGTGCGAATCGGAAAGTGGAAAGGGTGCAGCTCCTTATCAGCGATAATTGCTCGCTCGATGGCACGCCCAAAATTGTCAACGCTTTTTCTAATGGAAGGCCATGGCTCGTTTATCATCGGAATGAAGTGAACGTAGGCGGGGATGCGAATTTCCTCCTTTGCATAGAACGATCCTTCGGGAAGTACGTATGGCTTTTCGGCGATGACGACCTCATCTCGGATAACGGGGTCTCAAGAGTCCTGCGCGTTCTCGAGCGGCAATCTCCCGCCCTTCTCATTTGTTCGAGCAAATCATCGCGGTCGATGTCGTTCAATACGTATAAGGAGGCCCTCAGGTATTATATCCCTAGAGATATGACCTTCGCATGGAGCCATTCATTGATAACCGCGAACGTGTTCCGGAAGGACGAGTTCGACCTGGATTTGGCGGCCAGGATGAAACATACGAATTACGGCCATATGTACGGTATGGTCCCGATGCATACGCGCGCGAGGGACGGAGTGTGCGTGTTCTCGAGGAGGGGGTCTGCCATCACCGTGAGGAGGGAGCGAGCACCTTTTGAAAAGGCGCCGCTAAAGATCGAGAAGAAACTCATCGCATATCTCTATTACCTTTCGGATGCGATTGGGTACGCGGCGCCGGCTGCCTGCGCCCATTTCTTTTTCCGATACTACAACCGGTTCAGGGGCATGGTGCTTCCCCTGGGTAGGATAATTAAAAGGAGCGCCAGGAATCTGCTCAGGCGGTTGAAATGAACTGGAAAAAGAATTACTTCGTGACGTTTCTGAGTGGATTCGGCGGTGCCGCCGTATCGACGACGCTCGGTTTGATCTCAGCCCCAATCTCTTTGTCGTATTGGGGCGAAGAGCGTTACGGCTTATGGGCAATTCTATTATCCGTGCTATCGTACCTGAGCGTTTCCAATTTCGGTATCGGACAAGCCGCGACTACATTGGTTGGAAAGAACAATCTCTTCAATAACAAGCGGAAGATACTGTTTCGAGCCGCCATATGCCTCGCGAGTTCGATCGCGATCAGTGTCATATCGCTGCTAGTTATAAATTTGATCTTTCCTGATTGGCACAAGGCCCTGGGAAAAATCCCGATACGGCTTGAAACCGAAGCCAGGGATACGAGCTTATTTATCATTTTGTTCTTCTTCGTTAATCTCCCGTTTACTCTAGCTTCGAGCGCCTTGATAGGAACTCAACGTGCGTATATTGAAAACCTCTTCCAGATAGGCGGGACGATCGTCAATTTCATCGGCCTCATATCCGTAGTGCTCCTGAAGCTCGCGCTGCCCTGGTACGCGATATTTAATGGGGTATTATCGCTTGG
Source organism: uncultured Spirochaetales bacterium (assembly GCA_964399285.1). Classification (GTDB taxonomy): domain Bacteria; phylum Spirochaetota; class Spirochaetia; order Treponematales; family JBGSOB01; genus CAYNQK01. Next base: position 25,931 of record CAYNQK010000002.1, on the reverse strand, counting down.
ACTGAACCTTATAAAGGTGGCGATCGCTTTTTCAGGGAAGAGGTCGATATTGAGAGCAGGGAGCGAGGCTGAGGAAAGCAATGATGCGGACAAGGCGTCTGATACCGAATACCGAACTCTCCTCGCTACGAGCGCGCGTTTTTTCCTGATCTGGCTCGCGGCGACTCTCGTGTGGAATACCGACAATTTCGTCGTCTCGAACGTGATCGGCCTGAAGGAAGTGACGCCATACTCCATAACCTTCAAGTTCTATAATTTGCTTTTCACCGCGATCTTCATAGTCAATAATTCCCTTCTCCCCCTCATGGCCAAAGAATTCGGGGCGGGAAACTGGGAATGGATCAAGAAAAATTTCATGCGCTTTTCCACCATCGGTTCATCGCTCGGCGGCCTCGCGCTGATCGGCGGATTGTCGTTCGGCCACGATTTCGTGCTCCTCTGGACCGGCGAAAAGGGTTACGCCGGAATAGGGGTCATGGCGTGCCTCGGAACCTATTCATACCTTTTGTCGATGGTGAACTTCAATTCCGGGATGATCAATACCTTCAATTACACGAAAGGCACCTGGGCTTTCGCGTTCCTTGAGGGCGGGATCAAGATCGGAGCGTCCTTGCTGCTCGGCAAGGCGTTCGGGCTCGCGGGAATAGCGGCCGGCACGATGTTGGGTTCGCTTCTCGCTCCGACCTGGATATGCCCGCTGATACTCAAGGGAAGAAGCGGCGGGCGATTGATATTCCCTTGGCGAAGGACCGTGGCGCACTTCGCGCTCATCCTCCTCCCGCTCGGGACGATAGGATTCCTCGTTCAGGCCCGCATTAATCATCCATTTGCCAGGATCGGGGCGGGTTTCGCCATCACTGCGGCTTATGTCGCCGCCACCATCGTTTCGTGGCCGGCCGACATGAAGGGCGATTTGAACGCCGCGAGGGCCAAGATACTGAAGGTTTTATGGAAACGATAAGCGTCTGCGTGCCCGTCTACAACGCCGCGCCTTTCATCGAGGCGACGCTCTCATCGATCCTGTCCCAGGACTGGCCCGATCTGCGCGTCCTCGTCCAGGACAATGCGTCCACGGACGGAACGGCTGATATCGTAAGGAAGATAGCAGCGCGGGATCCGCGCGTCGACCTTCGCGTGAACGCGGAGAATCTGGGATACTGCCGCAACATCCGCGCTGTCGTAGAACGGGCGGAAACCGATATCGTGAGCGTCTTTCACGGTGATGACGTCTATCTCCCGGGTCTTGTCCGGGCGGAATACGAGGCCCTGAAGGGGAGCGGCGCAGCGGCGGCGTTCTCGTCGTATCGGCAGTTCTTCGGCAATCCTTCCAAATCGAGTCCGTATCCCGTCGAACCTTCCTTCGATGCGGGATCGAATTGGTTCTCGGGCGGACTCGAGGAATTCCTGCCCGTCCTCCTCTCGAGGGGCAACCCATTCGCCTGCCCGACCCTCCTCACGTACAAGCGGACGCTCCTCGAGCTCGGCTCTTTCACGGATCGTTATCCATCGAACGAGGATCTCGACTTGTGGATACGGTACTTGAAGGCCGGTCATCGCCTGACGATCGTGAAACGGAGGCTATTCTTATATAGGCGGAGCGCGGGTCAAGGGTCGGCTTTTTGGGATGCGCGCGACGAATTGCCCGTGTATTTCGACGTCATCGACAAAGAGCTCTTGGCGGGCCGGGAGATAGATGGCGTCCTGCGCCGAGCTTACTCTGGCTTGAAGGCGAAAGCCCTCGTGACGGCGGCTTATAACGCGCGGGCGAAGGGCGATTCGGGAAAGGCCGCGACCTTAATGAGGGCCTCGGCGCTTGAGCGCCGAATGAATCCCCGCGACGGCCTATGGTTTCTTTTCCAGCGTTCGCTTATCGCGTTCGCCGCGTATAAGGGCTTGAAACGTTTTGCCAAGAGGATCATGTCGGTATGAAGATCCTTTACGTCACGACCGGTCTATCGCTCGGAGGAGCGGAACGGCAGCTCGCTCTCATGTCCGGGATCATGGCGTCGCGGGGACATGAAGTCATGGTCGTGAGCCTCATACCCCCGCCTCTCTCCGGAGGAGTCCGGTTCGACCCGCGCATCAAGGTGTCGGATCTGGGCATGAGCCGCGGCCGCGCCGGCCCGATGGCGATTCTCCGGTTATCAAGGGAAATCGGCGCTTTCAAGCCCGACGTAGTCCATTCCCACATGATTCATGCGAATATGCTCGCCTGCGCGACGCGGTTCGTGCGGCGCATGCCGCGCCTCGTTTGCACGGCGCATAGCGACGCGGAGACGGAGAGTCCGCTGCTTCTGGCGCTGTATCGAGCCTTATCGAGAAAGTGCGACGTTTTCACGCACGTGAGCGAAGCGGCGGCCGCGCGGTACGCGGAGATAGGCATACGGGGGCCTCGAGGCATCGTCGCCGTCCATAACGGAATCGAATGGGAACGGTTCGCGACCGGACGCGATCGGCATAGGATGGTAGTGAGGGATGAGCTCGGGATCGGTCCCGAAGAACGCGTTTTCCTCTTCATGGGCCGCATGGAGCCGATCAAGGGGCCCGATATCGCCTTGTCGGCGTTCCGTGCGCTTGAAGGCGAGCGGGCGGACGTCCATCTCCTCATGGTCGGAGAAGGGACTGAAAGAGTCGGCCTCATGGCTTCGTACGCCGAACCCAGCATCCATTGGATAGGTCCCACGGACGCGCCCGAACGGTATCACCACGCGGCTGATTGCCTCCTGGTGCCCTCACGGCACGAGGGTTTCGGCCTCGCCATCGCGGAGGCCCTCGCGGCGGGGATCGACGTGATAGCCGCCGACTGTCCGGGCCCGAGGGAAATCCTCTCGGATGGCGAATACGGGAAGATCGTCCAGCGCGATGATCCGGAGGCCCTCCTGAGCGGAATGAGGGAATTCCTCGATAGCGAGCACTTGCCGCGGGAGACGCATCGGAAATATAGTAAGGAACGATTCGATGCGGAAAGGATCGCGGACGATTGGATCCGCGTCTACGGTCAGGCCCGGGGGGAAACGTGAAATCCAGGGATCTCGCGTACGCCGGAGTCGCGATCGCGTTTTACTCCAGCTACCTTCTCTATCTCTTCCGCGTTCCCGCCGCGCCCGTGGTTTTCTGCGCCGCGTGCGCCGTGTTGATCGCGTGGATGCGATCCGGCGGGTTATCGGGGCGGGACGTTCTCTCGCACTTGATGGTATGGTCAGTCCCGGTTTCGTACATGAACGTGACGGGCGGATCTTACGGCGCTCTGCCTATCTCCTGGTTCAATCTTTTTTTCGCTTCGTTCTGCATCGTCATACTGCTCGAGTCGACGACGAAAGGCGGCGCGTCGCGATCCGGATCCCTCGCTCCGCTCGTTTTCGGCTTCCTCGCGATACTGGCGATGTTCATCTCCACGATGCTATCGCGCCATATCATGGACGGGCTGAAGGATTTCGCGAACGTGTCTGCGTTCATCGTCATAGCGGTCGGAGGATCGACGTTCAAGGTGGATCGCGAGCGGTATCGTCTGGCTTGGACCGCTTCCGCCTTCGGCGCCGCCATAATCCTCGCGACGCAAATCTGCGTCTTCAAAATGACAGGGAATAGATTCGGTACGATGGTGGAATTCCCCGCTCGGACCGCTTACGCGGGGCTATTCAGCGATTATAGTTTCGCCTCGCTTTATTTCGCCTCAGCGGCTTGTTTCGCGGTTTTCGCCCGGGGGACCGCGGGCGCGATCGTAGCGGCCATGCTCCTCGGAGCGTCGATGCTGACTACGGCGAGAACCGGGGTGATTTCCATCGCGGCTACCGCGATGGCGATGATCGCGGTCCGAGCCGGGAAAAAATTCAAGCCAGCCTATTTGATTATCCTGGGCGTCATAGGCGCGGGTGCGCTATTGGCGCTCGGGATCACCGCCGGCGCTCGCGGGGGGCAGTCGTTTTTCGCCGATAACGGACGCATCGCCACATTCCGGTCGGGGTGGAATAACTTCCTCCATTCCCCCTTGTTCGGAACGGGGCTCGGGATCGAGAATTACGCGAGCTCCCCGTATACTGAAGCGGAATTTCCCCACTTCACGCTGCTTCAGCTGCTCGCCCAGACGGGAGTCCTGGGCGCGGCGTCCTTCACGGCGCTCGTGATCGCGCTTTACCGGAAAGCGCGTCATCGAAGCCGCGTGGGCGCTGAGCGGGCCGCCATCCTCTGCGGGATCATCGGGTCCTTCTTCATTCCGGATATCATGAATTCCCGCTTTTTCCCCCTTGAGTTCATCGGATTATCCATCCCGGAGCGTGATGATGAGAATTCTCCAAATAATAACCCTCTCTGAACTGGGCGGCGCGCAATCAGTCGTCGCGAGCCTATCGAACGCGCTCGCGGGGCTCGGGCACGAGGTCGCCGTCATGTCCGATCCTGGCGGAAAAATGTGGGACGCCCTTAGCCCCGGGGTGAGGCGACTCCCTTGCGCCTCCCTAAAAAGGGAAATCAGCGTCCGCGATGATCTCGCGGCGCTCCGGGCCATACGAGCCGCCGTCAAGGCGCTGACTCCTGACATCGTCCATCTGCATTCATCCAAGGCAGGCGCGCTCGGCAGGATCGCCTTGTTCCCGAATCGCCGAGGAGTCGTTTATACCGTACATGGATTCGATTCGATCCTCAGGGCGAATCGTAAATTCTTCTTCATCGAGAAAGCGCTGAAATCCCTCGCGGAAACGATCGTGCCGGTGAGCGCGTATGACCTTCGGAATATGAACGCGAACGGCATCATGAACGCCGTTCTCGTCGAGAATGGTTCGCCGGACAGAAGCCTCTCGTCAAGGCGCGATGCCGCGCTCGATGATATCCGGGGGAGGCACGGATTCTTGGCCATGTGCGTTGCGCGGACGGGGCCGCAAAAACTCGACGGCCTTTTCAAGGAAATAGCCCGTAGGTTCGAGGGAACGGACGCCGCCTTCGTCTGGATCGGGAACAAGGATCCGGTGGAAGGCGCGCCGGCGAATGCGTATTTCATCGGGGAGCGGGAGGATGCGGGCGACCTGATCCATTACGCCGACGTCTTCGTTCTTCCGAGCGACTACGAGGGCATGCCGATTTCCATCATCGAGGCGATGTCCTGCGGGAAGCCAGTCGTGGCCTCGGCGGTCGGAGCCATCCCCGACATGCTCGATGGCGAGAACGGCCATGCTTGCGTCAATGAGGCGGAGAGTTTCGCGCGGAGGATCTCGGCGTACATGGAGAGCCGCGCGGCGTTGGAATCGGCGGGAGCCGCGGCGAGGTCGACATGGGAAAAAAGGTATACAATGGAGAATATGGTCAAGGGCTACCTCGACGTGTATGGAGGCCTGACGATGTGGAGGCGTGAAGGATGATGGAAGTCGAACGGAATCACGAGGCTTCGCCGCCTCGAGAGGAAATCGGTATCGCCGACCTTATCGCGGTCTTGCTGCGGTGGCGGTGGCTTATAATAATTTCCGTCGCCGTAGCCGCGATCATCGCCGCGGGATATTACGCTTTCGGGCTCGCGCGATCGCGCGCCGGCGAGGAGCCCGAGGCGTACGAGGCGTCCCTCTTCCTCGTCTCCGCGAACGATACGAGGGCTAGAGTAGCGGAATTGCTGGTTTCGCCTGAGATCGCTGGATCGATTTTCATCGGGGGCTCCGGAGAGCGGCCGTCGGCGGAAGTCATCGCCGCTCAACCAGTGGAAAAGGTTGACCGAGACTCGATTCAAAGGCGGATCGGCGGAGAACGTTTCATCCGCGTGAGGACTTCGAGATGGAAGGACGAGGTGGGGTCGCGAGATCTCAGCGTCGTCATCGGAGCGGAGAGCGAAGCTTCGGCGGCGCTCGCGGCCGAGCTCGCCGTTTCGCTGTTGAATAAGGAATTGCGCGAGTATAACGCGGCGATCAAGGAAAGCCTCACGGAGCAAATCGGCGTGGATCCGGGTGATCCGGTCTCTATCGAGGCCTTCGCGCGTTCGCTCGCGCTGAAGCAGATCGTCGTTTGGGAGTCTAGGCCTTCGGAAACCCGGAAGATCGCTACCGGCCATTCTCTCCCCAGCGTCCGTTCCCTCATCACCTTCGTCGCCGCCGTCTTCTGCCTCTCCGTCTTCGCCGCCTTCGCCCTGACCTGGTTCCAGGGATTCCTCAAGAATGAGGACAATAGGAGAAAGCTCAGGGACGCGCTCGGCCGGAAGGACCGCAAGGGAGCCTCGTGAGGATACTCAGGTTCGCCCTGCTCAATCTGGGGCGTAACAAGGTACGGAGCCTCCTCATCGGCGCCATCATGGCCGCCGGGACTTCGGTCGTCGTGCTCTCCGCGGGACTGATGGAGACGTCGAGCGAACGGCTCGAGGCCGCCTACGCGGGAGGGCTCACGGGCGATTTCGCCGTTCTCCCCGCCGCCGGAGCCGGATCGGGGCTGTTCGGCGACGAGACGCCCATCGTGAGCGACTACGCCGTCATGCCCGCCCTCGAGGGATATCGGGAGCTGGACGCCGCCCTCTCGGGCGTCGACGGGATCGCGGAAAGGGTTCCCGCCCTCGGGACCCAGGCGGTGCTGCAGTCGGAAGGCTTCAATAGCCAGGTCTTCGCTTTCGGCGCGGATGCTCGCGCCTACTTCCGGGCGCTTCGCGGGCTCAGGCTCGTCTCGGGAGCCCTGCCCGGCGTCGACGAACGCTGGGTGCTCCTGAACGCGGCGAAGTGGAGGGAAGCCAACGGAGCCCTCGGCCGCGAGCTCTCTATAGGCGAAACCCTCCAGCTGAGCGTCTTCTCCAACACGGGCTTCAAGCTCCGCCCGGTGCGGCTCGCCGGGGTATTCGAGTACGAGGCTCCGGCCTCGGGCTTCGAGAAGGTCGTTCTCTGCGATCCCACGACGGCCCGTTCGCTCTCGGGCTTCACCCTCGGGTATTCGAGGACCGGAGCAGGAGAAGCGCCCGCGGGAGAAGCGACGCAGAAAGAGAGCCCGGGCGGAATGAGCGCGGACGATCTTGATGATTTGTTCTCGGGCGCGGCGCCGGCCGGATCGGGCGGCCCCGAAGCGGCAGGCGGCGAGGTGAGCGTCGTAACCGACGTGGAGGCGAGGCTCGCCGATTCCGAAGCGCGGGAGGAGCTGAGCCTGACGGACGACTCCGCGTGGAACTACGTGATCCTCCGGGCGAAGGATGGCGCGTCGCGGAGCGCTTTGCGCGACGCGGCGCGAGAGGCCCTCGCGGGGCTCGGGACGGAATACCGCCTCCTCGGCTGGAGGAAGGCGGCCGGCATGTCCGCGCAGACGGTCTTCATCCTCCAGGCCTTCCTCTCGGGCGGGCTCGCCTTCGTCATGGCGGGCGTGGCCCTCATCCTCATGAATAGCCTCTTCATCGCCGTCATCGAGCGCACCAAGGAGATCGGGACGATGCGCGCCCTCGGCGCCCGGCGTTCCTTCGTGGCCCTCGAGTTCGCCGCGGAAGCCGGGCTCCTCGCCGTCGCGGCCGGCCTCGCGGGCGCCGTCATCGGACTCATGATCATGCTCGCGATCAGGGCATCGGGCGGGATAGCGCTCGAAAACGAGCTCCTCGCGACCCTGTTCGGCAGCCGCCGCCTGATGCCCGCCATCGGTCCGGCCTCCGCGGCGCTCGCGGCCGGGCTCGTGGCCGCCGTGGCGGCGCTCTCGTGGATCGTGCCCGTGAGGCTCGCGTCGGGCATCGAGCCCGGAAGGGCGATGAGAGAGGAATGAGGGCCCACGCGATGATCGCGGCGCGCAACGTCGTCGCCCAGAGGAAGAAGTACTCCTTCATCGCCGCCGCGATGGTCATCGCCATGGCGATCATGACGCTCATAACGGGCGCCGCGAGCTCCATGATCGGCGCGATGAGCGACAAGGCCGCGCGCTACTTCTCCGGGCACGTGACCCTCCTCGGGTACGACGGCTGGGACGTCGGGCTCCGGGATTCCCTCGGCGTGATCGCGCGGCTCGGCAGCGCGGGAGGAGCGCTCCGGGGAGCCGCGCCGCGATCGGTCTCGTACGAGACGGAGGCGAAGCTCTACTTCAACGGCAATTCGATGCGCCAGCGGCGGCTCATCGGCGTGGATTACCCGTTCGAGAAGGCGGAATTCGAACGCATGCGATTCCTCGCGGGCGACGCCTCGGGGCTCGCCCGCTCCGACGGCATCCTCATCAGCGCGGAAGCCGCCCGGGTGCTCAGGGCCGGGCCGGGCGACGACGTGACGCTCTTCATCACTACGAAATCCGGGCAGAACAACCTCGCGGTCTTCGTAGTCTCCGGCGTGTTCGACGAATCGGCGATCTTCGGCTACGCGTCCTATGTCGACAGGCGGGCGCTCAACGAGGCCATGGGCGTCGACCCGGATCTCGTCACCGAGCTCGCCCTCTTCGCGCGGCCCGGCACGGGCTCGGGCGCGGCGGAATCGGCGGTGAGGAAGCGGGCGGCGTCCTGGCTCCCCCTCATGGACCCGATCCGCTCGAAGGAGGAGCTTTCGAATTCGATTCGCGCGAATACGGGCTACCACCTTCCGGTCATCGCGGTGGACGCCCACTTGAAGCAGGTGCGAGACATCATCGGGGCCTTCCTCGGGGTAACGTACGTCGTCCTCGTGGTGTTTCTTGTGATCATAGCCGTGGGAATTTCCAATACCATCAGGATTCTCGTGCGGGAACGGACCAGGGAGATCGGCGCGATGCGCGCCCTCGGCGCCACGAGGCCGGCCGTGGCGGGGCTCTTCCTCATGGAAACGCTCTTCCTGACGGCGGCGAGCCTGGCGGCCGGTTTGGCGCTGGGATGCCTCGCGCTCGCGGGGTTCTCCGCCATCGACCTGGGGTCGATTCAGGGCGCGGCCATGTTCCTGGAGAAGGGCCGCGTCCGCTTCCAGCTCGATACGGGCCTCCTGGCCCTCAACGCCGCCATCATCACGGCGATTTCGCTCCTAGCGTCGACCGGGCCGGCGCTCAAGGCCGCTCGAACGGAACCGGCGCTCGCTATGGGTACGGGGGCATCATGAAAGCGATCAGGATAGCGGCGACCGCGCTCATCTGCGCGGCGCTCTCGGCGCGAAGCGCGGCGCTCTCGGCGCAGGACGGGCCGGACGATCGGGCCAAGCTCCTCGCGGCCGTCGACGACCTCCTCACCTTCGACGCCGAGGATCTCTCGGCCGAGATCCGGGTGGAGCAGTCGAGCCCCGGAGGCGGAACGTCCACGACCGTCGCCGCCCTGTTCAGGCGCGACAGGAAGGGGCAGTACCTGATCCTCGTCCTAGAACCCGAGATCGACAAGGGCAAGGGCTATCTCAAGATGGACGACTCGGTCTGGCTCTACGATCCCGTCGGCAGGCGGTTCACCTTCTCGAGCGCCAAGGAGCGCTTCGAGGGGACGGGCGCGAGCAACTCCGATTTCTCGGGATCGACGCTCGCCAAGGATTACCGGGTCGCGGCCTCGAAGCGGGAGAAGCTGGGCGCCTACGAATGCGACGTGCTCGACCTCGAGGCGCGGAACGACCGCGTCGCCTACCCCAAGAAGCGGATTTGGATTTCGACGGACGGCCTCCTCAGGAAATACGAGGACTACAGCCTCTCCGGGAAGCTCATGAGGACGACGGCGATACCGGCGTATCAGAAGAAGGGAGCGACGCAGGTCCCCTCGACCCTGGTAGTGCTCGATCACCTCAAGTCGAAAGTCGTCAACGGGAAGACCCAATACGAGAGGACGACGGTGACTCTCAGCAAGATTTCCCTCGAGAAGCTCCCCGACATCATGTTCACGAAGGAATACCTCGAGAAGGTGAACCGATGATCGGGAGAATAGCCGCGGCGGGGCGGCTCCCGCGCGCCAGGGCGTTCGCGCTCATCGCGGCGCTCATCGTAGTCGCGGCGGGTCGCGCGCCGGCTGAGGAGCCGGCTCCGGCAGCGGACGGAACGCCCGCCGTTTCCGCGGATGATGGCCTGGACGGGCTCTTCGACGATCCCGCCGATTCTTCCGCGGAAGGCGGCGAGGCCGAGGAACCGGCGGACGGGAAGCCCGCTGACGACGGCCAGGCCGCGGGGGACGGCGAAGGCGGCAGCGTCCTCGACCGGCTCAAGGAGAAGAAGGGGATCAGTTTCCGAGGTTCGTTCTATTCATCCGCGGGCTTGACCTGCGGATGGACGGACGTCCCCGATTTCAACGACCTCTCGAACGGGTTCTTCTACCAACCGGGAGCGAGCATGGAGGCGCTCCTCGGCATCGACGCGAGTCCCGACCCCGACTTCCGCTTCTACGCCCAGGTCGGAGCCCGCCTGGGATCGGAATTCTCCTTTACGGAGTTCTATCTCAAGGAGCTCTTCGCGGACGTCTCGCTCGGCGACATCGCCCTGCTCCGCATCGGGCAGAGCAAGGTCACGTGGGGGAACGGAAGGATCTTCTCCCCCGCCAACCTCGCGTCTTGGGCGGACGGTACCGTGAACGCGCGGCTCGCCTTTCCCACCCTGCTCGGCGGGCTCACGGGGATCGTCGCCGCGAACACCGCCCTCTACGATTCGCCGAGCCTAGAAATGCTGTATTCAGCGGCGAAGCTCGATATCGTGCTCGGCGGCGTTCAGCTCTCCGTCATGGGCGGCGCCCAGATGAACCTCGGCGCGAGGGCGGCCATGAGCCTCAAGACCGTGATCATGGGCGTGGACCTGGTGGGAGAGGCGTCGCTCGGCTACAAGGACGTCGGGGGCGCGGTCTTCTTCCCCGCGGCCATGGCGGGATTCTTCAAGGAATGGAAGGGCCCGGGAATCATCCTCAACGCGGAATACCTCTTCGATTCGGAACGATATCTCCTCTGGGCCGCCGACCCCGCCTCGTACGAGAAGGCGGGATACAACCACGCGGCCTGCGTGCAGTTCGCCTGGGCCAACCTGATCGGGGACCTGGATTTCGGCCTCCGCTGGGCCCATTCCTTCACCGAGGCATCCGGTAGCGCCCAGGCGGGCTTCAGCCATCCGCTCTGGAACCACGTTAAGCTCAACCTCGCCTTCCCGGTGAACTACGGCCGCAACCGAGAGTACTACCAGGAAAAGTTCGAGGAGGACGACGAGCGCGCCTCCTTCCTCTCGGCCTTCGGTTTCGGCGCCGGCATCGGACTCGGGATTTCGGCGGAGTTTTGAGGACGGCATGGTAGCGAAGGACCCCCCGCTCATCGAGCGCCTCCGCGGCAGCTCGGCGGCCGAGACGATAAACGCCCTCCACGGGATATACCTCGAGGCGGAAGCCGCGACCGCGCGCTTCTCGCTCATGAGCGGCATCGCCTGCTCCTCCGATTGCGGAGGCGTCTGCTGCAAGGGCTTCGAACCGGACGCGACCGAGGCGGAGGCGCTGTACCTGGCCGCTTGGATCATCGAATCGGGAGCGGACCCGGAAGCGGCGATTCCGCGAGGGACCGCCGACGGAGAGTACCGATCGCCCGACGGGGCGGGATGTCCATTCTGGGACCGGTCCGGTTCCGGGCGATGCAAGGTCTATCCTGGACGCGGCCTCATCTGCCGCCTCTTCGGGTTCTCCGCGCTTCGCGGGGCGGACGGCGAGAAGAGCTTCGCGCTCTGCTTCGCGATGGACAGGAGCCACTCCGGGCCGCGGAAATGGCGCGAGGGGGATGGCGATTTCTTCGAGATCGCCGATCCTCCCGTCATGGCGGACTACGGCGCGCGCGTCGCGGCGCTCTCGCCGGGGGGAGGCCGCGAGGGCCTGGGCGGAGCCGTAGCGAAGGCGCTCGCCAAGCTGACGCTCATCCTCAGGTTCGGCGGAAGCCCGGGAAACGATCCGGGCGGCGAGGGCCCGCTCTCAGGAGGGCTCGGACCCGCGCGCGGCGCGGCGTAGGGCCGCGGCGATCCTTCCCAGGGGGCCCTTCGGCAGGAGTTCCCGCGCTTCCTCGAGCGGAGGGCGGAAGGTCCGCCTCGCGAGGTCCAGGTAGGCCTTACCGCCTCCGGCCCCCCTCGCGGCGGCTTCGAGCCTCCGTTCGGTCTCGTCCGCGATGAGGAAGACGTCCCTCGAGATCCCTTCGTCCGATGCGATCCCCGCGTAGAGCGCGCGGAGCGCTCCGGCGGCCTCTATGGCCGCGGAGGCGAGGACGAAGGCCGACCGCTCCGCTTCCCATCCGCGCCTACCCGAGTATTCAGCGCTGGACTTTTCTAGCGAGGCCTTCGCGCAGTCGAGGAAGGCGTACACGCGGTCATAACGTTCGGCGGCGATTCGATGGAAGGGCCCGGGGTCGCCGCGCGGATCCAGCGGGCTCGTCCGGAGCGACCGCTCCTCTCCCTCTGGAGCGCTGTCGCGGGCGAGGACGAGGCGCCAGGCTTCCTCGATGTCCCGGTAATAGGAGATCATCGCGTCCTCGGAATCGGCCGAGGAGGCGGTACCGAATGATGATCGGACGAATTCGCGGAGGTCGCGGGGGGAAGAGAAGCAGGCGCGCGAGAAGGCCCAGGCGTTGGCGTCCGGCCGGTCGACGGAGCGCGAGGGCATGCGGAGCTCCGCGCCGTCGAAGCCCATCGATATCGCGTGCTCGACGTCCGCGCCCGCGAGCGAAGGAAGGAGCGGGGGCTGGACGCCGAACGCCCGTTCGTCGCCGTAACCGAGCCGGATCGCCGCGCTCCCGCCGCCGACCGCGTTCCAGCCGCGAAGGGCCTCGCGGAGCGCCGCGCTCCTGAACGGGGCGTTGCGTTCGCAGGTCGCGTCGCCGAGGGCGTGCCCGCGGCACCGGCACCTGTCGTCGATGGCGAGCCTGAGCCCGCGGATCGCCATCGCCCACCGTCCTTCGGACGCCGAGCTGGCCGCGCCCACGATGCGAACCGCCGTTTCGGGATCGCAGAGGATCGTAGCCGCGGGGCATGCGTCGGCGCGCGCTTCCGCTTCGAGCCGCTCGAGGATATCGGACGGTTCCCCGTAGTCGCCGAGATCGAGCTCCGTGCCCTCCGTGGCGATGGCGGAGAAGGCCCGCGATTCCGCGCGCTCGACGAGGTCGCCCTCGGCGTCAGAGGAAAAGACGGCGATCCGTTCGGGAGCCGCCGCTATCCTCCGCGCGCTCGCCTTGTCGAAAGCGGGTCCGCTCGTTCGGGGTTTCGCGTTCTCGAGGGGGAGGGCCAGGCCGGACGCCTCGAGGAAATCGTAGACGGCCCAGGGCAGGGCGTCGATGGAATCCGAGAAGATCTCGATGCGATCGGGCGACCTGCGCCATGACCATGCATGCTCCGCGCCCGATCCGAAGTTGAGGATGGCGACGGGTCCGTCGCCTGAGGAGGGGGCGGCGGCGATGGACGCGCCGAGGAGGGCGAGGCCCCGCCCGAGCGCGGCGGCGGCGGCGGCGGCCCTCGGGTCTTCATCGAGCGTCTGGACGGTCCAAGATTCCATGGAACGGCCCCGTCTCAGGAGCGGGAGTAGGAAGTCTCGTCCGCGAGGCTCACCCTGTTGCGGCCCGCGGATTTCGACATGTAGAGGGCCCTGTCCGCCCTGTCGATGACGGACTTCCCGGTGATGTCGCGGGCGGCGTCGTACTGGGCGACGCCGAGGGAGATGGTTATGGAGAGCGAGAGCCCCTCGTAATCGAGCACGAAATCCTGGATGGCGACCCTGATGCGCTCGGCGATGAGGCCCGCGTCGCCGAGATCGGTCTCCGGGAGGAGGACGACGAACTCCTCGCCGCCGTAGCGCGCGGCGAGATCGTTGGAGCGGATGACGGACTGGACGATTTTCGCCACCTGCTTGAGGACGGCGTCGCCGCAGGAATGCCCGTAGGTGTCGTTGAATTTCTTGAAGTAGTCGATGTCCATCATGATGACGGAGAGCGGGAGGCCCGATCCCACCGACTGCTCCATCCGCTCTAGGAGCACGGTGTAGAAGTAGTGCTTCATGCGGAGCTTGGTCATCATGTCGGTGGTGGTCATCTCGAAGAGGAAGGCGTTGTTTATGGCGATGGCCGCGAGCACCGCGATGTTGAGCACGTACTCCTTCTCGTACTCGGTGAAGACGTCGGTCTCGATCTGCTCCCCGAGGACGATGATGCCGTTGATGGAGCCCTTTGCCTTGAGCGGGACGATCAGGGTGGGTTCCAGCCCCGCGAGGGAGTCGAGGCCGTCGAAGGAGCCGAGCTTCGCGCGGAGGTCCTCCATGGTGTAGCAGGCGTAATCCTGCTGGAAGAGGCGGATGAGCGGATGCTCCTCGTCGATGTGGTACTCGACGTCGTGCGCGAGCTCGAAGCCCTTGTAATTGCGATGGAGGGTGAAGACGGGAGAATCCAGCCCCTTCTTGGCGAAGAGCCCGGCCTTGAGGACCTTCATCTGCCCCATGATGGTGTAGAGGATCGAGTCGATGAGGATATTGTAGTCCAGGGTGGAGTTGAGGCTCTTCGAGATCTCGAGGAGCTGCTTGAGATCGAATATCTGCTTCTCGTAGGCGTCACAGAGGCTCTGGATAGCCTCGTCGCCGACGGCCGTCGGGGAAGCGTCATCGAATAGGCCCTCGCTGACGGGCTCGCCTTCTTCCGAGGGTTTCTTGTCTTCTTCCATCCGTCTTCCGCTGGAGAGCATTATAACCCTTCCCCGGCGGTCTGTCATGCCCGGTTCCGGGAGGATTTCCGGGCCTCGCCCGGAGACCCCGAGCCGGCCGGACGGCCTTTCGGCGGGTTCACGGGCCGCTCGCGGGCGGTCGGCGCCCGTGACGGCCTACGGGGCGGCGGCGGCGCGGTCCGGACGGCGATCAGCCCCGTTTAGCGCGCGCCACGCCGCGCTTGAAGATCTCGAGCCCGGTGGCGAGGATCCGCTCTCGGCGCCAGCGCGGATGGTGCTCCGGCCAGATGAAGCATTCCGGATGGGGCATGAGGCCCAGGACCATGCCGGAGGGATCGGTGACGCCGGCGATCGCGCGGCTGGAGCCGTTCGGGTTTCGCCCCGCGTAGCGGAGCGCGACGAGGCCTCGCGATTCGAGCGCGTCGAGGCGTGCCTCGTCCGCGGCGACGAAGCGGCCCTCCCCGTGGCGGATGGGGAGCTCGAGCGGCGGAAGGCCCTCCGTCCAGACGCAGGGGCTCCCGGGCTCGGCCTCGACGCGGATCCAGTCGTCGATGAAGGCGCCGCCCTCGTTGTGGATGAGCGACGCCTCGGGCTCCCAGTTCCCCGAGGCGTTCGGCACGATCCCGAGCTTGGCGATGACCTGGAAGCCGTTGCAGATCCCGATGAGGGGCTTGCCTTCGCCCACGAAGCGCTCGAGCTCTTCCTTCGCGGATTTCCTGAGGAGGTTCGCGATCTCCTTCCCCGAGCCGAGGTGGTCGCCGAAGGAGAAGCCCCCGGGGAATCCGAGCACGCCCGCGTCCCTGATGAGCTCGGGACGCTCGACCAGGTCCGCGACGTGGACGCGGCGGGCGTCCGCGCCCGCGAGCGAGAACGCCTCGGCGAGCTCGGCGTCGGAGTTGAATCCGTATCCCGTGATGACGATGGCCTTCATTCGATCCTTCCTCCGATCAGGCGATGGGCGTCTTGAACGCGCGCTCGGCCTCGTCGAGGCCGACCGAGAGCGCCGTCTTCCCGCCGGCGGCGAACGCTATGACGGGTTCGGCGGTCGTCTCCCCGATGCGCTTGCAGGGATGCCCCGCCATGGTGGTCTCGAATCGCTCGCGGTCCTCCGGCCGAACGGAGACGAGGAGGCGGCCGGGGCTTTCGGAGAAGAGCGCCCGGTCGACGGCGTCCGCGGGATTGCGCTTCGATTCGTAGTCGCCGGGCAGGGCGCCGACGTCGATACGGGCTCCCGTGCGGCCGCCGAGGCAGGACTCGAATACGGCCGTGGCGAGCCCGCCCTCGGAGAGGTCGTGGGCGGAGCGCACGAGGCGGCCTCCCGCGGCCGCGTGGAATTTCCGGTAGAGGGCCATGGAGGCCTCGAGATCCACGTCGGGGCATTCGCCGAGGGCGGAGGGCCCGTAGACGGAGCCGCCCGTCGGGGCCGAGGGATCGCGCGCGGCGTCGAGGAGGAATCGCTCATAGGCGCTCCCGCCCATCTCGCCGTTCGTGGAGCCGAGGAGGTAGATGAGTTCTCCCGGCGCCTTGAAGTCGCTCGAGAGGCTCTTTCTGACATCGCCGATGATTCCCATGAGGGTCACGAGGAGGGTGGGGCGCACGGAGACGCGCCTCCCCCCCAGCGTGGAGTCGTTTTTCATGGAATCCTTCCCCGAGATGAGGGGGAGGCCGTAGGCGAGGCAGGCGTTCTTGAGGCCGCGGCAGGCGCGCACGAGCTGGGCCGCCTTGTAGGGGCCGTCCGGATTCGAGGGCGACGCGACGGGATCGGTCCAGCAGGAGTTGTCCAGCGCTGAGGCTTGCTCGGGGTCGCCGCCCATCGCCACGTGCGAGCGGAAGGCCTCGTCGACCGCGCAACGGGCCATCCGTTCCGTGTCCCAATCGCCGAAGCGCGGGCAGATGCCGTGGGTCACGGTGAGGCCTTTCCATGAGGAATAGCGCGGCTTGATCACGGCCCCGTCCGCGGGCGCGTCGTAGTGTTCGCCGGCGAAGGGCTTGCCCACGGTGAGGGCCTGTACCTCGTGGTCGTACTGCCTGACGAGGGCTTCCTTGGATGCGACGTTCGGATCGGCGAGGATGCCGAGGAAGACGGCCTTCCTGTCGGCGACGGAGGCGAGCTCCGCGCCCGACGCCCGCTCCTCGGGCGGGATCCATCGAGCTTCGAGCTCGATGCGTGGCAGGCCGCGATGGAGGAACTCGAGGGGGAGGAGGCCGACGGCCTTTCCACCCGCGCGGATGTCTATGACTCCGTCGCCGGTGAAGGTCCCCACGACGGTCGCCTCCACATCGCGCTTGCGTGCGAGCGCCATGAAGGCGTCGAGCTTCTCCGGAGCGACCGCGAGGCTCATGCGCTCCTGCGATTCGGAGACGAGGATCTCCCAGGGGGCGAGGCCGGGATACTTGAGGGGGCAGGAGTCCAGGTCGATGCGGACGCCGCCCGATGTCTCGGACATCTCGCCGAGCGAGGACGAGAGGCCGCCCGCGCCGTTGTCCGTAATGCCCTCGTAGAGGCCCGCGTCGCGGGCCTCGAGGAGGAAGTCCGTCATTTTCTTCTGGATGATGGGGTCGCCGATCTGCACCGCGGTGACGGGGCTGGACTCGGAGAGTTCGAGGCTCGAGAAGGTCGCGCCGTGGATACCGTCCTTTCCGATCCTGCCGCCGAGCATGATGGCGAGGTCTCCTGGCCTGATGCGCTTTTTCCAGCCGTCCTCGCCGTTCACCTTCGCGGGGAGGATGCCGCCCGTCCCGCAGAAGACGAGGGGCTTCCCGGTGAAGGACTCGTCGAAGAGGAAGGCGCCCGCCGCCGTGGGGATGCCCGACTGGTTGCCGCCGTCGATGATCCCCTTGTGGACGCCGCGCATCACCTCGCGGGGATGGAGGACGCCCTTAGGGACCGCTTCGCGGTTTTCGCGCGGTCGCCCGAAGCAGAGGACGTTCGTGTTGAAGATGGGCTTGGCCCCGATCCCCGTGCCCAGGATGTCGCGGTTCACGCCCACGATGCCGGTGATGGCGCCGCCGTAGGGATCGAGGGCGGATGGGGAGTTGTGCGTCTCGGCCTTGATGCAGACGAGGGTCTCCTCGTCGAAGGCGATGACGCCGGCGTTGTCCGTGAACACGGAGCGGAGGAAGGGCTTGCGGGGAGCGAGTTCCTCGGTGACGGAGCGGATGTAGGTCTTGAAGATGGAGTCGATCGTCTCCTCGCGGTCGCCCTCGCGGTATATGATTCGGGCGTTGAACAGCTTGTGCTTGCAGTGCTCGCTCCAGGTCTGCGCGATCATCTCGAGCTCGACGTCGGTGGCCTCCGCCGGGAGCCCGCGCGCTTTGCGAGCCTCAGCGGTCCGGGGATCCGAGAAGTGGGCCTTTATCGCGCGCATCTCGGGAAGGGAGAGGGCGAGGAGCCGATCGCGCGAGAGGCCTTCGAGCGCGGAATCGTCCATCGCCGCGAGGTCGAAGGTCTCGCAGGCCGCTTGCGCCTCGGCGTGCACGGCCGGATACGAGGCGAGGGGGCGTTCTCCCGCCGCCCATCCCGCCGAGCCGATGGCCAGGGCGCGTTGGATGAGGGGATTATGGAGCGAGGCGAGTATGGCGTCGATGTCCTCGCCCGAGGGAGCCCGATCCATCCAGAAGAGGACCTGCTTGGCGGTCTGGACGGTCCGGCCCTTCACGGCTTCCTCGCCGAGCTCGTGGCTGATGGCCTCCCGGGCGGTTATGGCGAGGGTATCCGTGACGCCGGGCTTGAAGGCCACTTCGGCGAGGAGGGCGAATCCGCTCCACTCGGGGCGGGACGCGAAGGGCTCGTCGATCGCGCAGTCCTGGACCACGGGATCGACGAAGAGCGAACGGAGGACGGAGCTCTCCGCCCGCGCGTCGGTGATGATGACGTCCGCGACCGCGACGCGGGATATGTGGCCTCTCAACCCCTCGGGAAGGGCCCCCGCGATGCCGCCGCCGCGCCCGTCGGGCACGCCCGGTTTATAGAATATCTCGATCCGCATGACCCATAGTAGCGAAAAGCCCTTTTCGCGGCAACGGGACCCGATAGGCGGCGGCGCAGCCGGCTCACGACGGGCGATACGGGCTTTCCCGCGGGCCGCCGTCTGCCGATAATCGACATGCGCGCCCGATCGGCGGGCCGCGAGCGGAGGATCGCCTGGTGCGGGTCTTGATCACTGACGACAGGTTCGGCGGCCATGAAGAGGAGTCCGCCGTGCTCTCCCCCCTCGGCGCCGAGATCGTCGTGGCGCCCGCGCACGACCCCGCGGCTCTCGCGGAACTCGTGCGCGGCTGCGCGGCCGTGCTCTGCAACCAGGCCCGCGTGGACGCCTCGGTGATCGAGGCGATGGACCGCTGCCTCGTGATCTCCCGCTACGGGATCGGCTACGACAACGTGGACCGCGACGCCGCCGCGGCGCGCGGGATCTGGGTGGCGAACGTTCCCGGCTACTGCGCGGACGAGGTGGCCGAGCACGCGCTCGGCCTCATCATCTCCTGCCTGAGGCGCATCCCCATGACCGACGCCGCCGTTAAAGCCGGCAAATGGAACGTGCGCGCCCCGGCCCGGCGCATCGCCGGGCTCAGGCTCGCCATCGTGGGCTACGGCTCCTCGGGGTCGGCCCTCCAGGCCAGGGCCATGGGCATGGGATTCCGCGAGGTGCTCATCGTGGATCCGCGCGCGGAGCAGAAGCTGCCCGCGAGGCCGCCGCGCGGCCTCAGGGAGGCGTCCTGGGATGAGGCCCTCTCGATCGCCGACGTGATCTCATTCCACGTTCCCTTGAAGGACGAGACGAGGAAAATGCTGAACCGCGAGGCCATCGCGCGCATGAAGGACGGAGCGGTGGTGGTAAACACGGCGCGCGGCGGAGTCATAGACGAAGCGGCGCTCGTGGACGCGCTCCGCTCCGGGAAACTCTCCGCAGCGGGCCTGGACGTCTTCGAGCGGGAACCGCCCGAGGACAGCCCCCTCTTCGGGATGGACAACGTCGTGCTCACCGACCACAGCGCGTACTACAGCGCGGAATCGGTGGTCGACCTCAAGCGATCGGTGGCGCTCAACGCCGCCGACGCCATCAAGGGAGCGACTCCGAGGCATCCCGTGAACCGTCCCAAGTCGCCCAGGACCGACGATCCCTCCTTCCTCGCGGCGGCCACGGGAGCGTAGGCCGTCAGGGCACGGTGAGGACGGATACCCTGAGGCCGTCGCGGGAGTAGGCGCTCGCCGCGTTGAGCGGATCCGGGAGAAGCTCCCCGCCGACGACGAAGACGTAGCGCTGGACGCCGGGGGGCAGGTCGACGCTGAGCCTGAAGAGGCCCGGTTCGACTTCAGGCATCGGATACATGAAGGGGTCCCAATCGTTGAACGAACCCGAGAGGTAGACCCTGTCGCCGGCGGCGGCCCTGTACGTGAAAGTGGCGGTCCTGCCCTCGAGGATCCGGTAAGATCCGGGCGCGTCCTCGCTCAGGCGGTCGAAGCGGAGGACGGAAAGCGCCGCTCCGGTATCGGGATCGCGGGCCGTCTCATCGTTCAGGGGATCGCGGATCCAGGCGCCGTCCACGACGAACCGGTAGCGGAGCGGCTCGGAGACGCCGGCGGGAAGCGCGTACACCAGGAAGAAGATCCCGTAGCGGTTGATCTCCATGGGGTGGACGATCCTGAAGTCCTCGTGCTGGAAAGCGACGCCCACGGACCTGGCCCTGAAACCCGAGGTGAAGATCGCCGCGTCGTGCAGGACGACGGGGCCGGCGGCCTTCTGGATGGACGAGACGGCGATATGGAGGGATTCGTCCAGGGATTCGGCCGCGACAGCGCGGGGCGATGCCCAGGCGAGGCAGACGAGGAGAGTCGGTATGGTTATCCGCCGCAGTGAACGAGATTCCATGGCCCTTTCCATCATCGGCCCGCCGCGGTCGTCGCTTGAGCCCTCATGTTCGCGGTTTCTTCGGTTAACAAAGCCCCGGAATATCCGTTAATATAGCCATATGCCGGATCCTCGGGAAATCGGGCGGCTCAAGAAAATCATCCGCGCCCTCGCGAAAGAGGACTCAGTCCTCGATGAGAAGGGCGAGCCCTACGTCGATCTTCCGCCGCCTCCTCCCGTGAAGCCGCTTCCCCCCGGGGCGGAGGCCGGCGCCGCGTCTCGCGGCGGCTTCGCCGAGGTCCCCGATTTTTCGTCCCTCCTCGCCGGGATCGACCTCGACGCCCCTCCCGAGGAGGAACCCGCCGAACTCGTCGAACCCGAGCCTGAACCCGCGGGATCAGAGCCCGCCGCGCCTCCGGACGCGTTCGGTGCCGCGGGCGATTTTACCCGCGACGCGGGATTCTCCGATGACCTCCTCAAGGACCTCCTGCCGCCCGAGGAGGTCGAGGCCGTCGAGGAACCCGAAGAGGCGATCGCGGAGGAAACCGAGGCTCTTGAGTCCGCGCAGGAGGAATCCTCAGGATTCGACCTCGGGGATTTCGCCGCCTCCATGATGAACGAGCCGGAGTCCGCGCCGGGCGAGGCGGAGGAACCGGCCGCGCTCGGCGGCGATGATGATTACTCGGCGCTCGCCGATCTCGTCCTGGGGGCGGGAGCGGGTGAAGCGCAGGCCCCCCGATCCGGCGGCGGCGAGGACGCCTCGTCCTCGGGATTCGAGGATATTTCGCTGCCCGACTTCGGCGAGGAGCCTTCGGGGGGCGCGGAACGGGAAGTCGAGCCTCCGGTCGAGGCCGAGTCCGAACCGGAAGCCCCGCTCGGCACGATCTCCGAGGATGCGGGATTCGAGAGCTTCGAGTCCGCCGAGGAGCCCGAGGAAGCGGCCCCTGCCCGCGAGGAGGAGATGCCCTCCTTCGAGGACGCCTTCGCCGATATGGCCGCTGAAGGCGAATCCGCCGTCGGTTTCGAAGAAGGCGCATCCGCGGCCGCCGAGGGCGGTACGGCCGCCGAATTGCCCGAGGAGCGGGGCGGCGAGCGCTTCGCGCCTCCGCCCATGGACGAGGGCGGCTTCGATCTGGGCGGCGAGGACCGCGGCGGGAGGCTTTCGGGCGGAGGGGAAGAGGAGGAGGCGCCGGGCGCGTCCTCCGAGCCCTTCGGAGGTTTCCGGATCCCCGACGAGGACCTGCCCCCGCCGCGCGAGTCCTCCTTCGAGGAGAGCATGCCGGGCGAGGAGGAGCATCCAGTCCCGCCCCCGGCCGCCGAATTCGAATTCACGCCCGAGCCCCCCCGCGGCAAGGAGCGGAAGCGCGCGGCTGAAAAAACCGAGGAGCCCGAGGAGGAGGGCGGCGGCGGCGTCGCGCTCACCGAGCGGCAGCTCGACAAGCTCCAGGACAGCCTCCTCTCGTATCCCCTCAATCTCCGCCTCGAGATCGAGAAGGGCTTCGCGTCGGAGACCCTGGACGACCAGCAGGCCGCCGCCCTCGTCAAGCTCCTCGTGGACGGGGAGTCCGCGCGCAGGGTCGCCGAGGAGCTCGGCCGCATGCTCGGGAAGCGGATCGCCGTGCCCAAGGGCTTCGAGCGCCGCACCGGCGAGGAGCTGGAGGCGGAGCGCGGGAGCTTCTGGTACGCCTTCCGCAAGAACATCCTGCCCCTCCTCGGGGCCGCGGCCGCCGCCATCATCGGCCTCGCCGGCCTCGGCTTCCTGGGATACCGCTTCGTGTACAAGCCGATCCGCGCCGAAGGGATCTACCGCGAGGGCTTCCGCGCCGTCGTCGACGAGGACTACGTCCTTTCCGAGCGCCTCTTCGACAAGGCCTACGGCGTGCAGGGCTCAAAGGGCTGGCACTTCCGCTACGCGAACGCCTACGCTTCGAGGAAGCAGTTCTTCCTCGCCGAGAAGAAGTACGAGGAGATCCTCTCCCGTTATCCGCGGGACAAGCGCGCCGCGATGGAATACGCGCGAATGGAGTCCGAGGTCCTCCTGGACTACTCCAAGGCGGAGGCCGTGCTCAAGCGCACGATCCTCGACTGGAGCCCCAAGGACGCGGACGCGATCCTCCTCTCGGGCGACAACTACCTCGCCTGGGCCGACGACCTCCCCGCGGGCGCCGATCGCGACGCCCGGCTCGAGTCGGCGCGCAAGGCCTACGCCTCGCTCGTGCGGATGAAGGGGCGGAAGGACGCCTACATGGGCCGCATGGCCCGTTACTTCATCCGCGCCGACAAGCTGAAGGAAATCCTGCCCATCAAGGAGTACCTCCTCGCCGAGAAGAAGGCCAAGGTGGACGCCCTCGTCTACGCCGAGCTCGGCGGCTACCTCATAGACCGCGAGCTCCTCGACGGGGTCCAGCCCCTCCTCATGGCGGGAGCCTCGCGCGATCCGGCCCTGCCCGAGACGCATTACCAGCTGGCGCGCTTCTTCCGCGCCACCGGGGTGAGGGAGGAGGAGCGCAAGGCGATCATGAAGGCCATCGCCTCCTACGACGCGCTGCCCGCCCTCACCAAGCGGCGCGCGGCTGAGCGCATAGACGCCCTCCACTGGGCCGGGCGCTGGCATTTCGAGAACTGGCGCGAGACGCGGTTCAGCGACGAGGACAGCTTCGCCAAGGCGTCGGACTTCTACGTGAAGGCCATCGAGGCCTACGAGGACGCCCTCGACAAGCGCTTCGTGAGGCCCGAGGCCCGTTTCGGGGCGATCTACGCGGGACTCGCGGATATCCACTACTACGACAAGGAGGACCTGTCGCGGGCCTACGGGCTCTACGACAAGGCCGAGCGGAACGGCTACTCCTCCAGGGACACGGACTACCGCCGCGGATACATCGATTACCGGCGCGGCGACTTCGCGACCGCCCTCGAGCACTTCTATTCCGCGTCCTTGGGAGCGCGTGAGGAGGACAATCTCCTCTACGCCATGGCCAACGCCCTGTTCCGCCGCGAGGACTTCGCCGCCTCCGCGGGCTACTACGAGCGGGTTTCCCGCCGCATGCAGGACGAGATCGATCGCTTCGTCTTCGAGGATCCCCAGGACCGGCCCCAGCAGCGCCGCGTGGTGCTCCTCCTCATGACCGCCCGGAACAACCTCGGCGTTTCCCTGTACCGGCTCTCCTCGCGGCTCGGCGACGCCTCGCGCCGCTCCAGGGCCATGGCCGAGCTCTCGGAGTCCGCGCGCCTCTTCGACGTGATGAACCGCGACCAGGAGACCATGATCCGGGCCAAGCAGGCCAACCTCGCCTACCTCAACCTGGACGGCGTCCTCCATCCCTCCCGGTCCTTCGTTCCCCAGATCTATCCGGGGATCCCCCGCGACATCGTCGACACCGACGAACAGGCCGCCGTGAACGCGATGCTCTATTACGGCGGGATGTAGGCACGCGTTCCGGACGATCCTTGACCTCATGCCCCGTCACGGTTTACTTTATGGGCCTGACGGGTTCCCGGGCGATTAACTCAGCGGGAGAGTGCTACCTTCACACGGTAGAAGTCATTGGTTCAAATCCAATATCGCCCATACGTCTACTGTGGCCGGAGCGAGAAAATCGATGTCTACATAGGCTTTGATTCTGTCTCGGTCATCAAGGGATGCCATAGCTTTTTTCGATTTTTCCTGTATTGAATTTCGTACGATTCAATAACGGTATTTGGCCCGTTTTCTTCGTCTTGTAAACAAGTCCTTATAATCCATGGAAATATACTCAGGGGAGCGGATGCTTCGATATTGGCATTATTCCTGCATACATATACCAGAAGAATCCGATAAGGGGACTAATAGGTTTTTATGAGCGATGTACGCAGGATAAGCGCCCCGCGAGCCGCGGTTCGGCCGGTCGATCTCGGACAACGGGAAATTCGAACGGAAATTATCCGGAAATCCCTCCATCTTCTCATCGGGCTTACGCCCGCGCTCGCTACCTTGAGCCATCCCTTCACGATGTCCTTGCTCGCCGTCGGCATCGCGGTTTATTCCTTCGCGGAGATCCTGCGCCTGAGCGGGCGCGAGGTCATCCTGATATCGCGCGTCACGGCCCTCGCATCGCGGACCAGGGACGAGGGGCGTTTCGTGCTCGGACCCGTCACCCTGGGCCTCGGCGCCCTCGCCGCCCTCAGCTTCTACCCGGATCCCGCCGCGGCCATCGCCATCTACGCCCTGGCCTTCGGCGACGGCCTCGCGAGCCTCGTCGGCAAGCTCTTCGGCACGGTCCGCATCCCCCTCACGGGCGGTAAAAGCGTCGAAGGGAGCCTCGCCTGTTTCCTCGCCGTGTTTTCCTCGACCTTCGGCCTGACCCGCTCGTTCGGCCGTTCGGTCGCCGTCGCCGCCTTCGCCACCCTCGTCGAGGCGCTGCCCGTGAAGGACCTGGACAACCTCCTCATACCGATATCGGTCGGATCCTTCGCGACGATCCTCTTCGCCTGACGCGGTCCCCGCGTAGCCGTCAGCCCCACATCGCCCGTTTATACTGCTTCCTGAGGTAGAGGAATGCCCCGGCCCCCAGGGAAGCGAGGGAGGCGGCGCAGACGACGGGATCGGCGGCGTGCAGGAGCCCGAGCCTTCCCGCGATTCCCAATCCCATGCCGACGGCCATCCACGCGTAATCCCTCGATCCCTGGCGTTTCGAAGCGATGACGTACCCGACGACGCTCATGGCGTTCATCGCCGCCATGGCGCCGTCGGTCGCCGCGCGGAGGCCGGACTGCACGAGGAACGTTTCGTACGCCCTTCCCGTGTGGAGGGGCAGGGTGCCGCCCACGACGATCGAGAGGAAGCCCGCGATGAGGGCGGCCTGCCCGCTCTTCCCGTACTCTAATCCGCCCGCGTACAGGCTCGCCCCGAGGAGGAAGGAGGTTCCCGCCCATCGCGCCGAGAGTATCGCCCGGGTGAGGATCGAGGGGATGATGACCGCGCCGGGCGCCGCCCGGGCGAGGAGGAGGAAGGGCCTGAGGCCTTCTACGGAAAGGGAGGCGAGCGCGAGGCCGAAGAAGAGGATTTCGCTGGACGCGGTCTTCCGGAACCAGCGGAGGGAGAGCGCGCCTCCCGCGAGGGCGAGCGCCGCGAGGGCGCCCGCGGACGCGAGCGAGCTCAACGCCCTCACGGCGGGGAGGGGCGCGACCAGGGCGATGGGGAGGTCCGGAGCGAGGGCCGCGGACCCGTCCGCCAGGGCCCCCGTCCCGGCGCAGAGGAAGGCGCCCGTCCCGCAGGCGGCTACCATGCCGGCCTCCAGGCCGAGGCAGGCGGTGAGGCCCCGATTCCTGATCGATATCGTCATCGCCCTGAAGGGTAAGCGCTCCGCGGAGCTTTGGGAAGGGGCGGGGAGCCTCCAGGAATGCCTAAAGGCCCGGCTCCAAGGGCCGATATTCAGTCAAGAGGAGTACGAAGAATGTCAAAGCGCATCGCGCTCCTGACGGTCATGGCCCTGATCGCGTCGGCGGCGCTTTTCGCCGGCGACGTGGCCGAGTTCGTCAATCTCGGATTCTCCGACGACGGGGCGTATTTCCAGTTCGCCCAATACGGGATCGACGCCGCCACCGGGG
>CAYNQK010000001.1:70394-124815 GCA_964399285.1 uncultured Spirochaetales bacterium | reverse complement strand
CGGTCCTACGCGGACCGGCCCTTTCATGATCACGGCCCAGCGCCGGATCCCTTTATTCTTCCGAACGCATACGCCTCCTGCGCCGCGCGGCCGCGGCTCCGCCGCCGCCCCCGCCCAGGGACATGGACAGGCCGAGCACGAAGCCGAAGTTGTACCAGCCTCCCGCGTTATGCACCTCGTAGACGTTCACGGCCTTGTTGAACAAGGAAATGATGAACGTCACCGGCGCGATCATCCCGTGCCAGAGCCCTTTCCAGAAACCCGCCGGCTTTCCGCCCGAATCCGCGGTTCCCCTGAGATCGTTCGCCCCCGGCGCGCAGGCCGCGAGGACAGCGACCGCCAGTAAAAGCGCGGCCGCGACGAGACCCTTTTTCATGGGTATACCTCCGCGCCCGAATATACTATCAAACGCCCTCATTGGTAAGGAGGATTTCTCCGGAGCCGCCGGGCGCGGAAGCATTCTTCCTTGTCCCGCCGCCGGGCATGCGGTATCATGGGGCCGACCGCCCCTGGGCGGACCGCCCGTGGGCGGCCAATCCGGCCTTCAAGGAGCTCCCATGAAAATGTCGCTCTCGACCTTTTTCCTCCGCCTCTTCCTCGGCGCCTTCTTCATCATCATAGGGCTGTACGGGATCCTTCCGAACGTGGACGAAGGGATCTTCTCCGTTTACAACGTCACGTCCGTCGAGATCATCTTCGGCCTCATCCAGCTCGGCTGCGGGCTCTTCCTCCTCTCCTCCTGCTTCATGCGTCTTTCCGAGCGCGTGACGCGGACCGCGAGTCTCATCGTCCTCATCTTCTGGCTTATTCAGACCTTCCTCAATCAGTTCGTATTCGGAATCATTTACTCTGACGGGATCAGGTTCAACATCGAAGGCGGCTTCTCCATGTGGCTCCTCTCCCTGAGCGTCCACCTGCTCGTCGCTTCTGCAATCTACAAGGTCAACTCAGCGGTCAGGGACTAAGCATACGACAGGCGGCGACCGCGGCACCGAAAGGCCGCGATCGCCGCGGTCCTTTCTCAGCGATGACCGACGACGACGGGATTCTCGCGCTTGAGGGGTATGCGGACCGTCTCTTCCTCGCTCTTCTTCATCACGATGACGTCCGGATGCATCCTGAGGTATTCGAGGAGCTGGCCGAGGAGGTCGGGCGTCACGTTCCCCGGATACCCGTAGGTGCTGCCGCGCGGCGAGATGAGGAGCTTCCCCTCGGATATCGCCCAGAAGAAACCATCCTTCATCCGCGCGGGATAATTGGAAACGACTTCCGCCGCCCAGAAATGCCCCGACTCCGTGACGGCGAACCTGCCGTAGCGGGTGTGCGCGGGATCCATGGCGGCGTAGCTGGAGACGTCAGGAAGCCTGACGGTCAAATCGATATACAATTCTTTCATGCGCGGCTCCTTGCCGGGATTTCCCCCCGCGCGAAAATATAGCCCGCCCCGGGGGAATTCTCATTTTCAGGCATCGCTTTTTACGGAGACGAGCGGTCAGCCCAGGAGGCGGCCGATGATCCCGGCGAGCTCGTCGAGGGAATAGGGCTTCTGGATGAAGGCCGCGGCGCCGAGGCCGAAGAGGCGCTTCACTTCATCGGAATCGTCCGAGCCGGTGCAGAGGATGACGAGGGCCCCGGGATCGGCCTCGCGCATGGACGCGAGGACCTCCTCGCCGTCGAGGTCGGGAAGCCCCACGTCGAGGAGGACGCAGGCGTAGGCCGAGGGGTCGGCCCGGAACAGCTCGAGGGCGTCGCGGCCGGTCCCCGCCTCCTCAGTCGCCCAGCCCGAGCGCGCGAGCGCCCGCTTCGTCATGGCCCGGACGAGGGGATCGTCATCCACGATGAGCACTTTTCCGTGAGCGGCTCCCCGGGAGGAGGACGCCGCAGAAGGCTCGTCCATGCCCCGAGTATATCTCATCGGGTTCCCCCGTGGTATCATCGGGCCATGCGAACCACGCGCGCCGCGGAGAGCCTTTCCCAGGCGATCCGCTTCAAGACCGTCTCCCACCTGGATTATTCCCTCACCGATCCCGCGCCCTTCCGCGCCATGGAGCGATGGATCGCGAAACGCTACCCGCGCTGCGCGAGGCTCCTCGGGCTCAAGCGGATCGGCGACTGGGGCCTCGTCCTCTCCATGCGGGGCAAGGACCGCGCTCGCGATCCCTTCCTCCTCATGGCGCATTACGACGTGGTGGACGCGGAGGCCTCAGACGACTGGTCGGTCGATCCCTGGGGCGGGGAGATCCGCGACGGCATGGTCTGGGGCCGTGGAGCCTACGACGACAAGCTCGCGGCGGTCTCCATCCTCGAGGCCGCGGAGGGGCTCCTCAGGGACGGCATCGTCCCCGATCAGGGCTTCGTCATCGCCCTCGGGGCCGATGAGGAGGTCGGAGGCTCGCGAGGGGCCGCCGTCATCGGGAAACGCCTAGCGGAGGCGAAGGTCCGCTTCGAGTTCTGCGTCGACGAGGGCGGAGCGATCATGGAAGACGCCCTCGCCTTCATCAAACGGCCCGCCGCCCTCGTGGGGCTCGCGGAGAAGGGCCATGTGAACGTCGAGCTCGTCGCCAAGGGGAGATCCGGACACGCCTCGGCGCCCTCCGGGGACCAGGCGGCCGTGAGGCTCGCCCGGGCGATCCTCGCGCTCGACCGCAAGAGCTTCCCCGTCAGGATGACGGACACGCTCGCGGCCTTCCTCAGGGCCGCCGCCGCGGAAGCGTCCTTTCCCCTCTCCTTCGCCCTCTCCCGCCCGAAGCTCTTTTCCCGCGCCATCGCGGCCGCCCTCTCGGACAACCCGCAGGCCATCGCGATGTTCAGGAGCACGGCGGCCTTCACCATGCTCGAGGGCTCCCGCAAGGAGAACGTCCTCCCCGATGCCGTCAAGGCGAACGTCAACGTCCGGATCATCCCGGGAGAGACGATCAATTCGTGCCTCGAGCGCATGTCCCGGATCGCCTCGCGCTTCGGCGTCGAGGCGTCGGTGAAGGATTGGGGCCAGGCCAACGATCCCCTTCCGGAATCGAGCTCGTCCTCGCCCGCGTGGCGCCGCATCGCTTCGCTCCTCGGGGAGGCCGCGCCCGGCTGCTCGGTCATGCCCTACCTCGTGACGGTCGGCACGGACACCCGCCACTATCTCCCCGTTTGCGACGCCGTCTACCGGATAACCCCCGCCGTCCTGGACAAGGGCGAGATCGCGCGGATGCATTCGCACGACGAGCGCGTCTCGATCGAGAACGTCGAGCGCTGCGTCGCCTTCTACCGCGGCCTCATGGAAGGGAAAGCGCGTGCCTGAGAAGACCGCGGCGCGGAAAGGCGGCGCCTCCATCGAGCTCAAGTCCTTCATACAGGCCGCGGCGGTCCTGGCCGCGCTGATGCTGGCGGCCGGGATCCTCACGAGGATCATCCCCGCGGGCGCCTACGATCGCGTCCAGGAGGGCGGCAGGACCCTCGTCATAGACGGAACCTACCGCGCCGTCGAGCGGCCCCATTACCCCGCCTGGCGCTGGATCACCGCCCCCGCGGAGGTCCTCGCCAGCCCTGACGCGACGATCGTCATCGTGCTCATCGCCTTCATGCTCTTCGTGGGCGCCGCCTTCCGCGTCCTCGAAGACGGCGGGGTGCTCAACGCCCTCCTCGGCATGATCGTGCAGCGCTTCAGGTCCCGCCGGTATCTCCTTATGGCGGCCATCATGCTCTTCTTCATGGCGGCGCCGAGCCTCCTCGGCATCTACGAGGAGCTCGTCCCGGCCGTCGTCTTCATCGTCCCGCTCGCGCTGGCCCTGGGCTGGGACACCATGACCGGGCTCGGCATGAGCCTCCTCGCCCTCGCGTTCGGATTCTCCGCTTCCGTGTTCAATCCCTTCACCGTGGGCGTCGCGCAATCCATCGCCTCGCTCCCCCTTTTCTCAGGCTCCTGGTTCCGCGTCCTCTTCCTCCTCGCCACCTACGCGGCCACCTTCCTCTTCACCTTCCTGCACGCGAGGAAGATCGAGCGCGATCCCGAACGGTCCCCTACCCGCCTCCAGGACGCGGCGGCCCGATCGGAGATTGCCGGAAACGCCGGGCGCGCTCCGGGCGGGAAGGAAATGAGGAGGGCGGTCGCATGGATGGCCTCGTGGTTCGCCGCGTCCATCCTCTTCATCATCGTGGTAACGAGGTTCGAGGCGCTCTCGACCTACGCCTTCCCCGTCGTTTCGGTATTCTTCCTGATAACGGGAATCGGCGCGGGACTGCTCTCCGGGATGGGAACGGGCGCGACGCTCCGCTCTGCCCTCAAGGGAGCCGGCGCCATGGTCGGACCCATCATCCTCGTGCTCATGGCGATGAGCGTGAAGGTCATCATACAGGCTGGCGGCATCCTGGACACCGTCCTCTTCCACGCGGCGGAGGCCATCAAGGGAACGAACCCATTCGTCGCCGCCTTCCTCATGTACCTCGTCACCCTCGGCCTGGAGTTTTTCGTGGCTTCCGCCTCCGCCAAGGCCTTCCTGGTGATGCCCATCCTCGTTCCGCTCGCCGACCTCGCGGGCGTTACGAGGCAGGCGGCGGTCTTCGCCTACGACCTGGGCGACGGCTTCTCGAACATGCTCTACCCGACGAACGCACTCCTCCTCATCGCGATCGGGCTCGTGAACGTCTCGTACGGGAAGTGGATCAAGTGGACCCTGCCCCTCCAGGGGATCATGCTCGTCGTTTCGCTGTCATTCCTCGCGCTCGCCGTCGCGATCCGCTACGGGCCCTTCTAGGGACGTCCTTCCATAGGCCGTCTCTCCCCGGAGGCGGAAGGGCTAGTCTTCGGGACAGCCTCACCGAGGATCGAGCGCGGAGATCACGTTCGAAAAGTCGTGCGCTATCCCCATCTCGTCGAGCATCTGCGAGACCTGCCCGCGATGGTGGGTCTCGTGGTTGAAGAGATGCAGGACGAGCGATCCCGCGGTGAAGGCCCGCGGCGTCCCGTGGGAATCGACGTAGCGCATCGTCTCGCCGTACCGACCCCCCTCGGCCTGGGAAACGAAGGCCTCGAGGATAGCGTCGACGTCCCTCCGCGCGGTTGCGAGCTCCGCGAACGTCGCGAACGAATATCCCGTCCACGCGGCCCCGGGAGGATCGAGCCGCGGGCTCAAGAAGGCGTCGAGGCTTCCGAAGAAATCCCTGAAGCGCCTCAGCCAGTTCACGTCGCCTGAGTAGATATGGGAAAGGACGCCATGGATCGATCCGAAGAACGACCCGCGCGGCTTCATGACCTCACCCTCCGGCAAGCCCGAAAGTATGCCGAACAAGGCCTCGTTGGCGATCCGGTTGTACTTCGCCATCACGGCGAGCTGAGATTTCATGTCCATCCTTGCCTCCGTCGGTCGATCCATCGCGCCGTATCCTGGACTGCCGCTCAGCGCAACTCCTCGGCGAGGGCCTTGAGCTCGTCCATGGTCCACTTCTTCCTTCCGTGGAACCACATGTCTATCCCGTCCCCGGGGAAGCGCGGCACGATGTGGAAATGGAGATGGTCCACGCTCTGCTGCGCCGCCGTTCCCGAGGCGTTCACGATGTTGAAGTCCTTGGCCCCGAGCTTCGCCGCCACGCGTTTGGCGATCCTCTGCACGAGCGCGAGGAAGCCCGGATAGGCTTCCGCGTCGAAATCGAAGAGGTTTTCATAGTGCCGCTTGGGGATGACGAGGCAGTGGCCCTTGGCCACGGGGTTGATGTCCAGGAAGCAGAGGTAGTCGCCGTCCTCGAACAGCTTGAAGGAAGGGAGCTCCCCCCTCGCGATCTTGCAGAACAAGCAATCGTCCATGATGGCCTCCGCCGCTGAGTATAGGTCCGCCGCGATCGCTCGTAAACAGGCGGGGCGGCGCGTCCGTTGATGCTCGGGCGGCGCATTCGGTATCATTCACGCCATGAAGGTCCCTGTAGACGTCCACGTCCATTCCGTCGCGAGCGGTCACGCGTACTCGACCGTCGAGGAGCTGGTCCGCGCCGCCCGGAAGCGCCGCCTCAAGGCCTTCGTCCTCGCCGACCACGGCCCCGGCCTCAATTGCGGCCCGCATCCCTGGCATTTCAGCAACCTCCGCGTCCTGCCGGAGCGCATCGAGGGCGTCCGCGTATACCACGGCGCGGAAGCGAACATCATGGACGCGTCGGGCGGCATCGACATCGAGGAATACATGGCCCAGCGGCTCGACTTCATCCTCGCGGGCTTCCACGAGGCGGCCCTTCCTTCCGGCACTGAAGAGGAAAACACCCGGGCGATGATCGCGGCCCTGGAGAATCCCTACGTCGACGCGATATCCCATCCGGGCAATCCCGCGTTTCCCGTCGATTTCCGCGCGGTCGCGGAAGCGGCGAAGCGCGCGGGGAAGGCCCTGGAGATCAACGACGCGTCCTTCAGGTTCAGGAAGGGAAGCGCGGACACCTGCCCCGTCCTCGCGCG
Source organism: uncultured Spirochaetales bacterium (assembly GCA_964399285.1). Lineage (GTDB taxonomy): Bacteria > Spirochaetota > Spirochaetia > Treponematales > JBGSOB01 > CAYNQK01. The sequence continues at coordinate 118,394 of CAYNQK010000001.1, read as the reverse complement.
GATCTGCGCCGATCTCGGCGCCGCGGTGGTCCTGGGCTCGGACGCGCACTGGTCGGGGGACGTGGGGAGGCTCGAGACGGCCGCCGAGGCCGCGGCCGCGGCGGGCATCCGGGAGGACGCGATCCTCAACGCGCGGGCGGATCGATTCGACGCCTACGTGATCGCGCGCCGGGCTCGGATGAAGGAGCTTTCAGTCCGTTGAGAACCTAGCGGGCTCGCGCGGCCCGCGACGGCCTACAGCGGATAGATCCGCGCGCGTTGAATCCAGTAGGACCCGGTCGGCGTCCTGACGTGCCGTCCCTGGTGCGTCTCGTCCCCGTTCAACCGATGCACCGGCACGAACTCGCCGTCCTGGATCCTCCCCCGGTCCACGCCGAGGAGGGCGAAGGGCTTTCCTCGCGGGGTCGCGAACTCGACGTACGCGCCCGTTCCCGCGACGATGAACTCCATGGGACCGGTCCGGAGGACGATGACGGCGGCCGCGGGCCATTCGCCCTGCGCGGCCTCCGCGTTCCAGGGGAGCGTCCGCTCGTGCCCCACCCGCGCCACGATGCCGTCGAACTCGAGCCTGTATTCCTTCTTCCCGCCCAAGGCCAGGGCCGCTCGCGGCGGCTCCTCGATCCTTCCCTCCGCCGGATCGAGGAGGGGGCTGATCTCGTCGATGAGGGCGTAGGCTCCCTTGAGCGCCTCCGCCGCGGCGGGAGAGGCCTTCTCGATGGCGAAGGGCGAGAAACCGATTGCGGCCTTCTCGCCGAAGGCGTAGAGCGCCTTGGCCCCGACGCTCGCGTCGCAGCGGTGCTCGGGGATGAAGAGCGGGTTCCCCGCGACGGCGTAGTCGCCGCACCGGGCCTCGAAATCCGGACCGTAGATATCGGGACAGAGCATGTCGATGGAGGGCGCGGCGAGCTTCCATATCCCCGCGAGATGTGGAAGCGGGCCCCCGGAGGGGTACTGGCCGGGGAGATCGCCCTCCCGCGGGAGCGCGGCGTTCACGAAGAGCGGCAGGGGATGGACTTCCTTCCCGGCCTTGGCGACGGCCTCCGCGTAGCGCGCGAGGTGCCAGGCGGTGAACATCTCCTCGACGGCGGCGAGCCTCGCGCCCTTGAGGGAGCGCGCGGCGTCAGCCCAGGTGGAGGCGTGCCGCCGGGTGCCCAGGAAGGCGCGGACCGCCTGCGGCAGGGGCTCGCGCCAGGCCTTGTCCGCGAGGGGAGAGTGGTCCCGCGCGCAGGGGATGGAGCCCATCTCGTTCTCCACCTGGACCATGAGCACCGTACCGCGCCCCGCGTCGATCCTGGCGATCCTCGCCATGAGGGCCTTGAACGCGCGGATGTCCGCGGCGAGCGTCTCCTCGCCGTGGGCGCTCAGGACGTCCTGCTTGTTTCCCTTCTCGTCCATCATGCGCGGAAAGCGGGCCTGGTCCAGCTTGACCCAGGCCGGAGCGTAGCAGGACATCGAGTTCTTCCAGGTTCCGAACCAGAGGAAGACGATCTTGAGGCCCTCGCGGCGAGCGGCCTTGACGTCCTCGTCGATCCAGGAGAAATCGAAGCGGCCCTCCTCGGGCTCGAGCTGTTCCCAGTAGGCGGGGAGGAGGACGGTATTGAGCCCCGCGACCTTGAGGTCCGCCCAGAGCTTCCGCATCGCGGGCCTGTCGGCCGCGATGGAGTTGCCGAGTTCGCCGCCGAGGACGGGAAAGGCGCCGCCGTCCACGACGAGGGCCATGCGCCCGTCGCCTCGATCCTGGAGAGAGGGAAGTGTTTCGCGCGTCGTGCTCATGCGGGTATACTAATCCCCGGGCGGAAGCGCGGCAAGCGCCGCTCAGGCGAGCGGAACCAGGCCGAGCTGTCCGCGATTTCTCGCCGTTGACGGGCCGGTTTAGCGGGAAGATACTTCACCCATGATGAGGAAACGACGACCGACTCCGGTACGCGCCGCTCCGGGCCCCCGGCGAATTTCCCGCTCGCTCGCCCCCGCGGCGCTCGTAAGCGCGGTGCTCGCCGCATCCGCCTTCCTCTTCCTCGCGGCCGCTCCTCGCGGGGCCGAGGCTCCGGTCGAGGCGCGCCTCCTCTCCTCTTCGACGGGCAAGCCAATGGATGCTCGTCCCGTCGCGGCCGAAAAGGCCCCTATCCGCGTCTCCGAGCCCTACCGCGGCTTCAACCTCCTCGGCCTCTTCTCCGAGGATTGGAGCGACTCAGGATACGCGGAAGAGGACTTCCGCCAGATCCGCGAACTCGGTTTCAATTACGTCCGCCTTCCCGTCGATTACCGTACCTACGCCGATCCCTCCGATTGGCTCCTCTTCCGGGAGGATCGGATCCGGGAGATAGATAACACGATCTCCTGGGGGCAGCGATACGGAATCCGCGTGGACCTCAATCTTCACCGCGCCCCCGGCTTCTGCATCAACGCCCCGGCCGAACGGCTCAGCCTCTGGACCGATGCCGCCGCCCAGGAGGCTTTCATAGCCCACTGGGAATTCTTCGCGAAACGGTACGAGCGCATCCCGCCCGAATGGCTGAGCTTCGGCCTCGTGAACGAGCCCTACGGCGTCGACGGCGCGGACTACGCGCGCATCGCGCTCCGAGCCGTCAAGGCCATCAGGGCCATCGATCCCGATCGCCCCGTCGTGTCCGACGGTATCGAGGGCGGACGCGTCCCCGTCCCCGAGCTCCTGGGAACCGGCGTCATCCAGAGCCTCCATGATTACGCCCCCTTCGCTGTCTCCCATTACAAAGCGGAATGGGTCGAGGGATCCGCGGACTACCCGCCGCCCGTCTGGCCCTCGACGCCCCTGTGCCGCTACCTCTACGGCCCTGAGAAACGGGAATACCGCTCGCCGCTCGTGATCCGCGGCGATCTCAAGGCCGGAACCCGGGTCCTCATCCGCGTCGTGCAGGTTTCGAGCAGGTCCCGGATCGCCGCGTCCGCGGACGGAATCAGGGTATTCGAGCGGCTCTTCATTCCCGGCCCGGGCGCGGGCGAATGGAAAAAATCGTTTTTCGACGAACGATGGAACATCTACCGGAACGATTACGACCTCGAGTGCGGATTCACGCTGAAAAAGGACGCGAAGGAGCTCATGATCGAGAACGATCTGGGCGATTGGTGCGCCATTTCCCGGATCTCCTTCATCGGCCGCGGACTTAAGGGCGGACGCGCGGACGCGAACGCCGACCTGGACGATTGGGGTCTTCCGCAGGCGACCTTCTCGCTCGGAAAGGACGGACTCCGCCTCGAGGCGGCTCCGCCGGGCTTCGAACGACGCTACGCGCCCGGCGGCATCTTCGATCCATGGAAGGATTACCTGCGGTCCGGAGGCGAAGCCTTCGTGGGAGAGATGGGCGTGTATAAATTCACGCCCCACGACGTCGCCCTGCGCTATCTCGAGGACCAGCTCAAGGAAATACGGTCGATGGGCCTCGGCTGGGCGCTCTGGAATTTCACCGGGCCCTTCGGCATCATAGACAGCGAGCGGAGCGACGTGCGGTACGAAGCCTTCCACGGCAGGAGGCTCGACCGGAAGATGCTCGAACTCCTCAAGCGGTATTGAACGCGATACCCTGATGCGCCTATTTCCCGCCCATGAGGGCGAGGATGGCGTTGCTCCCCTCGTCCAGTTCCCTCATATGCTCGGAAATGGCCCTCATGGAATCGAGGATCTCGTTCATGCTTGCCTCCTGGGCGCGGAAAGAAGCGGCGCTCTCCTCGCTCGCTCCGATAGAGGTCTTCACTTCCTCCACAACGGCCTTGAGCGTAAGCGAGATCACCTCCGCGTTCTGCCGGGTGGATTCCGAAAGCTTCTTTATTTCTTTCGCGATGACCTTGAATCCGGCTCCGTACTGGCCCGCGTGGCTCGCCTCTATGGACGCGTTGATGGACACGAGGTTCACCGTATTCGATATGTCTTCAAATATGGTGATTATTTCAAGCATCTTTGAGAATCGGTCCGAGATGCCCCTGATGGTGTCGGAGGTCTGGGCCATCTTGGCGGAGCTTTCCGCGGATTGCGCGTTGAGGAGAGCGATGGTCTTTAGCCTCTCAATGGAGATGTCGGTCACGCGCTTCACGGATTCGATCATGGGCTTCACGAGCGATTCGATGCGCTCGTTGAGCGCCTTGTTCCGCGCGGCGGCTTCCTCGCTCTCCTTGAGGAGGAAGGAGCCCCACACCGAGCTCGAAAGCTGGGCGGCCACCGACTCGTAGATGAACGGAGCGACGGAGCCCGTCTGAAGAACGGTGAGGCCGATGTCCTTCCCGTTGAAGTTGATGGGGCATACGAAGAACGATTTGCCACCGCGATCCCTGATCCCCTCGCTGATCAGCTTCGCGGAAGCGATACCGGCGCCGAGCGTTCCTGCTTCCCATTTCCCCGCTTCATCGAATCCGGCGATGATCCTTCCCGTACTCGCGCTTCCCTCGTCGAAGAGGAAGATAAGGCCGCTCTTGATTCCGAGGCGGGTTTTGAAGGTGTTCGCCATGAAAACACCTATGTCCTCGATGCGGAACGAGTATCCGAGGCCTTGAAGGGTATCGCGGAGGTTACTGTTCTCAATGGTCGACGCCGCGTATTTCTGGGACTGCACCCGCATGACCTGTTCGTTGATGCGGCGCTCGCGGGCCTCGAGGAGCCTCTTGTACGCTGGATGGCGATCCTCCGAGAGCATGGACAGGAATCGCTTCTCGATCGCGGTGAACGCGTCCTTCCAGATGTCTATCTCGTTGAGATCCCTGATCCCGGCGAGAATTCCGTCGAGCGCGGACGCGTAGCCGTCCGCGTCCCCGCCGAGCCCGGCGTTGAACGCGGTAACGAGGGACTCCACGGCCGACGCGCGGGAAGGGTCCAGGAAGTGCCGGAGCCTGGCCTTGACGTCGCCGACGATGGCCTCGCGGTCCGCGAACCCGAACGAGTATTCCTTTTTGAATCCGGACATGGCCGCGCCCGCGGACGAACTACCCGCGCCGCAGCCGCAGGAACGGCGGATGACGGGAAGGGTCTCGATGTATTCCTCCATGGCCGCCGGCTTGCCTTCTATCGCGTCGATGAGGACGTTCACCGCGCGGAAGGCTTGGCTGTACAGGGGTTGCCGCACAGTCGATAGGGGTGGATCGGCGGTGAGCGCTTTCGGGGCGTCGTCGAAACCGATCACCTTCACGTCCTCGGGAACCCGGTATCCCGCGTCGCTCAGGGCCTCGACGCAGGAGATTGCCATGTCGTCGTTCGCGGCCACGAGCGCGTCGATCTTCGGCCTGTCCTTGAGGATGTCCTTCATCATGTCCTTTGAGAGGCCGACGCGGAAATCCCCGTGCCGGAGGAGTGCCTCGTCGAAGGCGACATCGTTGTCAGAGAGCGCTCTCCTGAAGGCTTCGTAACGGACCTTGGCTTCCTCGCTCCGCTCCGGGCCAGCCATGAACGCGAACGCGGAACAACCGTGGACCTTGATGAGATGTCGCACAAGCTCATAAAGGCCGGAGCTGTTGTCCACGAGGCATCTTCTCGCGAATTCGGGACCTGGGCCTATGCTGACGATAGGCCGCGACTTGAAGCGCGAGCAGAATTCCCGGTAGGTTTCCGGGGAAACGAGATTGGCGATGGAGGAACTGACCGCCACGAAGCCATCGATCAAGTCGAGGTCGATTGCGTCGTACGCCGCGTTGGGAAGTATCCTTCCCGTGTTCTTGTCGGAGATGACTTCGCTGCCGCGATACGTGATGAGGTCGTACCCGCGCATCCGCGCGCCGTGCTCGACGCCCGTCCAGATTTCCACGCTGTAGGTACTGTAAGTCCCGCTCGTGAGCAATCCAATGATCTTCCTGCCGTTCACTGATGCCCCTTCCGCGGTCCGCATGGCTTCCCGCAGGTCATACCTATACACAGAAACCGCGGCTCCTGCCCCGCGACAGCCCCCGACAGAGTCCTTATGCGTTGTCATGATTGCTGACTTTCAGAAATCGAAGGAGCGCCGCGCCTCGTCTATGCCCATACAGTAGCGGGTCCGTCTCGAAACCGCAAGCGTTTGCCTGGACTGTTCGATTTGGAAAATGGGGCGCGGGGAAGAAACCTTTCAGAAAGGTTTCTTCCCCGCTTCTTTTCTCGACTCGCGGGAGGCTATCAGCCCATCACGGCGACGACGACGTTATCCGCCTTTAGCTTCTCTACGGGAACGAGGTTCCCCTCGATGCGCTCGCCGTTCAGGGTGAGCTCCTTGATCCCCTTGGACACGCCGGCGGGATTCCTGAACTCGATCTTGACGGTCTTGCCGCGGAAGCGGCGCTCCGCGGAGAAGCCCTTCCACGCCTTGGGGACGCAGGGGTCCAGGCGGAGGCCGTCGTACTCGGGCCTGATGCCGAGGATCCACTGGGTGAGGCTGTAGTAGCACCAGGCGGCGGCGCCTGAGAGCCAGGCCGTGCGGCAGTTGCCCGCGCGGGGCGAGAAGGCTGAGTAGGTGGTCTGTCCCTGGACGTAGGGCTCCATCTGCCTGATCTCGGCCTTGTCGTTGTAGGCGGCGGGGAGAGCGTCCTTGCAGTACTCGTAGGCCCGCTCGCCATCTCCCAGCATGGCCTCGGCCATGATGCCCCAGCCCTGGGTGTGGTTGAAGATGCCAGAGTTCTCCTTGATTCCGTGGTTGAAGACAACCGCGCGCATGACTTCTATGGAGGCCTTGGTGAAGGGGGGTGCGGCCAGCATGAGGCCGTAGGGGGTGGCCAGCTTTTCCTTCACGGCCCGCATGGCCTTCTGGGCCTGTTCGGGGGTGGCGGCCCCGGAGATGACGGCCCAGACCTGGGTGTTTAGATAGACCTGGCCTTCCTCGAAGTCCTTGGTGCCGTAGACGGTGCCGTCCTGGCCGATGGCCCAGATGAACCACTCCCCGTCCCAGCAGTGCTTTTGGATGGCGGCGTCCAGCTCCGCTCTCTTCTCTAGGGCCCAGTCGGATTCGGCCTTTAGGCCTTTGCTTTGTGCGATATCGGAATAGACGCTGAGGCCGTAGCGCAGCTGGAAGGCCACGAAGAGGCTCTCCCCGGAGTAGCCCAGGCGCAGGCAGTCGTTCCAGTCCGCGGACAAGCCGCAGGGCAGACCGTGCTTGCCCATGCGTTCCAGGTTGAAGAGGAGGGCCTGCTTGAGGTGTCCCAGGACGCTGGCCTGGCCCTTGTCGGCGTAGGGCAGGACCTTGTCGTAGAAGGCGAAGTCGCCTGTCTCGGCCACCATCAGGGGCACCACGTTGAAGAACCACAGGCAGTCGTCCGAGCGGTACTCCTCCTTGGGCGGCTCCTTCTCCTGGCCGGGCTTGTGGGCAAAGGGCTGGATGACGGGGATGGCCCCGCCGTTGGCCACTTGGCCGGTGAGCATGAGCTCCAGGCGCTTCATGGCCTCATCGGGGATGGCCGCGGCCACGCCCAGGATGTCCTGGACGGAGTCGCGGAAGCCCAGGCCGTCGCGCTCCCCGTTGTAGACCAGGGAGGCCGCGCGGGACCAGGCGAAGGTGATCAGGCAGTTGTAGAGGCCCCAGACGTTGACGGTATGGTTGATGTCCTCATCCGGGGTTTGGGCTATCAGGGAACCCAGGCGCCCATGCCAGGTTTCCTTGAGCTTCTTCAATTCGATGTCGCAGCGCTCGAAGCTGCCGAATTCCCTTCTAGCCTCAACTCCGCGGCTGCGCGCGTCGCCCAGGCCCAACATGACCAGGATTTCCTTGGACTCGCCTGGGGCCAGCTCGATATCGGCCTGCATGGAGCCGCAGGAGTTGTCACCGTAGGCCTCGGAATTGGAGCAGCGCCCCCTGGTTAATGCGGCCGGGGCATGGTAGCCGCCGTATGTCCCCAGGAAGGCTGTCCGGTCGGTGTCGAAAGCGGCCATGGGAGCGCCCACTAAGGTCATCCAGGTGTTCATGGATATGTCGTGGGAATACAGGCCGGGCTTGTTGCCCTGGGATGCAAGATTGTCCTGAATGGCGATGCGGAGAAAGTCCCCTACCCGCTCGCCCTTGACGATGAAGAGGGAATACTGGAGGTTGACCTGGTCCTGGAAGGTATTCCACTGATTAGTAAACTCGCAGTAGGTGAAGGCGGATATCCTGCGCTTCCTCCCGCTCCTGTTGGTCAGCTTGAGGCGCCAGTACTCGAAGGTCTGGCCCAGGGGCACGAAGTAGGTGGCCTCGGATTCAATGCCCTCGTACATGGAGGTGAAGATCGAATAGGCGGTGCCGTGGCGGCAGGTGGACTGGTACCTGTCCAGGGGCTTTCCCACCGGCTGCCAAGAGGCCGACCAGTAGTCGCCCGAATCTGCGTCGCGCAGGTAGAAATAGCGCCCGGGCTGGTCCATGGGCACGGCGTTGAAGCGCAGGCGGAGGAAGCGCCCCTGGGCCCCGGACTTGTAGAAGCCGTAGCCGCCGGCGTTGTTGGTGATGATGGCCCCGTACTCGGTGGACCCGAGGTAGTTGGACCAGGACTGCGGCGTGTCCGGCCGCGTGATCACGTACTCTTTGTTCTCGTCGTCGAAATAGCCGTACTTCATGTATGCCCCCGGTACTTGATATCCGCGTCAGTGTACCGTTGCACGAACCGATTCGCTAGTCCTCGATTCGCCGCTTTACACTGTGCAACTCACATCAGGGGGACAGGGCTCCCGCCCTTTCCCCCTCGGCCGCGCTTTCCTTCGATGCGATGGAAGCGCGCGCGCGCGGAGCCCGCCCCCTTTCCCGGAAGCGCAAGGGCGGGCATGAATACCGCTCCGTTCGATCCTAATACTCAACCTTCAACGATTTTCGCGACCTTCCTTTTCGCGCCGGCGATCGCTTCTTGATGATCGTCAATTTCGATAATTTTTTATCTATTCGCCTTGCCATCGACTTCCCCCTTACCGTACTTTTGATTCGGAAAGAAAGGAGGCTTCCATGCCCCATACGATAGCGTTCTTCGACGTGAAGCCCTACGACCGCGAATCCTTCGAGCGCGAGAACGCAGCCTTCGGGTTCGACCTGAAATACTACCCGGTCAAGCTTTCGAAGGAAACGGCCGCGCTCGCCGCTGGCTCCGAGGCCGTCTGCGCCTTCGTCAACGACGACGTCTCCGCGGAGGTGATCGACGCCCTCCACGCGCTGGGGATCCGTCTCATCGCCCTCCGCTGCGCGGGCTTCAACAACGTGGCGCTGGAGCGCGCCTTCGGGAAGATCCACGTGGTCCGCGTCCCCGCCTACTCGCCGTACGCGGTGGCGGAGCACGCCGCCGCCCTCCTCCTCACGCTCAACCGGAAAACGCACAAGGCGTATTTCCGCACGCGGGACGGGAACTTCACCCTGAACGGCCTCCTCGGTTTCGACCTCCACGGAAAGACGATCGGGCTCGTGGGCACGGGGAAGATCGGCCGGGTGGCGGCGGGGATCTTCAGGGGATTCGGGATGGAGGTCCTCCTCTCGGACCCCTTCCCGGACGAGGCCTGGGCGGCCTCGATCGGCGCGGCCTACGTCCCCCTCCCGGAGCTCTACCGCCGCTCGGACGCGATCTCCCTCCACTGTCCCCTCACGCCGGAGAGCCGGCACATGATCGGCGCGGGCGCCATGGCCCTCATGAAGGAGGGCGGCCTCCTCATCAACACGCGCCGCGGCGGCCTCGTGGACACCAAGGCCCTCATCGCGGCGCTCAAGTCCGGAAAGCTGGGCGGCGCGGGACTGGACGTCTACGAGGAGGAAGACCAGTACTTCTTCGAGGACTTCTCGGGGAGCGTCATCGCGGACGATTCCCTCGCCAGGCTCCTCAGCTTCCCCAACGTCCTCCTCACCTCGCACCAGGCCTTCTTCACGGAGGAGGCGCTCGAGGCCATCGCGGTCACGACTCTGGGGAACGTCAGGGCCTTCTTGGATAAGGGGGAGCTCCCTAACGAGATCTGCTACAAGTGCTCATTGGGGGAGTGCGCCCGGAAAACCGCGGGAAAATGCTTCTGAGCATCGGCCGGTAACGGGCGATCGCCCGCAATTGCGGGCGGCGGGCCCGGGACGCGCCTCCCCGGCTCCGGCTTCGGGTTTTTCCGGGCCCTTCCGCCGGGAACCGCGGCTCCTTGCGAACGGCCCCGGCCGGTCATAGAATTGGTCCATGGTCCCGAGGGCCCCGTCCCGGATCGCGCTCACCCTCCTCTTCCTCGTAGCCGCCTCGCTCGGCGCAGACGGCGCCCTGGCGGATCTCCCGGAGGCCGGCGCCGGCGAGAAGCCCGGGTCGCTCCGCGTCCTCATCGACGACAACTACCCTCCGTACATCATGCGGGGCGAGGAAGGGACCCTGAAGGGCATCCTCATCGACCAATGGAGCCTCTTCGAGCGGGAAACCGGGATCGACGTGGAGATCCGCGCGGGAAACTGGGCGGACATGCTCGAGGAGATGGCCTCGGGCGCCGGCGACGTGATCGATACGATCTTCAGGACGCCGGAACGCGAAGCGATCTTCGACTTCGCTCCGGCCTACGCGACCATAAACGTACCTATATTCGTCTCCGACTCGATATCGGGCATCGCGGACGCCACGTCGCTCAAAGGCTTCGTCGTGGCGGTGAAGGCGGGCGACGCCGCCGTCGGCATACTGAGGTCGAAGGGGATCGAGACCCTCGCGGAATACCCGAGCTACGAGTCCGTCATCGACGCCGCCAGGTCCGGGGAGGTCCAGGTATTCTGCGTCGACGAACCCGCCGCGCTTTATTACATCTACCGCGGCGGGCTCGAGCATTCCTTCAAGGAAGCCTTCACGCTCTATTCCGGGGAGTTCCACCGGGCCGTGAGGAAGGGCGACGTCCGCGCCAGGCAGATCGTGGAACGCGGCTTCGCCGGCATACCCGCGCGGGAACTCGAAGCGATCGACGAGAAGTGGATGGGCAGGAGAATCGTACCCGCCTCTACCCTCCGCCTCGTCATGTGGATCGTCATCGCGGTCGCCGCGCTCGCGGCCTTCTTCCTCGCGACGGCGCTCAACCTCCGCTTCCTCGTGAAGCGGAAAACCGGGGAGCTCAAGAAGGCCGTGGAGGAGCTCACCGACACGAAGGACGATCTCGAAGCGCTCGTGAAATCCAGCCCGGACCTCCTCTTCGCGCTCGACAAGGAGGGGCGGTACCTGCAGTTCCACGCGCGTCCGGAGGCCCGCCCGTACTTGCGCCCGGAGGACTTCCTCGGGAAGCGCCTCGACGAGACCCTTCCCCGTGAGATCGCCGTTCCCGCCATGGAGGCCATCGCCAAGGCATCGGCCACGGGGTCGGAGCAATCGATGGAATATTCCCTCGAAATGCCGGACGGGATCAGGGATTTCGAGGCCCGTTTCATGCCCATGAAGGGCCAGCGGATCTTCGCCGTGGTCCGCGACGTCACGATGGAGAACGCGGCGGAAGCCGAGGCCATCAAGAGCCAGAAGCTCGAGTCGCTCGGGCTCTTCGCCGGAGGGATCGCCCACGACTTCAACAACATCCTCGCGGCGATCTCGGGGAACGTATCGCTCGCGCGGATGGCGGGCGACGACCGGGCCAAGGCCGATGAATTCCTCGCGAAGGCGGAGGCGGCGACGATGCGGGCGAGGGGCCTCACTGACCAGCTCAGGACCCTGTCGAGGGGCGGCGAGCCGCTCCGGAAGCCCGCGGACCTGGCCAGAATCGCGCGGGAAACGGCGGCCTTCGCGCTGAGCGGGCAGAATTGCGCGCTCGATTACCAGGAAGGCGAAGGCCCCTTCATGGCCATGGCGGACAAGGGCCAGATCTCGCAGGTCGTCCAGAACCTCGTGTTCAACGCATCGCAGGCGATGCCCGAGGGCGGCGCCGTGCGCGTCCGGGTAGACCGCGTCAGGAACGACGGCGACCCCCGCGCGAGCCCCTCCGCCGGTGATTTCATCGAGATATCGGTGGAAGATTCGGGACAGGGCATGCCCGACGCCGTCCTGAGGAGGATCTTCGACCCCTATTACTCCACCAGGAAGGGCGGGACCGGGCTCGGCCTGTCCATCTGCCATACCATCGCCAAGCGCCACGGAGGCTGCGTCACCGCGGAATCCGAGCAGGGGAAGGGATCGATTTTCAGGATACGCGTCCCCGCGATGGACCCGGGCGATCCCGCGGCCGAGGAGCCGGAAGCCGATGCCCCGGAACCGAGCGACTCCTTTGTAAAGCTTCCTCCGCGCTCGCTCGTCATGGACGACGAGCCCGCACTCCGCGACTTGATGTCCAATCTCCTCCGCGCCTGCGGAAGCCGCGCGGACGCGGCCGCCGAAGGAAACGAGGGGCTCAGGCTCTTCGACGCCGCGATCGCCTCCGGAGAGCCGTACGGCCTCGTGATCGCTGACCTGACCGTGCCCGGAGGCATGGGCGGAGCGGAGATGATGAAGCGACTGCGCGCCGGAAACGCGCGTTTCAAGTCCATCGTGATGTCAGGATACGCCGAGAAGCCGATCCTCGCGGAATACCTCGAGCACGGATTCGACGGCTTCCTCAAGAAGCCCTTCACGCAGGCTGAATTCCGGAAACTCCTGCGTTCCCTCTTCGACGGAGAAACCGCCTCCGCCATGGAATGACGGCGCCATGGAATGGCGGCGCCATGGCATGGCGGCGCCTACTTGAGTCGACGCTCGTAAAGCGTGGCTCCGTCGACGCCGCGGAATCGTATGACGGCGCCCTTCCCGTCCGATTCGAGCTCGAGCCAGCCGCGCTTCCCGCGCTGGAACCAGAGGGATCGCGGCGACATCCACGTCGGTTCGGGATCGAAGGGCGCGCCGGCGGCGCCGACCACGGCGTACGCGGTCCCGTCGGCCTCGAGAAGCTCCATGTAATGGTTATGACCCGACACCACGAGGTCGACGCCCGCCGACGCGAAGAGCGGCCGTACCCGTTCGATGAGAGCGGCATCGTCGCGCCAGCCGTCGATGCCGGATGAGTAGAAGAAACCGTGCGCCACGACGACGAGGAGCTCTGAGGGATCCGCGGAGGCGAGCCGCCCCCGGAGCCAGGATTCCGTTTCGGCGCTCCAGCCCCCCGCGCCCCCCGTGAAGTCGATCCCGATCACGCGGACTCCGGGCCAACGATGGTCGAAGCGGCCGTTCCGGGCCTCGGGATCGCGGTTCAGGTATTCGTTCCACCATCTCCGTCCGTTGCCGTTCACGTCGTGGTTCCCGAGCACGGAGGCGAAGGCCATGCCCTTGAGGCCGGCGGAGAGGGACGAGGCCGCTTCCATCCATTGCGACCGCGTCCCGAAGTCCGTGACGTCGCCCGCGAGGTAGAAGGCGGCCGCTCCGGACGCGGATACGGAGGCGAGCATCCGCTCGCGTTCCTTGGCGCTGGCCCTCGGCGAGCCGTAGTGCGCGTCGCCGGAAAACGCGAGGATCAGGCGACCGGACGCGGAGAGCGCCGCGGAAGCAGGCGCGGCAGACGTCGAGGTCGCCCGTGCGCCGGCTTCAGCCTTCGCCTTTTCCCGATCTCTTTTATCATCTGTCCCGTCGGCCGCGATTCCATCCACGAGGCCGGGCTTCGCGGCATCGGATCGTTCCTTCGCTCCATCGCGTCGGCCTTCCTCCGCTAGCTTCACGTCGGAGGGCGCCGCGGCGTTGAACGCGAGGCTATCGGCCTCATCGACGGCCCGCGAGACCGAGGGCGGAACGGGCTGCGGCGCTACGGTCGAGGCTCGCGGCGTTCCGGGGCAGGAGGAGAGGAAGGCCAAGCAGGAGGCGGCGAGAACCGCGATCAGGCGCCTGACGATCCCGCGACAGCGGAACCGGCGCTCCGTTCCCCCGCCCGCCGCCATCAGGAATCCAGGGCCGCGAGGGCCGCGTCCACGCGCCGCTTCACCTCGGCGACGATCCCGTCCACCGGGACGAGTTCGGGCGAGGCGGCGTCGCGGGCCTTGAGCTCGACCGCGGCGGGGAGGTTCTTGTCGCCCACCACGATCCGGAGGGGGATGCCCATGAGGTCGGCGTCCTTGAATTTGACGCCGGGCCGCTCGTCGCGGTCGTCGAGGAGAACCTCCACGCCCAGGGCCGCGAGGCCCTCGTGGATCCGGTCGGCGGCTTCTTTCACGGCGCCGTCGTACTTCACGGGCACGAGCGCGCAGTGGAAGGGCGCGACGCTCATGGGCCATACGATCCCGTTATCGTCATGGCGCTCCTCGATGATCGAGGCGAGCGCGCGGTCCACGCCGATCCCGTAGCAGCCCATGATGGGCGTCCGTTCCTTGCCCGACTCGTCCAGGAACTTCACGCGCATGCTCTTCGTGTACTTGTAGCCGAGCTTGAAGATGTGGCCGAGCTCGTTGCCCTTCTTCTCGTAGACGGGCTTCCCGCACTCGGGGCAGGCGTCGCCGGCCTTGACCGTGCGAACGTCGGCGACCTTCCAGGGCTTGAAGTCGCGTCCGGGCTCCACGTGCGCGACGTGGACGTCCCGCTCGAGGCCGCCCGTGAAGGCGTCATGCATGGCCATCACGCTCTCGTCGCAGACGACGGGGAGGGCGCCCAGGCCGACGGGACCGGCGAACCCGAGCGGCGCGCCCGTGAGGCGCTCGACGTCGGCGTCGGCGGCCAACTCCACCTCGGCGGCCTTTAGGGTCGCGGCCAGCTTGGCTTCGTTGGCGTCCAGGTCCCCTCGGATGCAGACGGCGAAGAAGGCCTCGGCGTAGGTCTCGGGCGCGTCGGGCGCCGTCTTCGTCTTCTTCTTGAGCTTCGAGCACCCGGGCGCGCCCGAGAGATCGAGCTCCACCGAGTGGGCCTTATAGACGAGGGTCTTGATGAAAGAGGTCGCGGGAGACTTGAGGAAGGCGACGAGCTCCTCGATGGTCCTGACGTTCGGCGTTTCCACCTTCTTCGGGGCCTCGGCGGTCGGCGGGACCGCTACGGCGTCGGGCTTGCAGGACGCCTTCTCGACGTTGGCAGCGTAGCCGCAGGAGCAGAGAATGAGCGTATTGTCCCCGATCTCGCTCTCCACCATGAACTCCTCGGAGCCGGTGCCGCCCATGGCGCCCGTGTCCGCGCGGACGGGTATGACGGAGAGCCCGCAGCGCTTGAAGATCCGCCTATACGCGCGGGCCATCGCGTCGTACGTGGCGTCGAGGCTCGCCTCGTCCGCGTGGAAGGAGTAGGCGTCCTTCATGGTGAATTCGCGGCCGCGCATCACGCCGTAGCGGGGGCGGATCTCGTCGCGGTACTTGGTGTTTATCTGGTAGACGCAGAGGGGGAGCTGGCGGTAGCTCGCGAGCTCGTCGCGGACGAGGGCGGTGAAGACCTCCTCGGCCGTGGGGCTCACGACGAAGTCGTTCTGGAGGCGGTTCTTGACGCGGAGCATGCCCTCGCCCATGGTCTCCCAGCGCCCGGATTCCATCCAGAGCTCGGCGGGGACCACGACCGATGGCTTGAATTCCAGGGCGCCCGCGGCGTCCATCTCCTCGCGGACGATCCGCTCGACCTTCCTGAAGGAGCGGAGCCCGAGGGGCAGGTAGGCGAAGAGGCCGTTCGAGAGCTTCCTGAGCATTCCCGAACGCATCATGAGCTTATGGCTGGCGATGACCGCGTCGCCGGGGGCTTCGCGGAGGGTGGGCACGAAGAAGGAACTGAGCTTCATGGCGCCCATCATACCGGCGCCGCGCGATCCGCCGCAAGGAGGGAAGGGCGCCGCCCTCTCAGGCTTGCTGGCGCTTTCTATAATATTCCAGGCTCGGATAGACCCTGTTTTTCCCCAGCGCCTTCGCGTTGTACATGGCCTCGTCCGCTCGCTTGATAAAAGCGTTCACGTCGTCCACGCCGTCCTCCAGGATCGCTATCCCGATGGACGCCGTCACGCGGAGCGGGTCCTCGGCGGTTTCCGCGCAAGCGTCCTCGATGCCCTTCCTGAGCCGTTCCGCCAAGGCGTAGGCCTCCTCCATGCCGGTCTGGGGGAGCAGCACGGTGAATTCCTCGCCCCCGAAACGCGCCGCGAGATCGGTCTCCCTCACCCCCGTCCTCAAGACGCCCGAGACGCGCTTCAGGGCCGCGTCGCCTGAGTCGTGGCCGTACAGGTCGTTCACCGCCTTGAAGCCGTCGAGGTCCAGGAGGAGGAGGGCGCAAGGAAGGCCGTGCCTCTTCGATCGGGCGACTTCCTTCTTCGCCTGGTTGAAGAACGCCCGTCGGTTGGGCAGCTCGGTGAGCTCGTCCGTCATGGCGAGCCGCTCGAGCTTGTCGTTGAGCGTGAAAATGCGCTCATCCGCGATTTTCTTCTCCACGATCGAGTAGACGAGGTCGGCGATGAAATCGACGAGCTCCACGTCCTCCTTGGAATACTCGCTCTCCTTGTTGCCGACGCCGAGCACGGCGACGACCTTGCCGTCCCTCATCGTCGGCACCACGATTTCCCTGGTGACCTCCGCGTGGCCCTCGGGCATGCCCTTCCTGTTCTCCAGGGAGGCGAAATCGTTATGGATGACCGGGCGCTTCTCACGAACGGCGTCCGCCCAGACCCCGGCCCTATCGATGTCGTACGTCATCCCCTGCCCGTCCGCGTGGCAGAATTCCCGTTGCGTTTTCGTCGACCAGGTGCCGAGGGAGAGTGTCCTGTCGGATTCGTTGACGAAATGATAGAACCCGATGCTCGAATCCGTGAGCGCCTCGATCTCGTCGAGGGCCCTCTGCATGAGATCCGAGAATCCATGGTCGGCGGCATACTCCCAGAGCCTGAGGCGGAGCCGGATGACTTCCTCCGCCTTCCTGCGCGCCCGCATGTCCACGGTCATGCCGTCCTGGAGCCTCTGGTTGACGAGGAGAACGAGGGAGAACATGAGGAACAGGAAGAGGACTCCGTAGGAAAGGATCACCCATGTGTCCACGGGCGTCGGGCCGAAAACGTCGTCCGCCGCCGGCAGGGCGAGATCGCAGACGAGACGTATCAGGTTCACGACGGCGAAGGCGCTGAAGATAAGCCCGGTCCACTTGGTTTCCTTCCTCATGATCCTCGGAACCCTGAAGAGGAGGAGCCAGGCGCACTGCGACGCCATGAAGAGGATGGAGAGGCTGAAGACGGCGTTTCGCATCGCCAAATCGGGGAGGAGGTATATGAAGCAGGCGAAGACCGCCGTGAACGCTCCGAGGTAGATCCAGTTCTGGAAACGCTTTCCGCGCAGGCCGCAGAAATCCTCGAGCCCCGCGTAGAGGAGGGAGAATCCGCCGACGATCATGACGTTCGAGACGAGCACGGAGAAGAAATCCGGAACGAGGCCGCGTAGCGAGAACAGCGCGGTTCCCGCGAAATGGAGGGCGAAATCCGCCGTCCAGAGCCCGAGGCCCCGGAATTGCCGGCGGTTCTGGATCCAGAGGGAAACCGCGACGACGAGGCCGACGGCCGTGATGAGGACGTATCCGGCGTAAATCGTCCGCATGTCGGGGAATCCCATCGTTTATTCCTGGGGAAAGTCTAAGCCCGCGGCGGCCGCCCCGCAAGCCGCGCGGCGCCGAATTCACGACTGCCCTTCCGGGCTCCGGGCCCTACTTGGATATGGCCGCGAGGACGATGGGCGAAACGACGTAATTACCGATGATGAGGCCGAGCGATGGCAAAAGGAAGGCGAGGAGAATACGCGTCACGCGGTTCTTCCAGAATCCCTTGACGGTGGAGGCGTCGTCGCGGAGGCTCTCGAAATCCTGGACGGAGGGCTTTCGCAGCATGGCCTCGACGATCCCTGTTATGAACCCGAGGCCCATGAGCGGATTCAATATCGCGAATGGCGCCGCTACGAATGCGGTCAGGACCGTGATCGGATGGGCTAACGCGGATATCGCTCCGATCGCGGAGAAGCTCCCGATCGTGACGAGCCAAGTCAATATTTTCTCGAGAGCGAAATCGGCCCCCTTCCAGATGAAGCCCGCGACCATGAGGCCCACGATGACGGCGGGGATGGCCCACCCGATGATCTTGCCCCAGGGACCGGGCTTGGGTACGATGCTGATGTCGGAGACGTCGGCGGACGCCTCGCCCGACTCGAATTTCGAGAGCCAGGCTTCGATTCCGCCCATGTGGCCCGCGCCCACGACGGCGACGCATTTCCCCTTCCCTCCGCTCCATATCTTGGCGGCGAGAAAGCGGTCCCGCTCGTCGATGAGGACTTCCTTGACCGTGGGCAGGTAGTCGGCGAGCTCGCCCATCATGTCCTCGAGGGCGCTCTTCTTCTTGAGCTCCTCGATCTCGGCCTCCGAGGGCCGCTCCGACGAAAAGGCGGAAGAGACGAGGGCCGCGAGGAGCTTGGACCTGTTCCAGAGCCCGGACTTGTTCCACGCGCGCTGGAGCGTCACCTGGACCTCGCGGTCGGCGAACTCGCAGGGAACGCCGATCTCCTCGGCGGCCTCGACCGCCGCCTTCATTTCCTCTCCGGGCTGGACCCCCTGCGACGATCCCATCCTCTTCTGGAAGGAGGACAGCACCAGGTTGGCGAGAAGAAGGAAGGCCTTGCCCTCCTTGATCACCTTGACGATGTCCAGTCCGGCCCAGTCCTGCCGCTCGGAGAGCGTCCGGTAACGACCCGCGTCCAGCTCGACGCAGACCCGATCGGGGCTTTCCGTCCTTATGGCGTTCCGGACTTCCTCCACGCTCCGCGAAGAGACGTGCGCCGTCCCCACGAGCAGTATCTCCCGCCCCGAGGGGAGGGATATCCTCCTCAGGGTGTCCGGCATCGGTTCAGTCTCCGGTCCGATCGCCGGATCGCTTCCGCTCGAGCTCATGAGCCCGCCTTTCCCGTTTCCAGCTTCCGGAGCTCGATCTCGTTGAGCCTATCGGCCATCGTGCCTTTCCTTCCCATGTCCCTGACGATACCGTGGTACTTCATGGCGAGTTCGGCCTTGCCCCTCGAGTTCCAGTACCCCGCGAGGAAGAACAGCATCATCGCGCGCTCGTCGAGCCGCTTGATCGACATGATCGCGTTCTCCACCTCCGTCGTGTCGCCGTTCTCGGCGTACTGCCTGAGGAGGAGGTAGTGAACCTGATTCCGCTCGCGGTTGATCGTCGGCATGACCGAGGCGGCGAGCGCCTTGGCGCCCTTCGCGTCGCCCGATCGCGCGGCGGCGTTCACGGCCATGACCGCGTAATTGAAGTCCGACTCGGATCCCTTATACGCGCGGAGGAAGGCGTCGGCGGCTTCGGACCAGCGGTTCGCCTTCATGCTGAGAATCCCTATCGATTCGAAAGCGTAGAAATACGCCGGATTGAGCCGCGCCGCTTCCTTATAGTCCGCGAGGGCCTTCTCGTCATCGCCGCGCGCCTCGAGGATGCCCGCCCTCATCACGTAGGGCAGGTAGTATCCCGGATCCAACCCGATGGCCTTCGAGAAGTCGGCCGCGGCCTCGTCGGGCTTCCCGAGGTCGAGGAGGCATCGCGCTCGTTCGACGTAGTTCCAGGGATCCGAGGGCGCGAGGTCGATGGCTTTGGTCGAATCCGCGAGCGATCCATTGTAATCGCCGCGGTAGTAACGCGTGCGGGAGCGTTCGGCCCAGGCGAGGGAATGCGTCGGATTAGCCTCGATGGCCTGGCCCTGGTACCGCTCCGCGTCGTCGTACTTGCCGTTCTTGAGCCCGAGCCGCCCCATGCCGAGGAGGGCGTCCACGTTCCTGGGCTCAGACTTGAGCGAGGCGCGGTAGGATTCCTCGGCCTTGACGAAGACCTTCGCCTTGAACCAGATGTCGCCGTAATCGGCGAGGGCCTGTCCGTGCCCGGGATCGGCCCTGAGGACGCGGTTCAGGTATTCCTTACGCTTCGCGTCGTTCCCCTTCGCCCATTCGACGGCGCTGAGGAGGTAGAGGGCCTCGGGATCCTCGGGCCTCGCCGCGAGGACGGCCTCCGCTTCCTTCCTGGCATCGTCGAGCTTGCCCTCCGAGAGGAGGACCGAGGCGCGGAGGATGCGGATGCGCGGATCGGCGTCCTTGGAGGCGGCGGCCTTCTCGAGGTACTCCTCCGCTGCCGCGAGGTCGTCCTTCTCGAGAAGGGCGTTCGCCTCGAGGACGAGCGCCGCAGCTCCGGGGCTCGGCGAAGGCGCGACGCTCGGCGCAGGGCTCGGTGCCGGACTCGGCGCGACGCCGGGGCTCGGCGCGACGCCGGGGCTCGGCGCAGGCGCTACCGAACCGCCGCGCCCGGCGTTCAGGCACGAGGCGGCGAGGACGGCGAGCGAAAACGCGCCGACCGCGACGCGCGCTTTGACAGGTATCGATCCCATGGCCGGCCATACTAGCCCTATAAGAGCGCTTTTGCAAGGTTGAAACGCCGCTCGCCTTGGGGATACACTCAATCGATATGCCGTCGCAGAGAGCTTTCCGTTTCAATACGCTCACGAGGGCGCTCATCGCGGCCCTCTCCTTCGTCGCCGCCTTCGCGGTCATCGTCCTCGTCCAATTCTCCGGCAGGGACAGGATCAAGGCCAACGCGGGGAGCATCTCCATCACCGGGATCCGCGACTCCTCCGCGGGCGACGACGCGAACGCGTCCTCCTTCCCGCTATCGCTCAACATCGATTTCCAGGGCATCGGATTCAGCTTCGGACACGGCCGCCCGCTCGCCGCGGAGCGCAGGGACGGCACGCGAGCCATCGTAAAACCGCTGTCCTGGTCCGCGAAGGGACGCAGGGTGAGCGTGGAGCTCGAGGGCGGCGCGGCGATCGACTTCGAGGCAGGCCCCGACGGCGAGTCGTTCGCCGTGCACACGAGATTCGGCCCATCGGGCCTCCGCGCCCTGTCTCTTCCGTATTCGCTCTCGGGCTCGTCGTTCCAGGCAAACCTCGGCGAGCGCCTCAGCGTGAGGACGAGGGGCGGCGTATACACCCTCGGCCTTCCCGAGGGCTCGAGGCTCGACGCGGAAGGCTTCACGCTCAATCTCGGCGAACGGAAGAACGCGTTCTCCCTCGCGCTCGTCCGCAAACCGGCGAGGGTCTCGCCCTCGCCCGGAGACGCCGCGAAATTCGTGCGGCTCGACGCCGAGCGCTGGCGGGCCGGCCTCGATTCATGGACCGGGAAGACCTACGCCGGCCTCGTGAAGGGACGGTACGCCCCGGAGTCCCTCGCGTGGACGGGCGGCGCCGCGCCCGCATTCTCCGACCAAGCCCTCGCCGTCCTCATCGCGGAGGCGCTCTCCCGCGGCGCCTACGCCGACATCCGTCCGATGCTGACGTCGCTCGCCAAGGGCAGGGCCGAATCGCTCGGCTGGAAATCCTCCGTGTACCTGGGGAACATCATCCGCAAGGAGGAGCTCCTCCGGGCGGAGACGAGGACCCGCGCTTCCGGCATCGCGTCCAGGATCGCGGCGAAGGATCCCGGCATCCTCCTCGAACCCGACATCGTCCACCTTTGCGTAGACAGGGCGCCCGAACTCATGGAACCCTTCCTCGCCGTCGTCGCGAACATCGACGCCGAAGGCCTCTCTCCTTCGATCGCCCTCGGCGTCCTCCTCTGCCTCGCGGAGGCGGAATCCTATTTCCCGGACGCCGAGAATCCCTTCGCGCGGCTCGAGGCGGCAGCGCTCGAGGCCTTCCAGCCCGCCATCCAGGGTTCGGCCGGCACGGCCTTCGTGACGCTCGAGACCGGACGCGCGGACATCGCCCTCCAGTGCCGCGCCGGGGCCGCCCTCATGAGGATCGGCGCCTTCAGGGAGGACGAGGGCCTCTCGGGAACGGGACGCGCCCTAGCCGCCTCCGCGCTCATCCTCGCGGACGATAACGGCGTCCTTCCCGCTAAGGTCGAGGTATCGAACGGCCAGCCCGGCGCCCGCGAGGGCGTCCTCCTCCCCGAGGACGTCTACGCCGCGATCGCGGAAAATCCCTGGTACCCCCGCGCGCGCAGCCTCTTCAGGGAAGCGGGGAAGGGCGCCTGGCTGCTCGCGTGCTCTCCCAGGATCGGGATCGAATGGGGCAAGGTCCAAGCGAACATTTCGGCCGATTGGCCCGTCGGCGCGACGCACTACATGTACGTCTTCGGGATCGAGCCCGTCGTCCTCATGCGGCTCTACGAGATCCCCTATAATCCGGATCCGTCATTCGACCGCTACAACGCTTCGGGCTACCTCTATTCCCGCGCCTCGCGCGTCCTCTTCCTCAAGATGAAGCACAAGGCGGAGCGGGAATACGTCAGGATGAATTTCTAGCTCGGCTGGGAAACGAGGGGCGCGGATCGGCGCCCCTTCCGCAGGGACGAAAGCCATGAAACCATGATCGATAGCGAAAGCGTCGACAACGCGAGGGGATAGACGATTATGGAGATGCTCGCGTCCTGCACTAAATAGAAATAGTCCACCGGTATCAGGGGAATCGCTATCAATAATAGGTAGTACCAGCTTTCCGCCCTCGTCCTTTCCTGCTTCGATCTGATGAACAAGATCATTATAAAGAATACATGGATCAAGGAATAATCGAAGGACGTGTACGGAAATACCAGCATTGCGGAGATCAGGACCGCAGCCTTTCTCCAGACATGATCCTTCGAAAGGATCACGTACACTACGGCGCAGGCGAACGCGAGCATCACAAAAACGACGTATATCCTCGACGCCGCGTCAAGGGAAAACAACCGATTGCCAACCGACATTTGGGAAAAAACATCCAACCCGAGAATGAAACCCCAGAGCGTGTGATTGTGTTGCAGCCCTTCGATCGAATACGCGTAGGTCGGTTTATGTAGCCCCATCTGCGAGAGGTTCATCCTAGCGATATCCAGTATCCGGTCGCCGGAAAAGAGAGAGATAGAGAAGTAACCAAAAAACATAAAAACGATTGCGGCGATGCCGCATATGAGGAATTTCTTGTGATCCTTCTTCGATACGAATAGGAACATAAGGACGCCCGGATACAGCTTCATAGCTATTGCGGCGCCAAGAAAGACGGCCGACAATACCGAATCCTTTTCGAAGAAATAGAAGAACAGGGCGATAAAAATGAAAACAATAATTTCAATATTCGCCCGATCGACGGCGGAGAGACTTGGATATGCGAGGAATATCGCCGTCAATGAGAATATCATTTTGCTCGGCATATCCTCGAAACCGTCGACCACGTATTTTTTTGCGATAACCAGCAATGATATCGAGAAAAACGCCAAATAGATCAATATGGCGACCATTTTCGGCATAAACGAAAAGGGAAGCAGCACGAGAAACGTGAAGGGAAGGTAAGGAATCAGGATATTAGTCTGTTCATAATAACTATATGGGTTCTTGAACTCCGAGAGCGCTCTCAACGGGTTGAAAAAATCAGCAAACCTATTCCAAGGACGGAATAGGAATGTATTCAAGGGATAGCCCTTGCCCAGGTAGGCTCCCAGGACGTAATGCATGATCGCCGATAGGAGAAATCCGATCAGGACAATCATCGAGAACCTGATCACCTTCTCATTTTTGTCCATCATCATCCGTTCCTTTCGTCTTGATGAAGACGAGGTATCTCGAAAAAAGATAATTCACCGCCATTCCGCAGAAGATTCCGATGGCCTGCGGGATCGTCTTGATCGGAAAGTCGAAGAAACGCAACAATAGGGCGAGCACCCCTAGGTTCACGGCGAGGCCCGACAGCGAGGACAGGAAAAACTTGCAGTAGAGCTTCATCGCGGCGATGGGCGCTTCATGCGTTCTCCCCGAATCCGAGAACGTCCATCTGCTATTGAGCAGGAAATTCTGTGACACGGCCAGGCAAAAGGCGCATGCCGAAGCGACCATGGATGGAAGACCGAGCAGATCGGCGAGAATGTAGAACACGATGAGGTTCGTCACCGTTCCGAGAGCCCCCGTGATTCCGAATTTCACGACGGATGGCGGAATGACGTCCTTGATGCCCTTCTTCAACGGACTTCCTTTTTCATCCTCAAGACGTTGAGGAAAGCTTCGCGGAAAATCGCCTTGGACATCTTCGACTGGCCGAGCTCCCTATCCTTGAACATGATGGGCATTTCAGCATAAACGCATCCGCGTTTGAACGCGCGGTATTTCATCTCGATCTGGAACGCGTAGCCCTTCGAAAATATCGTCGACAGGTCTATTTTACGCAGCGTCGAGGCTTTCCACGCGTTGAATCCGCCCGTGAGGTCCCGTATGGGGCAACCCAGGACGATCTGCGAGAAGAGGGATCCGCCCCTGCTCACGAGCCTCCGCATTAAGCCCCATCCCTCGACGCCGCCCCCCTTCACGTAACGCGAGCAAACGACGAAATCGCAGGATTCGGCGCGCGCGATTACCTCGGGCAGGTAGGCTGGATCGTGCGAGAGGTCGGCATCCATCTCGATCAACAATTCATACCCGCGGGAGGCGCCCCACTCGAACCCCGCCAAATACGCCGCCGCGAGACCGGCCTTTCCCGGGCGCTCTAGAAGATGGACGTTGACGCCGCCGCGTCCGCTTCCCATCGATTTGATGACGGCGGCCGTTCCATCGGGCGAATTGTCGTCGATGAAAAGGATGTCGAAGGGCTTTCCGGCGCTCCCCGACGCCCGAACGCAGGAATCCATGAGACGTTCGATGTTCGCCGCCTCATTATATGTCGGGATCAGGACGAGGGCCTTCATAGATAATGCCTTTCATGGAATCCGAGCTTCACTCCGGAGAACCACCCCGCAAGCGCGAATACCGGTTTGGATATATTCGGAACGCTCCCGATTCTACTTCCGGGTATATCATCCGTCAAGTTGGAACGCGGTATCACTCCAGTATCAGCGCTCGATCCCGCAAATACCATTATTCGTTCGCGTCCCCGGGTTCATACTCCGATATCTTTGCTCGTTTACAATCTAGAGCTCGTCCTCGAGCTCCCGGAGCTTATCCCGTATGACGGCCGCCGCCTCGTAGTCTTCCTCGGCGACGGCCTTCTCGAGTGCCTCCATGAGCTTTCGGCGCTCCCCTTCCATCGACTCATCCGACTTCCGGGGAAGGGCTCCGTCCGTTCCCGGGCGAGCGATGATTCCGGACAGCCCCTGACCGCCCAATACGTCGATATCCTCGGCGGCTTCCATGGCGGGCGCTTCGCCGTCCATGCCCGACGCCGCGTCCTCCGCCTTGTCGGCGGCTCCGTCCTGGCGTTCCGGCATCAGGAGATCGACGGGCACTCCGGCCTCCTCGACGACGTGCTCGGCGATGAATACCCGGCATTTGGCCCTCACGGCCACCGCCAGAGCGTCGGAGGGCCGGGCGTCGACGCAGTCCTCCCCGCCCTTCCCCTCGAGGACGAGGCGCGCGTAGAAGGTGCCTTCCTTGAGGTCGGAGATCTCCACCCGGGAAATATTCTTCCCGCAATACGAGAGGACGCTGAGAAGGAGGTCGTGGGTGAGCGGCCGCGGCACTTTCACCCCGCCGAGCCCGATGACGATGGATTGAGTCTCGAGCGGCCCTATGAATATGGGGACGGCCACGTCGGCGCCGATGGGACGGATGAGGATGGCGTTTCCCTGGTTCGTCCTGGCCACGGACCAGATTTCTGCTTCGACGAAGGTGTCCTCGGACATGGTACCTGCTAAGGAATCCGCGGAATAAGCGCCTCGGAAACGCGTTTCCGCGGCGTCGGATCCCTTGGCATACAGTCTCGCCCATGGCGGGGCGCGGCGCAAGGCGGAATGACCGCCCGGCGCCGTCGGAGGGACTCCGACCGTGCCGGCATCCTTGACTCCCACGGCGCCCGCGGTCAATAATGAAGTCCCATGAAGAAGCTCATCTTCGTCTCGGGGGGCGTCTGTTCTTCATTGGGCAAGGGAGTGGCCGCGTCTTCGATCGGCTGCCTCCTCGAACGCCGCGGACTCAACGTCCGGATGGTCAAGATAGATCCCTACATAAACGTCGACGCGGGCACCATGAGCCCCTACCAGCACGGCGAGGTCTACGTCACGGACGACGGGGCCGAAACCGACCTGGACCTGGGGAACTACGCCCGATTCACCTCGGCTCCGCTCTCACGGGTTAATTCCATTACCACGGGGCAGATATACAGGGACGTCATCAACAAGGAACGCGAGGGCCGTTTCCTCGGACGCACCGTCCAGGTGATCCCGCACATCACGGCCGAGATCAACCGGCGCGTCCTGGAAGTGGGCGAGGACCCCGACGCGGACGTCACCATCGTGGAAGTGGGCGGTACCGTGGGCGACATCGAATCCATCCCCTTCCTCGAGGCCGCGCGCCAGCTCATCAACGAGGCGGGGAGGAAGAACGCCCTCTCGGTCCACCTCACCCTCATCCCCCAGGTCTCGGGCGGAGAGCTCAAGACCAAGCCCACCCAGCACTCCGTGAAGGAGCTGCAGGAGATGGGCATCCAGCCGGACATCCTGATCTGCCGATCGCCCGTTCCGGTGGACGAAGCCTTGAGGCGCAAGATCTCGGGATTCACGAACGTCGACGCCGAGGCGGTCATCTCCGCGCACGACGTGAAAACGACGATTTACGAGATTCCACTCCTCTTCTACGAGCAGAAGCTCGACCAGATCATCCTCGAGAAGCTCGGCGTGGAAAGCAGGCACGCGGACCTGAGCGCCTGGCGCGAAATGGTGAGGCGGATCAAGGAGCCCAAGGCCACCGTCAGGATCGCCATCGTCGGCAAGTACATGGACCTCCATGACGCGTACAAATCGGTCTTCGACGCCCTCCACCACGGCGGCATCGCCAACGAGGTGGCCGTGGAACTCGTAAAAACGGATTCCTCCCTGTTCGAGTCCGAGGACGCCGATCCGGCCGCGGTCCTCGCCGGAATCGACGGGATACTCATCCCGGGGGGCTTCGGCCAGCGCGGCGTGAACGGCATGGTGGAAGCGGTCCGCCATGCGCGGGAGGCCGGCATCCCGACCTTCGGCATCTGCCTCGGCCTCCAGGTCATGGTCATCGAATGGGCGAGGAATGTGCTAAAATGGAAGGACGCGGATTCATCGGAATTCGTAGACGATTCCGAGCATCTCGTCATTTCCCTCCTCGAGGAACAGGTGAACGTGAAGAACTACGGCGGAACGATGCGCCTCGGGCGAAGCGAGTCCAAGCTCGCGGCGGGGACGAAGATCCGCGAGGCCTACGGGTCCGAATCCATCCAGGAACGCCACCGCCACCGCTACGAGGTCTCGAACCGCTTCCGCCCCGAGCTCGCGGCCCCCGGCCTCATCCTTTCCGGCCTCACGCCGGACGGCTCCCTCGTGGAATCCGTGGAATGGCCCTCACACCCCTGGGGCGTCGGCGTCCAGTTCCATCCCGAGTTCAAGTCCAAGCCCACGGAGGCGCATCCGCTCTTCCGGGAATTCATCAAGGCGGCGGCGCGTGGCAAGATCTGAGTCCGCCGTTCGCGAATACGGTCCATCCCGTTCGAATGGCGCCGCTCGTCGACGGTCCGTCGTCACTGGCGGAACGCCCGCTGCTCTTCTCGCGGCGTCGGCGTCCCTCTTCATGGCCGCCTGTACCTTCAACTACGGCGAGGCCGATCTCGCCGACAAAATGTCCGAGGCCGTGCCCAACACGGTCCTCGAGAATTTCCAGCACACCGTCATGCAGGACGGGAAACCGGCCTTCAGACTCTCGGCCGCCCGCGCGGAGACCTACGACGCGAAAAAGGAAACCCGCCTCAAGGGCGTCTCCTTCGTGGAATACGACTCCCGGACCGGCGAGCCCATCACGGCGGGCACGGCGGCCTCCGCCGTCTTTTTCGGCGATTCCGAGAACGTCGAGCTCTCTGGCGCCATATTCTTCTATTCCAAGCGCAACAAATTCAGCCTCGAGGGCGGGTACCTCTACTGGGATAACGCCAAAAAGACCCTCGAGGGCCGACGAGACCGCCTCATCACCCTCGAGGGCGACGACGGCTCCGTCATCCGCGGCGAGGGATTCACCGCCGACGCGCGGCGGAGGTCCATGAGCTTCTCGGGCCGCACCACGGGCACCTTCATCGTCGAGGACGAGGAGGAAAGCGACGCTTCCTCGAAGTCCGCCGCGCCCGAGGAGTCCGTCGCTCCCGCGAATACCGTCGCTCCCGCGAATTCCACCGCTCCCCCAGGCGGGAACGAATGGTGAAGGCCATGCGCTTAGCCGCGTTCGCCTTTCTTCTCCTCGCTTCCGCGACGGCCGCCGCGGACAAGTTCGACTACGAGGGCGACTCCTCCTCGATCGACAAGGCGAGGAACCGCACGATCCTCGTCGGGAACGCGTCCATTCGATCCGACGACACGCTCATCAAGGCGGATCGCATCGAGCTCTTCGGCAAGAATAACCGCTACGCCCTGTGCTCGGGCCGGGTCACCTTCGTGGACTCCAAGAAGGGAATCTCGATCTCCACGGAGAAGCTCGAATACGATCGGACGGCGAAGCGCTCCCGGATGCAGGGCCCGACGGTGATGGAGGACAAGAAGAACAAGGTCGTCATCAAGGGCTCCTTCATCGAGGACGACGGGGAGAACGAGATCACCATGATCCAGATCAACGTGCGGATCATCAAGGAGAACATGATCTGCCGTTCCGAGTACGCCTATTACCGCAGGAAGGACAAGATCCTCGAGCTCTCGGGGCTTCCCGTGGTGGTCAAGGACGGCAGCGAGCACCGGGCCGCGAGGATCACCGTGGACCTGGACAAGGACGATATCTCGATGGAAGGCGGCGTCTCAGGCTCCATCAAGGACGAATCGAGCCCCGGACCGTCGGCGTCGCCGTCCGCTACCGACAAACCTGAAGCGTCTCCTTCCGGCGGCCGGCCCCCGGAGGCCGCGCCCGCCCCTTCGCCCGCGCCGCAGCCGACCGCGGGGAGTCCCGCGCCATGAGCGACATCCACAAGCACACCCTGGAGGTGCGCAACCTCAGGCGAAGCTACGGCAAGAAGGTAGCCGTTAAGGACGTTTCCTTCGCGATGAGCACCGGAGAGATCGTGGGCCTCCTCGGCCCGAACGGCGCGGGCAAGACCACCGTATTCTACATGGTCGTGGGCTTCGTGCGCCCTACCAACGGCATGATCCTCCTCGACGACGCGGACATCACCGGGGAGCCCATGTACCGCCGCGCCCGATCGGGCATCTCCTACCTCCCGCAGGAAGCGTCCATCTTCACCAAGATGACGGTGGAGCAGAACATCATGGCCATCCTGGAGACGAGGCGCGAGCTAGACAAGGCGGGCCGCGAGTCCAAGCTCGAGGAGCTCATCGAGGAGTTCGGGATCGGCGCCATCCGGAAACAGCCCGCCTACACCCTCTCGGGCGGCGAGCGCCGGAGGACGGAGATCGCGCGCGCGCTCGCCATCGAGCCCAAGTTCCTCCTCCTCGACGAGCCTTTCGCCGGGATCGACCCCATCGCGGTTAACGACATCAAGAACATCGTCAATAGGCTCTCGGAGAAGGGCATCGGCGTCCTCGTCACGGACCACAACGTGCGCGAGATGCTCGAGATTACGCACAACGCCTACATCATCCACCTCGGGGAGATCCTCGTGTACGGCGACCGCGAGGCCATCCTCGCCTCGGAGATGGCGCGCAAGATCTACCTCGGCGAAGAATTCAGGATGTGATCCCGCGGGTCCCCCGGGCGCCTTCTTCTCGATCGAGCCGCCCGCGCCTCCCCGTCAAACCGCCTGCGGTTCCTCGTTCTCGAGGATCCTTCCCCGCATCGCCGGCCGCTCGGATCTCCCGTCCGCGATCCATAGAACGACGTTCGCGGCCGCGAGCGCGATGAAGCCGCAAAGCCCGGTCATGCCTATCGTGAGATCGTCGCCGCCGGCCACTCCCATCACCGCGACACCGGCCGTTCCGTTGAGCGCCCCGTGGGCCAGCGCGGCCGCGACGGAAGAGCGCGACTTCAGCGCCGCGTACGTCATGATCGGCGAGAGGAGGACGCACCAAACCGTCATCATGAAGACGCCGATGAGGGGATGCTCAGGATAATTGTGCCCCTGCAGCACGAGAGGCGCGTGCCATAGGCCCCAGATGACGCCGGTGAAGAGCGACGCTGCCCAGAAATTCGAGCCCGCGAGTTGACGGAGGAAGTACCCGCGCCACCCGCCCTCCTCGCCGAAGGCCGCGACGGCGTTGACCGTAGCCCCCGCGATGAGGCCCTGCAGGAGCGCCATGAGGTGGGGCGGCACCGGGAATTCCGCCATCGATTTCCTCGTCGCCTCTATCTGCTCCGGCGTCATGTCCTTAACATAGCGCGCGATGAGGTCTGCCATCGAGGGATCGTAGCTGAACCTCGGCAGGATGAGCGTGAAGCCGAGGGTCGCGAAGGCGATGACCGGAAAGACGTACCAGGAGAAAATGGCGTTCGGCCATCCGATTTTGAAAGAGAAATTGAAGGCCTCGCGGAAACGGAGACGGGATTTTCCTTCGAGCATCCATGAAATCACCGATGCTAGGAGGGGCGTCCCCATGAAGGCGAGGGCCGTCGCCAATGAGGCGGCGGTATTTCCGTAGCGCACTCCGATAGCGTACGCCGTCCCGCTCAGCGCCCAGGAGAGGCCGAACGCGAAAGCCAGGAATATCCAACCCTGTTTCGTTATGCTCATGCCCTATCTCCTTTTTCCTTCGATCCGTTGGCCAGCCCCGCGTTCTCAGCATCCGCGTCGGCCGAAGCGACGCCGGAAGACGCGTCGACGGCCGAGCGTTCCCTCTTCAAGGACCGGTGGACCGCGTAGGAATACGCGTAGATATAGACGATTCCCGCGCCCAGGGCCGCGAAGAGCGCGTAAAGGATAGGGCCGTCGGGGACGATGACCGAGACGAGGAACGCCAGCCCCATGATCACGAAGATCCAGGCTCCGCGCCGGTGCGTCCTCCGCCAGACCTCGTCGTCGGCGAGGGCCCAGGGAGTCTTTATCCCGACGAAATAGTTCCGTTTCACCTGGCCCATGAAATTCCCCATGCCGATGAAGAGGACGCCGATCCCGCCCCTGATCCAATCCGCCATGTCGACGGGCAGGCCGAGAGAGACCGCGACCGTGAGCCATCCGAGCGCGATCAAGAAGGCCGTTATGGTCGAGATGATGATCGCGTAGGGTTTCGCGTGGCGTTCGTACGATTCCCGCTTCGGATCTATCTTCGGGAGGAACCAGGCGAGGAGCGTCATGACGAGGGGGAGGGCGCCCATCCAGAAGGCGTTCGCCCGATGCCCCCACTGATCGACCTTCCCGTCCACGCCCCAGTGGATCGGGATGGATTCGGGAAGGAAGAAAAAGGCGATGGCTATTCCGACGAAAGACGCGGCAGAAACGCACGCGAGAACGACCAGCCATTGACGCTTCATTTCCTGCCCCTTCCGCCCTTCACGCCGTAGATCCAGGAGAGGATTTCCTGGAACACGGTGGTGTTGAGCGAATAAACGATATTCTGGCCGTCGCGCTCGGCGCTCACGAGCCCCGCGGCCTTGAGTTTCCCCAGGTGATGGCTCACGGCCGGCTTGCCTATCGGGAGCCTGTCCGCGATCTCGCCCGCGGAGAGATCTCCTTCCCTGAGGAACTCGAGGATTTTCCGGCGCGTAGGATCCGACAGGGCCTGGAATGCGTCATTCACCGGCCGCCTCCGTCATTTCGATATTTCGAACATATTCAAAATATCGAAATGAAGGCGTAGGGTCAAGTATCGGCGCGGCGATCGGAAGGCGAGAGGGTTCCGGATTAACGCCTATAGGCCGCTCAGTCCGGGATCAGCGGAGGATCCTGAGACGTTCCTCGATGGGGAGGCGGGCTTTCTCCCCTGGCTGCGCCAGGATCTCCCCGAAGGGCATCTGGGCGATGGCCTTCCAGGAAGGGGGAGCGGACCCCGTTTCCCGCGCCCATTCCTCGGTCAACGCGCCGTAGTGCTGGAGGCTCGCTCCCACGGCCTCGCAGGCGAGGGCCGTCCAGACCGCCCACTGGAGCATCCCGGACGACTGGAGGGAGAAAACGGGGAAGACCTCGGCGTTGCGCGCGTGCTCGGCCTGCAATCGGGCTATCGTATCCTGGTCTTCGAAGAAGAGGGCCGTCCCCCTCGCGGCCTTGAAGCCCGAGAGCGTCTTCGTCATCTTCTCCGGCATCCTGCCGATCAGGAAATCCCAGAAGCCGTCATGGCGTTCGCCCCAGAGCAGGACGACCCTCGCACCCTGGGAGTTGTAGGAGGAGGGCGCCTCGAGCATCGCGCCGCTCACGATCTCCTCGATCCTCCCCTCCTCCACCGGCAAGCCCTTTCCGAGCGAATACCTCGACCGCCTGAGTTTCGCCGCCGCGATCACGGGATTATCCATTCCGCATTCCTCCCCCGGCCTTGACCTCGCCGAGCCCCGATGGCTACCTTTCACCATTATGATCCGGAAAAGGCCTTCGTGCATCACTCTGCTGCCCGTAATCGCCCAGCTCCTCGTTTCCTGCGCGACCAAGGAAACCTGCCAGCGCTTCGACGCCTCGGCCTACGGGAAGCGGACGTCTCCGCGGATCGTCGCGGACGCGCCCGGGAACGAGGACGTCAACGGATTCCTCCCGGACGAGGTCTTCATCAAGACCAGGACCCAGACCTTCTGCTCGACGCATCAATTCTGCCTCGTCGACGGGAGGATCTACTTCAAGCGCCTGCCGCCGGAAGGCGACGGGGACAAGTGGCGCCTCCTTCTCAAGACGGGCCTGCCGCGCTCGGACGAGAACGGCTTCGTCGCTCCAAAGCGGATCGCGGAGATTTCGGCGGACGCCGACGCGCTCTTCGCCCTTTCGGACGAAGGCAGGCTCTACCGCGTGTACTTCGGGATAAAGAACCTCAATCCATCGCTCGCCTGGAAGGACGCCTTCGGCTGGCCCTTCGTCTCGCCCATCGAGCTCAACGACCTCGTCTCCGACAAGATCGCCTGGTCCCTCGGCGCGCGGAGGGACCAGGTCCTCTGGTACGACGATCCGAACGGCAACCAGCACCACTTCGGAACGATGGGGATCGAGACCCTCTACTTCCTCCGCGGGGACGGGCAGGAGATCCGCTACGCGGACACCGGCCTCCCCAGCGACTTCAGCCACGGCCTGCTCGGACCGGAGCGCGGAAGCTTCATCGCGCGCGGCCTGAGCGCGAGCGCGTCGACGGTGTTCGTGATCGACGACGCGGGCGTAGCCTACACCAGGCTCGCGGACTTCGATACCCTCGGATGCGACCCCATGTTCTTCAAGTACACCTACGAGAAGGAGCACTACGGCCTCGCGGGGAGCGATTACCGTTCCAACTTCACGCCCTGGGCCCTGCCCAACGAGCCCTGGAGGCGTCAGCCTCCCGTTCCTCTCACGGGGGCCGCGCGGCTCGCGTCCAGGATAACCATTCTCCAGACGGGGCAGGGCAACGCCGCCCGCGAGCTCAGGATCGCAGGCCTCTCGCCCGAGGGGAAAACCGGCTTTTACCGCAAGATGATTTTCGATGACGGATGGACGTTCAGGCAGGCCCCTCTCGCTCTCGCATCGACCGACTTCCTCGATGACGACGCGGTGGCCTCGGGTTCGGGCGCCCGCGGCGCTCGGCGCGAACGATCGTATCGAGGCGCTCTCTACGAGGGCACGCGGGCGGAGGAGGATCTTTCCTTCGAGATACCGGATTTCCCGATGGCTGAGGGCGACTGCACCCTCACGATCCGCCGCGGGGCCGAGACGGCCTCCTTCGTCATTCACCCCGTCGAGGTCTGGACCTACCTCAAGCGTTACGATCCCGGGCTCGACGGAACCCCCCGCCTCTTCCACGTAACCATGAAACTCCCGGAAACCCGCTTCTCCGGCGTCTCGAGCGCTTTCAGGAAAAGACTCGAAGCGCTCCTCGGGCCGCTCGACTCGGTCCTCTTCTCCTCCCGCCTCGAGGCCACGGACAGATACCTCTACCTGGAGCTCGGAAAAGACCAGACCGAGCCGCGATACGTCTTCCTCACCGCGGACGGCGTTCCCGCGCTCGACAAGGACCTCGTCCGGAAAAGCCTGAGCTACTCCGACCGCCTCGTGGGCCGATACCTGGACGAAGAACTCCTCATATCGTCCGCCGGAGAGCTTTCGATCCGGAATCGCAGCAAGATCGAGCGCGTCATCGAGCTCAACGAGCGCTACCGCGGCGAGGTCGTCGCCGAGCTCGAGCTCTTCCGCTCCTACCGCGACAGCGCGGGCCTCTCCCGCTGGGGATACGGGGCCGTCGATCTCCTCACCTCCGTCACCTTCCTCGACCAGATCGATTTTCCCAAGATCAAGACCATGACGAGCTATGGCGACCGCATCATGGAGGCCAACGACAAGAGCTACGCCGACATGGCCGAGGCGAGGGAGTGGATCTACTCCAAGATCATCGAACTCCTCGATCTCCGCATCGCCGAATACAAGCGGGTCATCGCCGCATTCGACGCGGATTCGATCACCGCAGGACTGAGCCTCCGCTTCCGCGAGGATTTCACGGGCTACTTCGACCTCATCGGGATACCGCTCTCGATAGACGGCGTCAATCCGTCGAACAAGGGTCGCTACGCCTCGCTCAGGGCCATGCCCGAGATGCCGCTCTTTCCGGGATTCATACTCACGATGGATACCCCGAAGAAGAAGGATCCTGACGCGACGTCCTCGATCCTCGTCGAGCTCGAAGACGCGGCTAAAGTCTCCTTCGCCCTAGACGGCAATCCCGAGCGATCGCGTCCTTTCCGCGTGAGAATCGTCCTCCACGCAATGACGCCCGGAGGCGAGCTCACGCAGGCCAAGGACGATAGGAGGGGTTACCTGGAATGGGACGGCTCCGTTCTCAGAATCTGGCGAGAACGCCCTTTCTTCATAAAACAGCTCATTTTCACGTCGCGGCCGACGGGCGAGTGAAGTAGCGGTGCATCGCTTCACCACGACACAACACGTTCGACCCGGCAATCGGTGTATCGCTTCACCATCCCGTACATCGACCTTCTTCTATTTCATAATGCAGAAAAAGCCCGCGTGAAGAATAGAACGCGATCTTCGCTAGCACTGGATAGCGGCGAATATCATGCTGGGACGGTACTACTTTATTCGAAACAAATAATAATCGGCCAGATGATCGCATAAAAATCCTGTATCGGTTTTCAAAAAAACATATTACGATTTATTCGTCATTCTGAATGATCGGGTCCGGGACTCGTAAAAGAACATCTTCAGAAAACGACCTACTTCCGATCGATCCGCGCGTCCGCAGATGACGCCTCGGATCACCGCCTATCGGGCTCGCCGAAAGCAGCCCCTGATACCGAGATAAAACCACGCGTTCAAGGCATCCCATGGCTCGCGCCTTCCGGCTTCGAGCCGTTCGCCCTCTTCCTCCATTCACGGCGGAAAGGGCGGAATCGATGCTTTCGATCGCGCGCGCACTCGAACCATTCTCACGATCCCTTCCTCCCGCTTCTCGGTCCGGGAGCGAAGACGGTATCGCCATGCTCGAATCGATCGAGAATCACCATGCGCCTTTCGCGCGCATCATTTCTCACGAAAAGGAGCGGAAAATGAAACGTGCTCTTTTCATGCTATCCATGATCGCCGCGGCGTTCCTGGCCCTCTCGGGCTGCCGCAATCCGGCGACCTCG
Organism: uncultured Spirochaetales bacterium; assembly: GCA_964399285.1. Taxonomy (GTDB): domain Bacteria; phylum Spirochaetota; class Spirochaetia; order Treponematales; family JBGSOB01; genus CAYNQK01. The sequence goes on along the minus strand of CAYNQK010000001.1, from coordinate 82,975 downwards.
CCGGAATCCGCGCTCCATCCTTTCCCCGTACTCGGCTCGGTCATCTCGGACGGGTCGACGGTCACGGCGACGCAGAATCCATTCCTGTACAACCTCCGCAATTCGAGCGATCCCGCGGCCGTCTGGGCCCCGACGCCCCAGGGTAACAAGGTGCTCATGGTCACGTCGTGCGACCTCAAGACCGCCGTTCCCGATTCCGCGACGGGCAACTACTATCCCATGGACAAGACGTACCTCTACGCGATGGATCCCCTCAACACCGGAAACGATACCTGGTACGACTTCGGAGACATCCTCCAGGAATCCGACATCCCCTGGGCGGACGATTCTCAAAACCATCTCTGGGCTCCGGATATCGACTTCAAGGGCAGCGATTACTACGTCTTCGTCCCCGCCCGGGTCGGGAGCACCTCGAAACAGAGGATCGCCGTGTTCACCAGGAATGCGGATCCCTTCGGACCGTTCAATTACAGCGATTCCCTGCACATCAACGGCTTCCCCGGCGATTCCGATCCCTTCGCCTACGATCCTGGAGTCTTCCACGATTTTCCGGGCACGGCCGCGGGCGACTATTACCTCGTGTACTGCGACAACGAGTATCCGAGCGGAAGAATACGCATCGCGCAGTTCACGAACGACGGACTCACCCAGGCGAATTACCTGGGTCAGATCCAGATCAACGGATTGCCGAGCGGCGGGTACTACATGGAAGGCCCGGATCTCCTCATGGTTCACGGGACCGGGGATCGCCAGGCACCCTACGTCATCCTACAGTTCGCCGCGAAAGTCGACGGCGGGCAGCAGGAATACATAGGCTATGCGTATAAAACGCGTAATAACTTCCATGCCGATCCCGTCAATGGCTGGGATTTCGGAGGCTGGATACAGAAACAGATCGATCCTTCTCCCGGCTCCAATCCCTCCTCCGAGACCGCGGAATGGACGAACCACGCGACGATCGTTCCCGTCGAGCTGCCCGACGGGATCATCCGCCACTACTTCATGTACCAGTACAGCGAAGGCGACGTGAATCCCGGAGATGGCCAGATGCGTCAGGTATCGATGCGGGAAATCACCTTCAATTCTGGGCTCACTATCCAGGGAACCGGACCGACGAGCGCCTTCAGCCTCGACCATGATTCCTATCCCTTCGACTACATCAAATACTCGGGCCAGATCGTCGACGCGGCCTTCGACAGCTCGACATCGTCGATTCCCAAATTCTACATCAATAATCCCCTTACCTCCTCCATCAACAACTGGGAGTTCCTCTATTACTTCAAGACGGAAAACGGAAAAACGCCGGTCCTCGAGAACCTGAACGCTCCCGGCTTCACCTCGAGGCTGAGGAATTTCGGCGGGAACGTATGGGCGGCCGAGCTCCGGAACACGGGAACGCTCGCGGGCCGCAGGCAGCAACCGTACTGGGGCCAGATACCGAGCGGCGGAGAGGGTTACGAATTCAAGCTACGCTACACCGACAATTCGAATTTCAATAAGCACGACGACTATTCCGTGGGTAAAAAGGGCTACGTAAACACGGACCGCCTCCCGGTATTCACCTCGAGCGGCAAGATGTTCGGCGCAAGCCCGAAGTTGAAGCTCACCAGCGCCTGGACCTCCTACTCGGGACGAACACTCACCGCTTCCACGGAGACCATCGACGGAAACCACATCGTGGTGGGCATGCCTTCGGAGGCTTGGAACACCCAGGAATGGGAAATCGAACCGATCCCCGGAAGCGACTACGTCCGCATCAAGGACACGGCGTGGAACCTATTCCTGAACGTTTCCACCCAGAGCGAACGCGAGAGGGTAACGCTCTACGACCTCGTTCCCGGCTGGTGGAGCCAGCAGTGGAAGATCATCCCGATCAACTCTACGGAAGTCCGGATCCAGAATCGCTGGACGGAGAAATACCTGACGCGCGGCGATCCGACCGACGAGCCCGATCACGACCGTGACGACTACATCTCCGTGTGGTCGCAGACCCTGGAGAACGGATGGGCCAGCCAGAAGTGGCTCGTCCAGTACGAGTAGGCGAGTAAGCCCGATCGAGGGCTTCAAGGGGCCGTCCGCGAGGGCGGCCCTTTTTTTTTTCCCTATCCATCGCTCCGACGTATCCCCTTGTACCGGGGCGCGCATGGTCTATAGTTATCCATGCATACGAGGGAGGCTCCATGAACGCCATCCGTCAGTCGGTGTCCACGCTTGACGCGGAAAAAACGCGCCTAGCGCCCGGACGAATCGGTATCACGCTCATCCTCCTGGCGTCCGCGCTTGTATCCCTTGGGGCGCAGGAAACCGTCCAGCTCATTCCCAAGGCATCGAATCCGCGCGCCTGGCGGATGACCGCTTATGAATCGGCCGCGAGCTCGCTCGTCAAGGAATCCGACGGCTCGCTCCGCGCGACCGTGGTGAAAACGGGAAGCCAGGGTTGGCACGCGGAGCTCTACATCGGCGGCCTCAGGCTCGTCGAGGGCGGGAGCTATACGCTGAGCTTCAAGGCGAGGGCGGACGCGGCGCGAAGCTACGCGGTCGGCGCGCTCCTGGACGAATCCCCGTACAACGCCACCGGTCCCTCCTTCCGGATCGACGTGAGCCCCGAGTTCAAGGAATTCTCCTTCACGTTCACGGCGACGCGCTGCGACGGGAAACGATCCCGCGCGCCGTATATCCCCATGGGCCTCATCAAGGGCACCCTCTGGATCAAGGACGTTTCCCTCACGGGACCCGAGGCGCCGCGAGCGAGCGCCGCCAAGATTCCCGATGGCTTCTTCCCCTACGCCCTCGATTGGAACGATACCCTCGCCGGAACGGCTACGGATGCCTCGGCGCTGAACGACGCGCCCGCGGGAAGGAACGGGCGAATCATCGCGCGGGACGGGCGCCTATACGAAAGCGTCTCGGGAAAGCGCGTTCGGTTTTTCGGGACCAACATCGCCGGACCCGCCCTCTTCCCGGACAAGGAAGACGCCGAACTCGTGGCGCGCCGCCTCGCCAAGGCGGGCGTCAACATCGTCAGGCTCCACGGCGTGGACTCCGAATGGGGCGGCAGGAGCGGGAACATCTTCAAGGACGGGGAGGCGACGCACAGGGAATTCGACGAGGAGAAGGCCGACCGCTTCGACTACCTGGTCTATCAGCTCAAGAAGAACGGCGTCTACGTGGATTTGAACCTCAAGGTCTTCAAGACGCTGAACGAGGCCGACGGCTTCCCGCGCGACATCAAGGACATACCGTTCGACTTCCAGAAGCGCGTCGACGTCTTCGACGAGCGGATGATAGGACTTCAGCTGGATCACGCGCGGCGCATCCTGTCGCGCGTCAACAAATACACGGGCAAGCGATACGCGGATGATGAATGCGTGGCGGTGGTCGAATGCAACAACGAGAACTCGTTGCTCGACTACTGGTCGAACGCCCTGGGCACGAGGCTTGACGAGCTCCCGCCGTATTTCAAGGCCGAGCTCGTCTCCCTATGGAACGCCTGGCTTCTCAAGAAATACCGGGACGACGATGCCCTCTTGGCGGCCTGGAACGCCGGCGTCGAGCCCCTCTCTGAACCCCTGTTCGGGCCGGAGGCGGCCTGGTTCTTCAATCGCCCCGACCCGTCATGGATGGAAGCCAAGCAGGAAAAACCGGGCAAGGACCGCGCCGCGCGGGAGATCGAACTCCGGGTAAAGAAGATCGACGGCGGGGCCGAATGGAAGTGCCAAGGCATCATCCCGGGCCTCCGCTTGGAGGATGGTGCCTCTTATACGGTTGAATTCTCCGCGATGTCCGACGCGGAACGGACTATCGGCGTCTCCACGCAGAAGGACGGGGCGGACTGGCATAACATGGGCCTCGCCTCCAAGGCCGCGCTCACGGCATCGTGGACGGATTTCAGCTTCCCCTTCACCGCGACCGCCATCGGGAACGACAAGACGAGCCTCGTGTTCACGGTGGGGAACAAGACCGGCCTCGTGAGGATACGCGGGGTCAGGCTCATGCGCGGCCTCAAGGAGGCGTCTCTCGGAAAGGGGCGGTCGCTTAAGGACGGAAGCGTTCCCATGCCCGAGGGCATGGGCAAGGCCCAGCGCGCCGACTGGATCGACTTCCTCGTGGCGACGGAGCGTTCCTACTCGGATCGCATGCGCTCCCTCGTGAAGGACGAACTGGGTTGCAAGGCCCTTCTTTCCGTGACGCAGATCGACTACGGCGGGACGACGGGCTACGCCAGGGAGGAACGCATGGACTACGCGGACGCCCACGCATACTGGCAGCATCCCGTTTTCCCCGGCGCCCCCTGGGACCCGAACGACTGGAGCATCGGCAACACGCCGCAGGTGGATGCGTACGAGGATCGCGACTTCGGCGAGATGGGAAGGCTCGCCCGCCTGCGCGTGGCCGGCCGGCCCTTCAGCGTCTCCGAGTACGACCATCCCGCTCCGAGCGATTACGCGGCGGAATACCTCCCCTTGTACGCGAGCTTCGCCTCCTACCAGGACTGGGACATGATCTACACCTTCGCGATGGGTTCCTTCGGCTCCTTCGAAGAACCAGATAAAATCGGCGGCTACTTCGACCAGAACAACCATCCTGCCAAGTGGAGCTTCTATCCTATCGCGTCGCGCATTTTCAGGAAGGGCCTGATACCGGCCGCCTCCAAGACCGTCACCCTGGAGCTCGCCCCTGAACCCTGGAAGCGGAACGAGTACGTGCTCCGCGCCTGGGACGCCCTCCTGCCTCCCGGGCCGGCCGGATTCCTCTCGCGATCCTTCTCCGCGTCGCCGTCGACGACCGGCCGCGTCCACGAGAAGGACGCCGTCATCGGCGGAGGATTCGACGCCTCGTCGCCCCTCGCGATCAAGACGCTCCGCTCGGGCCGGGTATTCACTGCCGAATCCAAGGACGCCTTCATGTGCTCGGGCTATCTCGGACGGGCGGTCGTCGAGCTCGCGGGCGCGCGGATCGAATGCGCGCCGTTCACGGGCGACTTCGCCGCGCTCGGCGCCGCCAGCCTGGACGGCAAGCCGCTCGCCGCGTCGTCGCGCATCCTCCTTTGCGTGGCGGGACGGGTCGAGAACCAGGGCGTGAGATGGAACGCCTCGCGCACGAGCATCGGATCGGCTTGGGGATCGGGTCCCTGCATAGCCCAGCGCGTGCCCGTCAGGATCGAGCTGGCGCGGAACGGCCCCGCGCGGATCTGGGCCTTGAATTCCAAGGGAGAGCGCGTCAAGGAAGTGAAGACGGATTATAAAGGAGGCCGCCTCGCGTTCAGCCCCATGGCGAACGCGGACAGCCTCCTCTTCGAAATCGTTTCCGGGCCTGCGGACTGAGGGCGGCGACCGGCCCGCGCGAGGGTTCGGGGAAAGCCCGGTACGCTTTCCCCGACCCTCCTAGATGCTCTTTAGCGTGAAGAGCTGGTCGCCCGCGGACAGGTCTCCCGATTCGTAGCCCTTCCTGAACCAGCGCGCTCGCTGCGCGGAGGTGCCGTGCGTGAAGGAATCCGGCACCGCGTAGCCCTGGGCCTCCTTCTGGATGCGGTCGTCGCCGATCTGCGAGGCGGCGTTCAACGCTTCCTCCAAATCCCCCTCCTCGAGGAGGCCGCGCGATTTATCCGCGTAGTGCGCCCAGATCCCCGCGTAGAAATCCGCCTGGAGCTCGAGGCGCACCGACAGCTGATTGGCCTTCTCCTCGCTGGACGAGCGCTGCAGGTTCGAGACCTTGTCGAGGGTGCCGAGAAGGTACTGCACGTGGTGCCCCACCTCGTGGGCGATGACGTAGGCCTGCGCGAAATCCCCGGGGGCCCCGAAGCGCGAAGCCAGCTCCTCGTAGAAGCTCAGGTCGATGTAGACCTTCCGGTCGTTCGGGCAATAGAAGGGGCCGGTGGAAGCCTGTCCGACGCCGCATCCCGATTCGGTATACCCCGTATAAAGGACAAGGCCGGGTTCCTCGTAGGCGAGCCCTTTCTTCTTGAACAGGGCGTTCCAGGTATCCTCGGTATCGGCGAGCACGACCGAGCACATCTCGGCGAGCCTGTCCTCCTCCGGGGAGGTTTGCGTCGCGACGCCCGTTTCCGCGCCCTCTCCGCCGCCCAGGAGCCCTGAGAGCACCGCGCTCGGATCCTTGCCCATGAGGAGGAGGACCACCGCCACGACGAGGGCCAGGCCGCCGCCGCCGCCCGCGATCGCGGCGCCCCGACGGCCCATCCCTCTCCGGTCCTCGACGTTCGCGCTCCGCCTTCCGCCCTGCCACCTCATTGTTATCCCTCCAAGAACGAACGCATCATCGCCCGTCCGCGAACGCGGCGAGCCTCCGCGCGCGGCCATTCCGCCGCGCGGCGCGGATCAGGGCCGCTTATCCTCGAGCAGCCTCGTAGCGAAGGACACGTCGCTCTCGAGCTTTTCGATCCTCTCGTCCCTGGCCTGGACCTGCTCCTCGAGCGACTCGATCCTCTTCGAGAGCGCGGCGATCTCGGCGCCGCTTACCGAGCCCTCGTGCTTCTTCTTTTCCGTGAAATACGAGCCGATGCTCGCGAAAATCGTCATGAGCACCAGTCCGCCCATGATCGCTATGGCGATTCCCATCCGATCCCTCCGTTTCCGATGCGTTATTCCACGAGCCGAAGGAAGGCGACCTCGATCCAGCCTTTCTCCCCCGGTCGCTTGGATGCCGCGATGAACTGTATTCCCGTGATTTTCTTGAGATCGAGCGCGACGGGACGGCCCCACGCCGGCTGAAGGAATTTCTTGAACGGTATCTTGAGGGTCGTCCATTCCCTCGGCGTCTTGCTGAGCGAATACGCGTGCCAAGAGAAATCCCTCGCGTCCGGCGAGAGGATTTCCACTCGAGCCTCGTTCCCGCTTCCCCGCATCCTGACCTCGATTCCGGAGTACTTGCTCAGGTCCTTCGGAGCCCTGAAGTCCGCGAGGAGTATAGCCAGGCGATGCTCGTATTTCGGATTCAATTTGTAGTCAAGCCGGACGACGCCCTCGTTCTTGAGGACCTCGTGGTCGATCGCGGCCCAGGAGTCGCCGCCGGTCCCGGAATCGTCGAAGGGTATCCACTCGCCGCCCATGGGGATCATCGTGCTGCGGGCGGCGAAGTCGAAGAGGTCGTTCGGGGTCATCGAGAGCGGAACGGAAGGCTCGCTTCCCGCCTTGCCCTTCTTCCCGACCTTCGCCGCGGCGGCGTCCGACGGCGCAGGCGCCCGGCCTCCGGCCGCGAGCTGGCCGCCGCAATCGGTCGCGAGCGCGACGAGGTTCTCGGGCTTGTCGGGGGCCTCCGCCGACGCGACGGACACCACTTCCAGGCTCTCCACGTTGATCATCTGCGCGGACATCGCGTAGAGGCTCCCGATATGAACCACCTTCACCACGACGACGAAGTCGGCCCCGAGGCCCTTCCCGATCTCCTTGATCTGCTTGCTGTCCACCTCACCGGAGGTGAGCTGGAAATTCCGCTCCTTCCAGATGACGTCGCGGCTCGCCCGGTCCAGGATGTTGAACGTGCGGCTCGCGATGAGCTGGCTCAGGATCTTGTCGACGATGAAGCTCCCCACCTCCTCGTCTACGCCCTTGGCGAGCGTCGGGTTGAGGACGGCTACCTTGGGGAGGGCCGCCGCGCTCAAGGCGCAGAGAGCGAGAATGAGCGAAGCGAGGGTTCTTCTCATCGTGGACCTCCTCCTCCGAGCCCTACAGGGCGGCGCGTCTCAAGTATAGGATCGCGCGGTCGGACGGTCAATGAACGCTACCCCTCGCGGGGTCAGAGGACCCTCCGTGCCCGGATCGCGGCGCAGACGTTGCGCGCGAGGTTCTCCACCGTCCTCAGCCCCCACTCGTCATCGGCCGCCCTTTGCCCGAAGACCGTGCCGCCCGCGTGGCAGAAATCGGGCCCGTCGCTCACGGCGAGCATGTTCATCTGGAGGAAATACGTGTGGATGTTCTGGATCGCGGTCTCCTGCCCGCCGTTCCGCGAGTTGGCGCAGGCGATGGCGCCTCCGACCTTCCCCGCGAGCGGCAAGGGCGACCCGTAATCCGCCCTGAGCGGCACCGTCCTGTCCATCATCGCCTTGAGCTGGCCGCTCAGCATCCCGAAGTACACGGGCGTCCCGACGACCATGCCGTCGCAGGCGAGCATCGACTCGAGGATCGGACCCATGTCGTCCTTGAATACGCAGGGCTTTCCGCCGGAACAGGTCCAGCAGCCGGTACAGGGATGGACGCGCTTTCCCGCGAGGCCGACGTATTCGACCTCGAATCCCTCCGCTTTCGCGACCTCCAAGGCCCGCTTCACGGCGTACGAGGTGTTGCCATCCGCGCGCGGGCTCCCGCAGATCCCGAGGATCCTGCCATTTCCCACGGCGTCAGAGCCTCGCGCCGGCCACGACCGCGCCCGGCTTCGATATCCTGAAGGAAGCCGCGCGATCCCCCATGGCCGCCTCGTAGTCGCCGAGGAAGCCGTTGAAGCGTACGCGCCCCGCCGCGTCGGTCTTGAGCGTCAGGGGCTCGGTCCACCATTCCTCCGTGACGAGGCGCTTGAGCTCGTGGAAGGACGGCTTCGTCTTCCCGTCGCGCCTTACCAGTCCCGAGGGCGCGTTGAGCCACTTCCCGTCGGCGAAGTCCCACCAGGTGATCCCGTGGACCGCGGGATGGGAGAAGAGCGTCCTATAATGCGTGGCAACCTCGCGCGCCTGGCGCTCCTCGCCCTCGGGCGTGCTCGGCCAATCCTTCACCTGGTAGTCGTTGAGGGCGACGATCTCGGGCGGCATGATCTTGCCGGAGAGGATGGTGTTTTCCGTGAAGTGGATGGGAATGCCGAAGCGCGAGAAGCGCTCCAGGATGGAGAGGGTCTTTTCCACGCCCCAGTAGCCCTGGTGCATGTGGGACTGGAGCCCGAGGACGTCGATCTTGATCCCCGCCTCGAGGCACCCCTCGATGAGTATCTCGTAGGCCGCGGACATGTCGAAGTCGTTGAGGAGAAGGGTGGCCGCGGGATTGGCCGCGCGGGCGGCGTCGAACATCGCCTTCACCGTCTTGAACCTGCCGAGCTTACTGCAGATCCTCGTCACGCCGTTATCGTACTTGTCGAAGATCGGCATGATGACGGCCTCGTTGATGACGTCCCACGAATCGACGAGCCCCTTGAAGGCGGACACGTCGCGATCGATGCGGGCCAGCTGCGCCTGCAGGATCTCCTCCGTGGAGAGCGGGAGGAGCCAGTTCGCGCAGACGGTGTGCCAGCAGAGGGGATGGCCCTTCATCGCGATCCCGCGCTCCGCGCACCACAGGGCGGCCTTCTTGAGCGCCTCAGTATTCGGCTTTCCGCGTTCCGGCTCGAAGTAGCCCCAGTAGAAGGGAAGCGTGACGGCGTTGCAGATCTCGGCCATCATGGAGGCCTTCCGCTCGGAGAGCTCGCGCTGCTCCCCTGCAAGGGGGCTCGTAGCCGCCAGGACGTCGAAGCCGCTTGCGCCGAAGAGGAAGGCGTGCCGCTTCATGGAGACGCGGACCTCCCGGTCGGCGAGGGGCGATCCGTCCGCCCCGGCCAGCGTCAGCTCCACGTCCGCCGTCCTGAATTTCCTCATTTCCGCATCGGCCATGATTCAGCACCTTCCTTTCTTGTATCCGTTCCGCGGGAACGATCACTCCGTCCGCGGCGCGCCCTTGGTCCTGCCCATCCAATCGAGGCTCCGCATCGTCCCGAACCGCTCCCTGAAGATCCGATAATAATACAGCTCTTCCTTAGTGTTGAGGACCCATCCGTTCTCCAGGACCCGATCCCGCCTGAAATCCCCGTCACTCACCTTTTCCTCGGCCATCGCCGCGAGGACGTCGCCCGAACCGGAACCCTGCCAGAACTTGGACTTGGGCCGCCAGAGCACTTCGTCCGGGACCAAGCCCTCAACGGCCTTCCTCAGGATCCATTTCTCGATCGCATCGCTTCCCTTTCGGAGGATCTTGTGCCTCACCGGGATCCTGAGCGCGTACTCCATGACGTCGCGGTCGGCGAAGGGCACGAGGGGCGCAATGCCGTTGGAACGAGCGCAGCGATCCACGCGCTGGAGCGCCGTATTGTGGAGGCGCCCGATGATGTCGATGAGCTCCGACGCCACCGCTCCTTCCGGCAGTTCCTTGATGTACTCGTACCCCGCGAAGAGCTCGTCGCCGCATTCGCCCGAGAGCACCGCGTCCGCGTATCCGGAGGCCGCCTTGGACGCGAGGTAGTTCATTACCGAGGAGCGCACGAGGAGGGCGTCGAAGGACTCGAGGGCGTCGATGACCTCGGGAAGGGCCGCGGCCATTTCCTCGGGCGTCACCGTGATGACGTGGTGCCGCGTGCCGAGACGCTTCGCCATGATCCCGCCGTATTCCACGTCGGGGGCTCCGGGCGCGCCGGCCACGAAGGAATGGAGCGTCCCCGCCATTCCGGCGGCGAGCGCCCCGATCACCGATGAATCCACGCCCCCCGATAGCCAGATCCCCGTCCGCTCCTCGGCGCCGCCGCCGAGTTCTTCAAAGCGGCGTTCGATAGCCGCGGAAAGCCTCCGCCTGAGTTCGGCCGCGATCTCCTCGGGCCCCTCGGTCAGTTCTTCTTCCCTTGCCCCGGACCCGGGCCAATCGGTATACCGAACGAAGCCGCGGCTCGGCCTGAACGTCGATCCCGGAGGGAATTCCCGGACCTCGTCCACATGCGGCAGGAGGGCCTTCACCTCGGAGGCGAACGCGAGCTCGCCATCGGCGCGCCCGTAATAAAGAGGCTTTAATCCGAGGGGATCGCGCGCGAGGAGGAGTTCCCCGTCGATGACGGACGCGATCGCGAAGGGCCCCGTCTCGCGGCCGAGGGCCGCTTCATCGCCCGCGTCCACCCTGAGCCCGTCCCAAGCCGCGCCGGGCTCCGACGCGACGTCCGGCTCCTCCGCCTTCGACCAAGCCCCGATCATCGTCGCGCCGCCGGTTTCGATCTCCGCGACGCGCGCCCTTCCGCGTCGCGCCATCGGTTCCATCATAGCGCGTACGAGATCCATCCGCCCCCGCCCAATAATTCCCGCGATCGCTCCCACCCGGTTCCACCTCCACAGAACGTACTCGTTCGAATTCGACGGCGATCGACAGCCGGCCGTCGCTCCTATGCTACCTTGATCGATCTGGAATGGGTACCGCTCGGGATAATCGTTTTCACGATGTTTTCCAAAAAGTATGCCCCATACCTCGATGCGATTTTTGGAAGGTGGGGCGCGGGGCAGGAAACCTTTTTACAAAAGGTTTCTTCCCCGCCGGCGTTCTATTGGTATATCCCTTTTTCCGCAGGTAGAACACTAGTACTGTAGCGACTGAAGCATTGCTTCAGTCTTGACACGATCCAGCCCTCCCGTCTATGGTTGCACACCTAGCTCAGGAGGAAAGAACGACATGGGAAAGACATATAAGATCGCGGTCCTGCCCGGCGACGGGACCGGTCCGGAAGTCGTCCGCGAGGGCCTCAAGGTCCTGGACGCTGCACAGGCAAAATTCGGCTTCAAGCTCGACTACCATAACTTCAACTATGGCGGCGAGCGCTACCTCAAGACGGGGAAGACCATCGACGACGCCGAGCTCGACGAGCTCAAGAAGTTCGACGCCATCTTCCTCGGCGCCATCGGGCACCCCGACGTGAAGCCCGGCATCCTCGAGACCGGCATCCTCCTCAAGATCCGCTTCGCCCTCGACCAGTACATCAACCTGCGCCCGGTGAAGCTCTATCCCAACGTCGAGACGCCGCTCAAGGACAAGGGCCCCGAGCACATCGACTTCGTCGTGATCCGCGAGAACTCGGGCGGCATCTACACCTCCATGGGCGGCGCCACCCGCGTGGGCACCCCCGACGAAATAGCCACCCAGCTCATGGTCTACGACCGCCGCACGGTGGACCGCTGCCTCCGCTACGCCTTCGAACTCAAGAAGAAGCGCAACGCCTCCAATCCCAAGTACGCGGCCAAGCCCATCACCCTCGTCCATAAGCGCAACGTGCTCACCGCCTGCGGCGACCTCTGGTACCGCGCTTTCGAGGAGATGGGAACGCGCGAATACCCCGAGATCAAGCGCGACTACAACCACGTCGACGCGGCCAACATGTGGTTCGTGAAGAATCCCGAGTGGTTCGACGTCGTCGTGACGGAGAACCTCTTCGGCGACATCATCACGGACGTCGGCGCCATGATCCAGGGCGGCCTCGGCGTGGCGGCGGGCGGCAACATCAATCCCGAGGGCGTCTCCATGTTCGAGCCCATGGGCGGATCCGCCCCCAAGTACACCGGATTGAACGTCATCAATCCCATGGCCGCCATCGGCGCCGCCATGATGATGGTCGACACCCTGGGCGAGGAGAAGGCCGCTAAGGCCATCGAGGCCTCCATGATGGCCGCCATGCAGAAGATGAAGAGCCAGGCCGCCGGCAAGATGGGCTTCGGCACCACCGAGGTCGGCGACATGGTGGCCAAGGGACTGTAAGCCCGTTTCAAATAAAAATGGGCGTGCCCCCCGCTGTCGCGGGGGTCGCGCTTTCCGCTCCAATAAAAAAGCCGCCCCATGGCGGCTTTTTTATTTTCACTTCAATCG
>CAYNQK010000001.1:0-70294 GCA_964399285.1 uncultured Spirochaetales bacterium | reverse complement strand
CTCACGCAAAGAGCGTTCGCGGTACGTATTGGTAGTGATTGTATGCCCGCTATCGCGGGCGCCGAGTCGCTCACGCAAAGAGCGTTCGCGGTACGTATTGGTAGTGATTGTATGCCCGCTATCGTGGGCGCCGAGTCGCTCACGCTATGGCCTTCATGGACGTCATCCTATTATGATTGTCTGTAGAGGGAGACGGAGATATACTCATATTCGCCGGGTTTTCTGGAAAATTCGATAGCAACATCCGTTCGGTACCGGAGGCGCATGAATGTCCCGAAAAACCTTTTCGTGCAGCGTAACGGTCGCCATATCGCTCATGGCAATCTCGATCCCCTTATCATGCCAGATGCGGTCCGATAGCCCATACGTTCAGCCGGGGGAGGCCCGGGACAGGATCGGGATCGATTACCTGTGGTACGGCATCAACCAATACTCCATGCAGGCGAATCTGCCGACCCTGGCGACGTATGTCCCGGACCTTGGCGTCGGAATAGTCCGGTTCGATATATACTGGTATTTCATCGAACCGAGCCGCGGGAATTTCGATTGGGAAAAAACGGATGCGGCCGTGGCCGCCCTGCCCCCCGATACGCAAATCCTGTTCACGGTGTATTGCACCGCTCCTTGGGCCATCAAGGAGCGGCGGGATCCTTCGAATAACATCATTACGTCGATTATGCCGCCCACGGCGCCGGTCGATTTCGAGGATTACCGCGGGTTCGTCAGGTCGCTCGCGGCGAGGTACAAGGGCAGGGTGGGCTATTACCAAATCGAAAACGAGGTCTACGGTTCTTTATCATTCTGGATGGGGACCCGTGCGGAATACCTGCAACTCCTACAAACGGCTTACGGCGCGGTGAAGGGCGCCGACCCGGCCGCTCGCGTGCTTCCCGCCGGCATACCCTTCGCCGCAATAGACGTGACCGAGCCGATAGCCCCGGCGTATCAAGCCGCTTTCGACTTCGTGGATCTCGTGTATTCGTCCGGCAAGGACTCCTTCGATATCGCCGATGTCCATCTGTACTACACCTTGGATTCGATTCCGGACAGACTTCAGTGGCTCCGGGACCTCATGACCGCTAAGGGGTATTCGAAGCCCGTATGGGCGAGCGAAATAGGCGGACTCGATTCGAGGGCGTACATGGATTACGCTGATAGCGCCGAGCAATCCATCGACTTGGTGAAGCGTTACGTGCTCGCTTTCGCTGGATCGGCTGATAAAGTATTCTGGCTAAGCGTGCATAAAGCTAAAGACGCGGAAGCCCTGCCATGGGCGGATATGATTCTGACGGAAGACTCGGCGGCCATCGTTAAAAAACCGGCTTACCATAGCCTAAAGCTGTTGAATGGCAAGATAAAAAACTTCACGGAGATTCGGTCGATACCGGGCGGATGCGCGTTCACGGTCGAGGGGAAGACGGTATTGGTATTATGGAGCGAAACGCCCGCGACCGTAGACGTATCCGCACATTTCAGCGCCTCGTCCGTCCAGGTAACGCATATAGTGACTAACTCGGGAAATCCAGCTCCGGTCGTGCATAGCTCGAACGCGAGCGCTGTTTCCATCGATCGCGAACCTGTTTTCGTGGAACAATGGTGATCCACGCGGCTGGCGCTGCACGGCCTGTCTTTCACTGAACGCAATACATTACCGCGAGGAGGGCATCATGAAATTGATCCTGAACACGGATCCCATCGGGAAGTACGCGATGCAGGGCTACGACCCCGTCGCGTTCCATGCCGAGGGCAAGGCGATCAAGGCCAACCCCTACATCGCCGCCGAATTCGGCGGTTACAATTTCCTCTTCTCATCCGAAGCGAACAAGGCCGCGTTCGTGAAGGATCCCGAGAAGTACCTGCCCGCATTCGGAGGCTACTGCGCCTTCGGAGCGTCCCTGGGCGTCTTCTTCCCCGTGGAGATCGATACCTGGGACATGGTCGATGGCCGGGTGTTCTTCCAGTACAGCAAGGAGATCAGGAAAAAGTTCGAGGAAGACCGGGAAGGCAATATGAAGAAGGCGAAGGCCAACTGGGCCAAGGTGGAGGCTCAATCCGGGAAGTGATCTTTCGCGGGAGCCTCGACGCGCCCCGTCGCGCCGAGGCCGTTACGCCCCCTTCCTGAAAGCCTCGCCGCGCGATACCTTTCATTCATGGCTCGCATCCCCATTCGGGCGGCATCCGACGTCCTCGCCTCTTTCATGGACCGCGACCTCGCCGATAAGGCCGAACGGGCCTCGGGCTTCTTCCGTTCCTGGAAGCAGGTCGTCGGGGAACGGCTCTCCGCGCACTCGCGGGTCGCCGAGGTCGAGCGGGGGATCGTCATCGTGGAAGCGGACCACCCGTCCTGGATCCAGCTCCTCCAGATGAGGCAGGAGGAGATCCTCTCGGCCATCAAGCGCGACTGGCCCGAGCTCAAGGTCAGGGCAGTCGCCTTCAGGCTCGGAAGCGGAGAGCTTCCCCGCCCCGCGGCAGGTACCGAACGGACGCTCGCGAAAACGGATGAAGGGGAGCCGGATACGATGACCGCGGATGGGCGGGGGGACGGGGAAGCGGCCGCGGAGGGCGAAGGAAGGGCCGGGTCGGCCCCCCTGAAATCCATAAAGGATGAACGCCTCAAGTCGGCCTTGGAACGCCTGCGGGAAAGCGTGAAGCGCAAGGCCGGATCAAGGCGCGGCGAGGGCGGGAACGAGCCCTGAGGCCCGCCGCCCCGGCTCCGGGCCAAGATTGACGAAGCTCGCCCTGAAAGGTATACTTCCCCTACCATTCGCGTGATCCCGTGATCTACCGCCGGCCTTGGTCCGGCCAGCATTCAAACGGTTTCGCCAGAAACGCACATCCGTATCTGATAGATACTTGATGGATATTCCCGACGAGGAGAACGTCGACAAATGAAGCGCACCTATCAGCCCAGCAAAGTCAAGAGAAACAGGAAATTCGGATTCCGCGCCCGGATGGCCACCAAGGGCGGCCGTCTGGTCCTCAAGCGCCGTCGCGCCAAGGGACGGATCAAGCTCTCCGTCTCGGACGAGAAGAAAAAGTACTAGGCGGGACGGGGCGGCATGCCTCGCGCGGCGGACTTACCGGTTCCAGTCAGGAAGCACTCCTTTCCTCCCCGGCTCCGCGTGAAAAAAGGCGCGGAGATCAGGGACATCCTCCAGTCGGGACGATCGAACTCCCTCCGCGGGATGCGCCTCGCCTGGCGCGAGAATGGCCTCGGGCATCCGCGCATGGGCATCGCGCTCAAGCGGGGATTCGGCCGGGCGGTGGACCGCAACAGGGCCAAGCGCCTCGTTCGGGAGAGCTTCCGCCTCCTCCGTCCGAGGCTGGACGGTTCCTCCCGCGATCTCGTCTTCCAGGTCTTCCCCGGATCGGACGACATGCGGGAGCGCAGGTCCCAGGTCGAACGGCTCCTCTCGAGCGCGGGACTCCTGTCCCGGGCCGATCCATGAGCGGGTTCCTCGAGAAGCTGCTAATCGGTACCCTCAGGATCTACAAGAAAGCCGTTTCGCCGCTCCTGCCGCGCGCCTGCCGCTTCCACCCGACCTGTTCCGTGTACGCTATGGAGGCCATCGGCCGCTACGGCGCGGGCAAGGGTTCCTGGCTCGCCCTGAAGCGGCTCCTGCGCTGCCATCCCTTTAATCCCGGAGGCTACGACCCGGTTCCGTGAACGTCGCCCGCCTTCGGGGGCGGCCAGGAAGCCGATTACCTGTTTTTTTAGGAGCAGAGCGTGGACAAGAAAAGCATCATCGCCATCGCGATCACGGCGGTGGCCATCATGGCCTGGTTCCTTTTCGTCAACCCGATCATCATGGCCAAACTCGAGAAGAATCAGGCGGCGAAGGCGCAAGCGACGGTCGCGCCGATCGCGGCGACGCCCGCGCCCGCGGCTCCCGCCCCCGCGGCGACCGCATCCCTATCCGCGGACGCCCCGGCTGCCGGCGCCGAAGCGCTCTCCGCGCTCAACGCGGACATCGGAGCCGCCGGCCGGGAGGTCAAGGTGACCACCGACGTCCTCGAGCTCGTCTTCTCGGCGGACGGCGGCATCCTCCGCTCGGCCAAGGCGCTCAAGCACCTGGACGGGAAGGCCCCCGTCGACCTCGTTTACAACGGGGACTCGGATCCGTACTTCTTCGGCCACGCCTTCGGCGACAGGGGCACCCTCGTGTCGCGCGAGCCGATGCGCGTCCGCAAGCCGAACCCCCTGACGCTCGAATTCAGCCGCGCCTACGAAGCGCCCGGTCCGGGCGGCGCGCTGATCCCCTTCACCCTCAGGAAGACCTTCTCCTTCAAGCCCGACGAGTACATGTTCGAGCTCAAGATCGCCATCGAGAACAGCGTCAACGCCGCGCCGTCCCTCAACAAGAACAACGCCGCGTACACGCTCTTCATGGGGCCGCAGATCGGTCCCCGGTTCGAGAAGCTCTCCAACTACGGGGACACGCGTCGGTACTGGACCTTCTCCAACGGCAAGAAGAAGGAATACAAGATCAAGCCGAAGACGGAGAAGCTCCTCGAGGACCGGGTCCGCTGGGCCACCGTGACGGGCAAGTACTTCAGCCTCGTGGCCGTTCCGGACGCCACCGCCTACACGGTCGCCTACAACACCATGCCCGTCGGCGACGTCGCCTCCGTATCCCAGCTGAGCCTCTCGAGGCCGCCCATGACGAGCTCCGTGTCCGAGGACGTCATGCGCTTCTACCTCGGCCCCAACGTAAGGGCGGAGATGATCCGCTATTCGGACGGAAAGAAGAACGCCTTCGGCTATTCGGACCTGTACATCGAGAAGTCGACCGACGCGAACGTCTTCCTGGGCTGGCTCGAATGGCTCCTCAAGAAGGCCATGGAGCTCTTCTACGCCATCGTCCGCAACTGGGGCGTCTCCATCATCCTCGTCACGATCCTCGTGAAGGCCCTCTCCTTCCCGCTCACCCTGAAAAGCAGCGTGGGCACGGCCAAGATGGCCGAGCTCCAGCCCAAGATCCAGGAGATCCAGGCAAAGTACAAGGACAAGCCGGACCGGCTCAACCAGGAGCTCATGGAATTCTACAAGCGCGAGGGCTACAATCCCCTGTCGGGATGCCTCCCCATGCTGATCCAGCTTCCGCTCTTCTTCGCCATGTACCAGCTCTTCAACACGCACTTCGACCTCAGGAACGCCATGTTCATCCCCGGCTGGATCCCCGACCTCTCCCAGCCGGACTCCGTGTTCTCCTTCAGCGGGTTCACGGTCCTGGGCCTCACGTTCAACGCCATCCGCATCCTGCCCGTCATCTACCTCGTCTCGCAGCTCTTCTACGGAAAATACACCCAATCCAACCAGGCCCCGGGGCAGAACGCGGCCCAGATGAAGTTCATGATGTACGGACTCCCCATCCTGTTCTTCTTCATCCTGTACAACGCGCCCGCGGGACTCCTCGTCTACTGGATCACCTCCAACCTGCTCACCATCGTCCAGCAGATGATCACGAACCGCATCATCCACGATCGAAAACTTAAGGCGCAGAGGAGCTAGACGCCATGGTATACGAATTCGAGGGAAAGACGGAAAAAGAGGCGATCGACCGAGCCGCCCAGGAGCTCGGCCTCGGCAGGGACGGCTTCGACGTCGAGATCGTCGAAGCCAAGAAGGACGGGTTCCTGTTCAAGAAGGGCTGGGTGAAGATCCGCGTCCATACGGACGGGGAGCCCGCGCCCGGATCCGCCGCCGCGGCCTCTATGGGCGGCGGGGAGCGGGAAACCGCCGCCGACCGCGAAGCCGGCGCCGACCGGGAGTCCCCGAGGGAGCGGCGTCCCGTGCAGCCGCGCGAACCGGGCGAGATCGAGGCGTTCGAGGCCAAGATGATCGAGTTCGTCTCCAACGTACTCGTCAAGATGGGCTACGACGCCACGGTCAGCATCCTCTTCCGGGAAGAAGGCAAGGTCGGTCTAAGGATCGAGTCCGAGCACTCCGCCATCATCATCGGGAAGAAGGGCAAGAACCTGGACTCGCTCCAGCTCATCGCCAACGTGTACGCCGGCCGCATCGGCTTCGACGACACGCGCGTCATCCTGGACTCCGAGAACTACCGGATCAGGCGGGAGGAGGCCCTCGTGCGCCTCGCCTACGCCACGGCGGAGAAGGTGCGAGCCTCCAGGCAGTCCGTCCTTCTCGAGCCCATGAATCCTTTCGAGCGCCGCCTCATCCACACCACGCTCAACGACATCGGGGACATCGAGACCAAGAGCGAGGGCGAGGGGCTCTACAAGCAGGTTCGCGTCCTCGTGCGCGGAAGGGGCTAGCGCGGAAATGTTCAAGGAAATCAAGGGCGGCGTCTACCTCGCGGGCGGCTCGGTCCTCCTTCCGGAATCCGAGCTGGGCGCCTCTCCGGCAGCGGACGCGTTCGACGCGCGCCTCAAGGCCGCGGGCCTGCCCCCCCTGCCCGCCGGGACCGATCCCGCGGCCGCGCGGGACGGCACCATGGCATGGTCCATCCTCAAGGCGCACAACGAGGGCACGGACAGGGACCTCAGGATAAAGTTCGACGCCCTCGCCTCCCACGACATCACGTACGTGGGCATCGTGCAGACGGCCCGCGCCTCGGGCCTCGAGAAGTTCCCCATCCCCTACGTCCTCACCAACTGCCACAACAGCCTCTGCGCGGTGGGCGGGACCATCAACGAGGACGACCACGTCTTCGGGCTCTCCGCCGCGCGCAAGTACGGGGGCATCTTCGTCCCGGCGCACCAGGCGGTCATCCACACCTACATGCGAGAGGAGATGAGCGGCTGCGGCAGGATGATCCTCGGATCGGACTCGCACACACGCTACGGGGCCCTCGGGACGCTCTCCGTCGGCGAGGGCGGCCCCGAGCTCGTGAAGCAGATACTCGGCAAGACCTACGACCTCAAGAGGCCGGACGTCGTCCTCGTGTGGCTCGAGGGAAAGCCGGTCGACGGCGTCGGACCGCACGACGCGGCCCTCGCCATCGTCGGGGAGGTTTTCGCCTCGGGCTTCGTGAAGAACAAGGTCATGGAATTCGCCGGCCCCGGCGTGGCCTCGCTGAGCGCGGACTACCGCTGCGGAATCGACGGCATGACCACGGAGACCACCTGCCTCTCCTCGATCTGGATCACCGACGAGACGGTCGAGGGCTTCTTCAAGACGCATGGAAGGCCGGACGCGTACAGGAAGCTCGCGCCCGCCCCCCTCGCCAAGTACGACGGGGCCCTCGTGGTGGACCTCTCCAGTATCCGGCCCATGATCTCCCTGCCCTACCATCCCGCCAACGCCGTCTCCATCGAGGAGCTCCGCGCGCGGCCTGAGGAGATCCTCAGGGAGGCTGAAATCGAGGGCCAGAAGGTCATGGAGAATCCCGACCTCAAGGTCGATTTCCGCTCCAAGCTCGTGAACGGGAAGTTCTACGCGGACCAGGGCGTCATCGTCGGCTGCGCGGGCGGCACCTACGAGAACATCATGGCCGCGGCGGACATCCTTCGCGGAAAGAGCACGGGCTCGGGCGAGTTCTGGCTCTCGGTCTACCCCGGAAGCCAGCCCGTCAACGCCGCCATCACCAGGAACGGGGCCGCCTCGGACCTCATCTCCGCGGGCGCCACCATGCGCACCGCCTTCTGCGGTCCCTGCTTCGGCGCAGGCGACGTCCCCGCCAACAAGGGCTTCTCCATCCGCCACGCCACGCGCAACTTCCCGAGCCGCGAAGGCTCCAAGCCCTCGGCCGGGCAGATCACCTCGGTCGCCCTCATGGACGCCCGCTCCATCGCGGCTACGGCGGCGAACGGCGGGCTCCTCACGCCAGCCACCGAGATCGGCTTCAAGGAGCGGGGCTGGGAGTATTCCTACGATCGCTCCTGCTACGACGCCCGGGTCTTCAACGGCTTCGGGAAGGCCAAGCCCGAGCTCGACCTCGTCCTCGGGCCCAACATCGCCGACTGGCCCAAGATGATCCCCCTGACCGAGGACATCGTCCTCGAGGTCGTCTCGGTCATCCGCGACCCGGTAACGACCACGGACGAGCTCATCCCCTCGGGCGAGACCTCGTCCTACCGCTCCAACCCGCTCAAGCTCGCCGAATTCACGCTCTCGCGCAAGGACCCCGGCTACGTGGGCCGCGCCAAGGCCGTGCAGGCCGCCGAGCAGGCCCGTCGCGGGACGGGCGGCGACGCGGCGTCCCTAGACTCCATGTGGAAGTCGCTCGAGGCCGCCGGCGTAGCGGGACTTTCGCGCGAGAAGACCGGCATCGGCTCCATCGTCTTCGCGAACAAGCCGGGAGACGGTTCCGCCCGCGAGCAGGCGGCTTCCTGCCAGAAGGTCCTCGGCGGCTGGGCCAACGCGGCCATCGATTACGCGACCAAGCGCTACCGTTCCAACCTCGTGAACTGGGGCATGCTCCCCTTCATCGTGGATCAGGCCGCGGCCGCCAAGCTCGCGCTGGGAGACAGGATCGTCGTTAAGGGCGTCCGCGCGGCGGTGAGCTCGGGCGCGGAATCCGTGAAGGCGCTTCTCGTGAAGGGTTCATCGAAGGAAGAGATCGTCCTCGGCCTTCCCGGCCTCGAAGAGGGCGAACGCGCCATCATCCTTTCGGGCTGCCTCATCAATTACTACGGCGAATGAGGCCCGTCGGCGGATCGATCGGTATCCGCCCTGAATCTCGCGACCGCGGAGGTCGGCGCTGAGCCGGCCTCCGTTTTTTTTCGCGTCCGGCCGCTTCAGCCCGAAACCCTGTCCCCCATCAGCTCGAGGAAGGGGGCGATGTCGGATTCGGGAACCTCGATGCCGGGCTCGGTGGCCCTTCGGATATTGAGGATGCCGCGGTATTCCTTTCGCACGCGGCTGGGATAGTCGCGGTGGTAGTCGCTCCCGCCCGTCACGAAGAGCCCGAGCGAGCGGGCGATACCGAGGAGTCGCTCGTGCTCCTCAGGCTCGTACGGGCTGTAATACGCCTCGAGCCCGTCGATCCCCGCGTCCTTGAGATCCTCCGCGAGCTCCTCGAGGCTCTTCACGCCAGGATACGCGAGGGGGTGGGCGAACACGGCGAGCGCCCCGATATCGTGCGCGATCTTGACGAGCTCGCGGATGTCGTTCCGCACGCCGAAGTACCTGAGGACCTGCCGTCCGCGACCGAGGTACTTCTCGAACGCCGGGCTCGTCTTCCCGTACCCGTAGCAGAGTACGTGGATGCTGAGCCCGCGGTACGGGATATCGATCTCCACGCCGTTCATGTGCTTCATGCCCAGCTCGGTCGCCCGCTCGCGGAACGCTTCAACGCCCGATACGGCGTTGTGATCGGTGAGGGCCGCGATCCTGACGCCCGTCGCCGCTACGCGCTCGGCGAGCGCGGCGGGATCGAGGTCTCCGTCGCTCTGGGTCGAATGGCAATGGAGGTCTATTTTAACGGTACTCACCGCGACGATCCTTCCGCGCGCATATCCGCGACGGGCGATCGCGCGGCCGGACCGATTCCGGCGCTACGCACAGTGGATCCAGTATACCCGGTATCCGTCTCGTGGGCAAACGGTGATACCGGTCGCGCCGATCCATGACAAGGGGTGCTATACTCGTCACTCGGATACGGCATGCCGAGAACGGAACGGCGAGGGACAGCATGAAAAAGAAAGAAAGCGCGGCGGGCGGCGCGAAGGGATTGAGCGACTTCACCCTGATAGTGGAAAAGATCGTTTCCTCAATACCGAAAGGCCGGGTGTGCACCTATGGCGGCATCGCCGCGGCGGCGGGCAGTCCCCTGGGCGCGCGCCAGGTCGTGCGGACGCTCCACGCTCGTTCGGAGATATCCCGCCTCCCGTGGCAGCGCGTCGTCGCGAAAGGGGCTACGGCGACTAAAGGAAGGATCGCCCTAGAGGGCCACGGCCGCGACGAGCAGATCGCCCTGCTCCGCGCGGAGGGCGTGTCCGTCGAGGACGACGGCTCGATCGATCTCGAGCGCTACGGCTGGAGGCCTCGGCTCACCGGAGCTCCCCCTCCATCTCGACAAGGTTCTTCCAGTACCGGTAGGGGATGAATCGCCTCCTGAGTTCCGGATTGAGGCGCGCGGGATTCTCGGTGGCGCGGTAGAAGGCCTTCCACAATCCCGCGTATTCGTCGCCCGAAGCGTCTTCGTCGTCCCACGATTCCGCAGCCTTTCTTCCGCGCGGAGCCGCGGTTCCTCCGCATTTATTCCGACGCTCATCTATGAGGAGGAATGGCGTATCGCCGAAACGCGACGCGAAGAAGGGCACGAGGCGTTCGAGAATGTCGGCGTCGGGATCGAAAACGGCGACGTAGGCTCCGTCGGATCTCGGTATGAAACGGAGGATTCCCTCGAATCGATGGATCTCCTTGACGGTCGCCCTCCATGCCGCCTTGACGGCGCGGACGTCGGGATCGGTCTCGTCATCGAGCTTCGCCGTTTCGCCCGAGAGCGCGAAGCGGCAATACCCGACGGCCTCTCTCCAAACGGCCCTACCGCTCAGGAAGGCGGCCTCCAGTTCCTCGACCGTCCTTCCCCCCGTCTTCGCGAGCCGCGCCCTGAACGCCTCGGCCTTCGCTCGATCCGTCGGGATGAACGCGTAATCATGGAATAAATCGGCATCCGCGACTGCTCCATCGGGTTCGATGGAATCTATCGCGCCATCATGCAGGGACAGGGCTTCGAGGATGGATAAGAATCCCGCGATCGTCGGCTCGAAGCGGAATCTCGAGACCGTATCAAGCATCGAAGTCGAACTCGATCTGCGGACGCCGGTCCGCTCCGGCATCTCCCGCGATGGCGAAGGAAGACTCATCGTCCGCTCCGGGCGCGGGATCTGACTTGAGGATGTCGTTCAGCCTCCTTCCCGGTTCTATCATGCCTTCCATGCCCCGCCCGCGCACGGTGATGAAGTGGCGCGCCCGCTTCATCACGATGCCGAGCCTCGTCACGGAATGGAATCCAAGATCGCTCGCCCTCCTCGCGTCGAGGATCCTCCGGGCGCCCGTCACCCCGATCCCGGGCACGCGGAGGATCGCCTCGTAGTCCGCGGTCGCGATATCGATTGGAAAGAACTCGGGATGGGCCGCGGCCCACGCGGCTTTCGGATCGTACTCGAGGCTCAGGTTCCCGTCCGACGGGCAGATTTCATCGATGGAGAAGTGGTAGAAGCGGAGGAGCCAATCGGCCTGGTAGAGGCGGTGCTCGCGCCTGAGCGGCGGCGCGCTCGAGGGGAGGCGCGTATCTGAGCTCACCGGGGAGAACGCGGAATAATAGACCCGCTTGAGCCCCATCTTCCGGTAGAGGGAATCCGCGAGCTTGAGGACCGCCCCGTCGGGCTCGGGGCTCGCGCCGATCACGAGCTGGGTGCTCTGCCCGGCGGGAGCGAAGCCGCGGAGCCCGTTCAGCGGCCTCCGCCCGGCGCGCTTCGCCTCCTGTCCCTCGAGGATGCCGTCGCGGATCGACCGCATCGCGGAAATGATCGTCGGGCCGCGCTTCTCGGGCGCGAGGTATTCGAGGCTCGACTCGGTCGGGAGCTCTATGTTGGCGGAGAGGCGGTCGGCCCAGCGACCCGCCTCCGCGAGGAGGGCGTCGCCCGCTCCGGGAATGGCCTTGAGGTGGATGTAGCCGTCGAAGCCCGCCTCGGTCCTGAGCTTGCGCGCCACTTCTACGAGCTTCCCCATAACGATGTCCGGATCGGAGAAAATGCCGGAGGAGAGGAAAAGCCCCTCGATGTAGTTCCTCCGGTAGAACGAGACGGTGAGGCGCACGAGCTCGTCCGGCGTGAAGCTGGTCCGGCGGACGTCCGCGGAACGCCTGTTCGCGCAGTAAGCGCAATCATAGCGGCAGGCGTTGGAGTACAGGACCTTGAGGAGGGAGACGCATCTGCCGTCCCCGGTCCAGCTGTGGCAGACCCCGCCGGGGACCGCGTGCCCCGTCCTGCCCCGGCTCTTTCCCGTCGACTCGGTGCCGGAGGAGGCGCAGGAAGCGTCGTATCGCGCTGACGCGGCCAGGATCGAGAGCCTCTCCTTCATATCCATGCGTTTACTATACATCGGTATAGTATCGAGCACAAGCGCGGATTTTCCTGGCGCCGTTCTCCCGGAGTCGTATATTAAGGCCATGGAACTCCTCGCCTTCATCCGTTCGCTCCCGAAAGTCGAGCTTCACGACCACCTGGACGGCGGGCTCCGCCCCTCGACCATCATCGACCTAGCCCCGGAATCAGGACTGGAACTCCCGACCCGCGACCCCGGAGAACTGGGCGCCTGGTTCCGCCGCGGAGCGGAACGGAAGAGCCTCCCCCTCTATCTTGAAGGCTTCTCCGCCACCTGCGCGGTCATGCAGACGGAGGCCGCCCTCGAGCGGGTAGCGCGCGAGACCATCGAGGACCTCGCGGCGGACGGCGTCGTGTACGCGGAGATCCGCTTCGCCCCCATCCTCCACACTGAGCGCGGCCTCGACCTCGAACGCGTCGTTTCCTCGGTCCTCCGCGGCCTCGAGGCCGGACGACAGGCGACGGGCACGCGCTACGGGGTCATCGTCTGCGCGCTCAGGAACATGGACGCCAAGCTCTCGCTCGAGGCCGCCGAGCTCGCCGTGGCCTTCCGGGACCGCGGCGTCGTGGGCTTCGACATCGCTGGAGACGAATCGGGGCATCCGCCCAAGCGCCACCTCGACGCCTTCCAGTACATCCGCAACAAGAACTTCAACATCACCATCCACGCGGGGGAGGCCTTCGGACCGGAATCGATCTGGCAGGCCATCCAGATCTGCGGAGCCCAGAGGATCGGGCACGGCACCCGCCTCATCGAGGACATGGATTCGAACGGCAAGGTGAAGCCGGGCTCGCTCGCCGCCTTCGTCCGCGACCGCCGCATCCCCCTGGAATGCTGCCTATCCTCCAACGTTCAGACGGGGGCTGCCGCATCGATAGAGGGACACCCCTTCCGCGTCTTTTACCGCAACAGCTTCAGGACGGCCATCTGCACGGACAACCGCCTCATGAGCGGCACCAGCCTCTCGCGCGAGTTCGAACTCGCGGCGAGGGCCTTCGGCCTCCAGCTCGCGGACATCGAGAAGCTCACCATCAACGCGATGAAGAGCGCCTTCATCGGATACGACGACCGCGTGGAGATCATCTACGGTTCCATAAAGCCGGGTTACGCGCGGGCCCGCGCCGTCCCCGACAGGCCTCTCGGCTGAACGATTGACGCCCCCCTTTCCGGCGGGCATACTGGACCGCATGGAAGGGATTTGCGGGCTTGATATAGAAGGACTCGCTCAATCCCTAACCCGGGGCGACGTCGATTCCGCCGGTCTCTGCCAAGCCTTCGCGGATCGAATCTCGCTGATCGACTCTTCCGGGCCCGAGCTCCGTTCTGTCATCCAGCTCAATCCATCATGGCGCGAGGAAGCCCGTTCGCGCGACGCCGAGCGCGCGGCGGGCAGAGTCCGCGGTCCGCTCCACGGCGTTCCCATCCTCCTCAAGGACAACATCGACGCCACGGGCGGCGCCCCCACCACGGCCGGGTCCCTCGCCCTCGCGGAAAAGGGCCCGGTCCGGGACGCGGAGGCCGTGAGGCGGCTCAAGGAAGCCGGGGTCGTCATCCTCGGGAAGACGAACCTGAGCGAATGGGCCAATTTCCGGTCGCACCGCTCATCGAGCGGATGGTCGGCGCGGGGCGGACAGACGAAGAACCCCCACGTGCTCGACAGGAGCCCCGGCGGCTCCTCGTCGGGATCGGCGGCGGCCGTGGCGGCCTTCCTCGCGCCCGCGGCCCTCGGGACTGAAACGGACGGCTCGATCATCAATCCGGCGTCCGTATGCGGCGTCGCGGGGCTCAAACCCACGCTCGGCCTCGTGCCCCGCGGCGGAATCGTCCCCATCTCTTCCAGCCAGGATACCGCGGGGCCCATCGCCCGTTCCTGCACCTCTCTCGCCCTCATTCTCGACGCGATGTGCGGCGCCCATCCGGAGGACGGATCAACCCAGCTCGAGGCCATTTCGGAACGGTACGGAAAAGCCTACGCCCTCGCGGACAAGGGCGGCGGATACTGCGCGGGCGGCTACGCGGCCTTCATCCAGGAGACGCGTCCGGACTACCTCGTCGGCAAGCGCGTCGGCGTGGCTCGCTGCTTCACGGGATTCGACGCGCCCACGGACGCCCTATTCGAGGAGACCCTCGGGAAGCTGCGCTCGGCCGGAGCGATCCTGGTCGACCCGGTCAAACCCCGCCATTCCCGCGCGCTCTATAAATTCGAGTACCGCGTGATGCTCAGGGAATTCAAGACGGGCCTGGAGGCCTACCTCGAGGAGCGGCCGGACGCGCCGGTGCGGAGCCTCTCCTCGCTCATACTCTGGAACGAGGCGAACGCGGAATCGGAGCTCGCGTTTTTCGGCCAGGAGATCTTCGAGGAAGCGGTGAAGGAGGCGCGGCGCAGGCTCGGCCGGTACCGCAGGGCGCTCCGCGTATCGTTGAAGCTCGCCCAGAAGAAGGCCCTCTCCAAGGCGTTCAAGCGAAAGCGACTCGACTTCGTCGTCTGGCCCTCCAACGGCCCGGCGGGCCTCGTGGACCACGTCCTGGGGGACCATTTCGCGGGGGGCGAGACGAGCCTTCCCGCGGTATCGGGCTGGCCCGCCCTCACCATCCCCATGGGGCTAACCCGCGGTGCCCTCCCCGCCGGCATCCCCCTCTGCACGAGACCCTTCACCGAGAGCGCCCTCCTCGCCTTCGGGCATCACGCCGAACGCTTAGTCGACGGCCGCGTCGACCCTTCCTTTATCCCGACCCTGGACTGAACGGAAAAGCCTTCCCTTCGAAATCGCGATCATCAGGACAAAAAAAGAGGGCCGCTTCCGCGGCCCCCTTTTATCGCTTCTTCGCCGCTTACGCGCCGACCGAGGAGCAATCAGCCTGATAGCTGGTAACTTCAGCCATGTACCAGGGGTAGTAGATGCCGCAGGTGACCATGGGGAGCAGCACGCCCTTGAGCATGATGCTGAAGAGCTTTCCGCCCTCCATCTCGCACGCGAAGGCGTCCTGGCCCCACTTGGTCTTGGAAGCCATGTAGGACGCGATCTTGGCGGTGGCCCAAGGCGCGTAGATGTAACAGGTGATGGCGGTGAGGAGGCCCTGCACAAGGTAGAGGCTGAACATCTCGCCGCCCTGGCCCTCGAACGCGAAATACTTGCCGTCGCAGGAAGTCTTCGAATAGAGGTAGGCGTAGATCTTGGCCATGGCCCAGGTGTAGTAGATGCCGAAGGTGACGCAGGTGAGGAGGCCCTGGATCAGGAAGAGGCTGAACATCTCGCCGCCCTGGCCCTCGAACGCGAAGGGCTTCCCGTCATAGGTGGTCTTGGACGCCATGTAGGAAAGGATCTTCGCCATCGCCCAGGGGTAGTAGATGCCGTCGGTGATGCAGGTGAGGAGGCCCTGCACGACGAAGAGGCTCAACATCTCGCCGCCCTGGCCGGAGAAGGCGAACTTCTTGCCGTCGAGGGACGTCTTGTCGGCGAAATAGGCGTAGATCTTGGCCATCGCCCAGGGACCGTAGATGCCGAAGGTGATGCAGGTGAGGAGACCTTGGACGAAGAAGAGACTCCACATCTCCCCTCCCTGTCCCTCGAATTTGAACTGACGCTTCAT
Organism: uncultured Spirochaetales bacterium; assembly: GCA_964399285.1. Lineage (GTDB taxonomy): Bacteria > Spirochaetota > Spirochaetia > Treponematales > JBGSOB01 > CAYNQK01. Next base: position 54,684 of record CAYNQK010000001.1, on the reverse strand, counting down.
ACCCTACCTCTCTCTTTCAGGCCGATTAACCGGACTAGGTCCGGATTACGCACGGATGCCGGGACGCGGCCGCCAGGACCATGGCGCCGCAGACCGTCCGCCTAAGCGACTTGCCGAGGGCCGAGCCCTTCTCGGGCGCCCCCGTCCTGCGCAAGCGCAGGTAAATGTCCCGCTTGCGGAACCGGTAGTCCGCGCTCAGCGCGACGGCTCCGCAGACGCACCACCATGCCGGCACGAGGAAGGCCAGCATAAGGGGGAACTCCGGCTTGAGCGCGAGGAACAACGATAGGGAGAGGAATATTCCCGCGATGAACAGCAATACGGGAACGTTGATGATGAGGAAATCGAGGAAGGGTACCGCCTCGTTCGCCCCTTCTCGGATTTTCCTCATCCCTCCTCCTGATACCAGCGCGTCGCGGACGGTATTCAATTTTTAGTACAGCTTCCTTGACTTGTCAAAGCAAGAAAAAAATTTGCAGGTTTTTCGCTTATGGAGATATTGGAGATTTGAGTAAAAAATGAATGAATAGTTCTTCAAGAATAATTAATCTCGATCAACCGTCTCATTCCGAGTCGGAAGCGATATCCGGTTCCGACCGGCCCCCGGATTTGGCCTTGAATCCGAATACCCGCGAGAGCGCGTCCTTCAACGAAACGGTCCCGATCCAGTCCTCGCCCCTCGCGCCCTCGTCCCGATCCCCGGCTGGCCCCAGAACGTGCGCGTAGCCGGAGGCCTTCGCCGCCTTCGCGCGTTTCTTCATGTGCCGCACAGGCCGGACTTCGCCCGCGAGGCTGAGTTCACCGGCCACGGCCCAGCCGCCCGGGACCTGAGCTCCGGTCCGCGCGGAATACAGGGCGCAGGCCAGGGCCAGCTCGACCCCCACCTCCCCCGTCCTGATGCCGCCGGCCACGTTCACGTAGACGTCCTGATCGGAGAAACGGAGGCCGGTCTGCTTCTCGAGGACCGCCGCGACCCGCGCCACCCGCTGGGAATCCACCTTGTCCGAATACACCCGGGAGAGACCCGTCTTGGAAGCGACGGTGAGGGCCTGGATCTCCACGAGGAGGGGCCTCGAGCCCTCGTAAATCGGGGACACGCAGGTTCCGCTCGGAGGAGAACCGTCCCGTTTCACGATGAACAGCTCCGACGGATCCTTCACCTCCGCGAGCCCCGCCTCTCCCATCCTGAAGAGCCCCAGCTCGTCGGTGCCGCCGAAACGGTTCTTGGCGGAGCGGAGGAAACGGAGGTCGGAGTCGGCTTGCTCGAAATAGAGGACCGCGTCCACGAGGTGCTCGAGGGCCTTGGGGCCGGCGATGACCCCTTCCTTGGTGACGTGCGCGACGAGGAAAACGGAAGCCCCGCGCGCCTTCGCCCAATCGGCCAGTTCGGCGCCGCAATACTTCATCTGGTTCACCGTCCCGGGGACCTGGCCGGCCTCGGGGGAATGCAGGGTCTGGATGGAATCCACCACGATGATCACGGGCTTGAGCTCGTCCATCGCCTCCATGACGCGGCTCAGCGACGAGGAGCAAAGCAACTCGAGCCCCTCTCGCCGCACCTTGAGCCTGTCGGCGCGCATCTTCACCTGCCCCGCGGACTCCTCGCCCGAGACGTAGAGGAGGCGGCCCTTGGTATCGGCGTTCGCAAGGAGCTGGAGCATGAGAGTGGATTTCCCGATTCCCGGCTCTCCGCCCACGAGGACGACCGAGCCCTTCATGACGCCGCCGCCGAGGATCCTGTCGAGCTCACCGAGCCCGGACGATATCCTCGCGCCCTCGTCGGCGCTCACGGCGTGGAGGGGCAGGGGCTTCGCCTCGGCCTCCGCCGCAGCTCCCGGCCGGATATCCCGCGCGGGGGCCTCGCGGAAGCTGTTCCACTCGCCGCACTCGGGACAGCGCCCGAGCCACTTGGGCTCCCTCCTCCCGCAGGAGGAGCAGACGTATTCTACGGTCGCGGCGCGTTTAGCCATATCGATATTATTGCGCGGAATCCGGCCGACGCTTCAAGGGCGGCGACGCGGTCCGCGTCACTCCCAGAATTCGGCGAGGGCGAATCGCTCCGCCCCGGGGAGGCGGCCCCGCGACGCCGCCTCTCTCAGCGTCGCGGCATCCGGAATGCTCGCCATGACAAGGATGCCCCTCCCGTCGCTCCCGCCGTTCCGGGAGAGCGCCTCGCCGCAACGCCGGAGGAGGGACCGCCTTCGTTCGTCCGAGGCGCTTTGGATTTCCGCCAGCTTCCGGCACCGTTCCGCGCCGCCGGGGAGGCCTTCGAGGGTCTGGATGAGAATGCCCCGCACCCGACGTTCCGCGGAGAGGACTCGTTCGCGGATATGCCGCTCATTCTGCTGTTTGAGCGTCGCATCGAAAATATCGCGGTATACCGCCCTGAGTTCCGCGATTTCCTCAAGCGCCCGTGAAGCGGAATCGGGAAGCAGGCCTCGTGCGCCGAGGCGAGCGAGCCGGTCGAGGGCTTGGGCTTCCTCAGCCAAGAAACCGAGCCGTTTTAGGCGTTCATTTTCACCGCTGAGATCGATATTGAGGATCGGCATGGTAAGACCAAGAAGGGCTTCACCCCATGGATAATTCTCTTCCGTGGAATCGGCGAAGAGCAGGAGACCGGGCTGGAAGGCGAGGATCGCGCTCTTGATGATGAGTGCATCCACCGTCGTGGACGGAGCGTCCAGACAGCCCAAGAAGCAGAGCTTTTCCATATCCCAGCGCATCATACCACAGGGCCGGCCCCTTGAAACTTACACTATATATCCCTATACTCCGTTCGCTATCGGCATATCGCAAAGTTTGCAGGAAAACGGTAACGCGCGGGAAACCCGCTTGATGATATTGCCGGTCCTTCGAGGACGTACGTCCTTCTCGGGACCTGAACGCCGCGGCAACGGCAGGCGCCTTGCACGAAACATTGTACACGAGAGCGCCTCATCCTAGGACCGAGAGGTAGAACGAACCATGGCCATCGATATCCACAAGATGCGGAATATCGGCATCAGCGCCCATATCGATTCGGGCAAAACGACTTTGTCCGAGCGCATCCTCTACTACTGCAAGAAGATCCACGCGATCCACGAAGTCCGCGGCAAGGACGGCGTCGGCGCCACCATGGACAACATGGAGCTCGAGCGCGAGCGCGGGATCACCATCCAGTCCGCGGCCACCAACGTCACGTGGAAGGACACCACGATCAACCTGATCGACACCCCCGGACACGTGGTTTTCACCGTTGAGGTGGAGCGCTCGCTCCGCGTCCTCGACGGCGCCATCCTCGTGCTCTGCGCGGTGGGCGGCGTCCAGTCGCAGTCCATCACGGTGGACCGCCAGCTCAAGCGCTACCACGTACCGCGCGTCGCCTTCATCAACAAGTGCGACCGCACCGGCGCCAACCCCTTCAAGGTGAAGAGCCAGCTCGCTGAGAAGCTCGGCCTCAACCCGGTCTTCATGACCCTCCCCATCGGTCTCGAGGAGAAGCTCGAGGGCATCATCGATCTCCTCGAGATGAAGGCCGTCTACTTCGACGGCGACGGCGGCGACGACATCCGCTTCGCGGAGATACCGGTCAACCTCAAGGCCGACGCGGAAAAGTACCGCGACGAGCTCTACGAGGCCGCGTCCATGTTCGACGACCATCTCATGGAAGCCGTCCTCGAGGGCAACGCCACCCCCGAGATGGTGATCTCGGCCATGCGCAAGGGCTGCATCGCGGAGAAGATCGTCCCCGTCTTCGTCGGCTCCGCCTATAAGAACAAGGGCGTCCAGCTCCTCCTGGACGGCGTGGTCCGCTACCTTCCCGATCCCACCGAGGTCACGAACCGCGCCCTCGACCTCGACAAGAACGAGGCCGAGGTCATCCTCGAGTCCGTGGACGCCAAGCCCACCGTCGCCCTCGCGTTCAAGCTGGACGACGGGCAGTACGGCCAGCTCACCTACGTGCGCATTTACCAGGGCATGATCAAGAAGGGCTCCGAGCTCTACAACAGCCGCGCCCGCAGGCGCTTCAAGGTCGGCCGCCTCGTCCGCATGCACTCGGACAACATGGAAGACATCACCGAAGGCACCTGCGGCGACATCGTGGCCCTCTTCGGCATCGAGTGCGCCTCGGGCGACACCTTCTGCGACGAGAGCCTCAACTACGCGATGACGTCCATGTACGTCCCCGAGCCGGTCATCTCGCTCGCCATCAACCCCAAGGATTCCAAGGCCTCGGACCAGATGGCCAAGGCCCTTAACCGCTTCACCAAGGAGGATCCGACCTTCAGGACCTTCGTGGATCCCGAGTCCCAGCAGACCATCATCCAGGGCATGGGCGAGCTCCACCTCGAGGTCTACGTGGAGCGGATGAAGCGCGAGTACAAGTGCGAGGTCGAGACGGGCATGCCCCAGGTCGCGTACCGCGAGGCCATCACCCAGCGCTCCGACTTCAACTACACGCACAAGAAGCAGACGGGCGGCTCCGGCCAGTACGGCCGCGTCGCGGGCTACATGGAGCCCTGCGAGGATAAGAACTACGAGTTCGTCAACATGGTGAAGGGCGGGGCGATCCCCAGCGAGTTCATCCCCTCCTGCGACAAGGGCTTCAAGGCCTCGCTGTCCAAGGGTTCGCTCATCGGCTTCCCCATCGTCAACGTGCGCTGCGTGGTCAACGACGGTCAGTCCCACGCGGTGGACTCCTCGGACATCGCCTTCCAGCTCGCCGCCATCGGCGCCTTCCGCGAGGCCTACGACAAGGCCAAGCCGGTCATCCTCGAGCCCATCATGAAGGTCGAGGTGGAGGGCCCCACGGAGTTCCAGGGCAATATCTTCGGTTCCATCAACCAGCGCCGCGGCATCATCACCGCCAGCACCGAGGACGGGAACTTCTCCCGCGTGGAGGCCGAGGTCCCGCTCTCGGAGATGTTCGGCTACTCCACGGTCCTCCGGTCCATGTCCCAGGGCAAGGCCGAGTTCACCATGGAATTCCTCAAGTACGGCAAGGTCCCCACGAGCGTCTCGGACGACCTCCGCAAGAAGTACGAGGAGAAGCGCAAGAAGGACGCCCAGAAATAAGGCTCGCGCGCCCGCCGTTTGGCGCCCGGCGGGCGGATCGCGCAACTTGCTTCCCCGCCGGAGCGGGGTTATCATTCAAGCATACGGCGCCCTGAAGAGGAGTAGCATGGTCAAGTCCGAATTGATACAGAAGAGCCCCGTGAGGATCCTCGAGAAATCCATCGAGGGAGGCCTCCAGAAGGGCAACGTCGGGATCATCGCGTCGCAGAAGGGCATCGGCAAGACGAGCGTCCTCGTGCAGATCGCGCTGGACAAGCTCTTCCAGGGAAAGAAGGTCATCCACGTTTCCTTCGTGTCCCACACGAGCTACGTGATCTCCTGGTACGAGGACATCTTCGCCGAGATCGCTAAGAAGAAGGGCCTGGACGACGTCATGGACATCCACGAGGAGGTTTCCCGGAACCGCGTCCTCATGAACTTCAACCAGGAGACCGTCGGCAAGGAGCAGGTGCTCAAGAGCCTCAAGGCCATGATCGTGGACGGCGGCTTCAAGGCCGAGGCCCTCATCGTCGACGGCTTCGACTTCGCGCGCGCGGACCGCTCCACCATCGAGGGCGTGAAGGCCTTCGCCAAGGAAATGGATCTCGAGGTCTGGTACTCATGCACGGTGAGCGGCGAGGGAAGGCTCTTCGACGAGAACGACATCCCCCTGGTCCTCAAGAACTACATCGACCTCATCTCGGTGGTCATCGTGCTCGAGCCCAAGCCGGACTTCATCCACCTCAGGGTCTCGAAGGACCACGGCAGGATCAAGCCGGAGGACCTCTCCCTCAAGCTCGACGCCAAGACCCTCCTCATCGCCGAGTCCTGATAGGCGTTATCGAGAAAAACGGAAGGCGCCCGCGAGGGCGCCTTTTTTCATTCCACGGGGATGACGCGCCTCACGTCGATGAGGGCCACCTGGCGATCGCTGCCGTACTCCTTGACCGTCCCCGCGAAAGACCCGATCACGACGACGAGCGTTCCCCGCTCGATCCAATCGGCGGAATCCTCGTCGCCGATGCCGGCGAACCGCTTTCCCGTGAAACGGAGGTAGGCCCTGAAGGACCGTACGGATTCGAGGCCGATCCATTCTCCTCCGACGAGCTCGCTCTCGCCTTGGTACTCGGCTCCCTCGGCCTCGCCGGTCCTATCGACGACGACGCCGATCCTGCCCGTCAGGAGGAAGAACCGGTCGCCCGGGACGGCCTTGCCCCGCGCCACGGCGTCGGAGAGCTCCTTGAGCCCGATGGAGGGATCCAGTACGGAATCGAGCGCCTGAGACGGAGGCGCCGCGACGACCCGAGCGCATAGGATCAGCGCGAACGCCGCTATGGAAGCGCGAACCGCTGGGCGGGCTTTCATCATGGCTTCCTCCTGCGGGAAAGCCTATACCCGACCCACCTCCGGGTCAAGGCGCGCCGCCCGCCGCCTTCCAGAGGCCCTCGCACTTCCTGAATATCGAAGAGAAGACGGAGACCTCGGAGGGGCAGAGGGCGGCCCGTCCGAGGAGATCGCGGAGGAAGCGCCTCATGTCCTCCCTCCCGGCCAAGCGAAAGAAGCCCATCCGCTCCAGGCAGGCGACCGCGTCCTCGGACGCGAGCTCGAGGTCGGCGGCGAGGGCCGGTACCGGCCCCCCCGCGAGGAGCCCGGGCCTCGTTCGCGCGAGCTCCCAGCAGGCTACCATCACCGCCTGCGCGAGATTAAGGGAAGGGAATTCATCCGACGCGGGAATATGCGCGGCCATGTGGCAGAGGTCGACCTCGTCCCCGGAGAGGCCCGTCCGCTCGTTCCCGAACACGAGCGCGATCGGCCCCGGCCGCTTCCAGGCGTCCGCTGAGAATTCCTGGATCGGAACGGAAAAGGCCTTGCGCTTGCGGCCCCTCCGCCTCGTCATGGCGACCACGAGCGACGAGCCGGAGACGGCATCGAGGAGCGTGTCGTGGAACGTCGCGCCCTCGTATACGTCCATGGCGTGGACGGCCATCATGCCCACGTCGCGCGGATCCAGTTCCCTTTCGGGGGCGACGATGGCGAGGCGGGAGAACCCCATCGTCTTCATCGCGCGGCAGGCCGCTCCCACGTTGCCGCTTTCCGAGGGCCTCGCGAGGATTATCAGGAATCGGTTGAATTCTTCCATAAAACCGATGATGATCCTAGCATGAGCGATTCGAGCCCGCAATATTCGCCCGTATCCGCGCGCTCCGTCGTCGCATCGCGCCGCGCGCTCGTGGTCGGAGGAACGGGCGGCATCGGCTGGGAGGCGTCGCGCTTCCTCGCCGAGGCCGGCGCGGATCTCGTCATCCACGGGAAGTCCGCCTCCAAGACGGAAGCCCGGGCGGCCTCGCTCGGCGCGCTCTCTCTCCCCTTCGAGATCGACCCTCGAGATCCCGCGCCCTTCATCCGGGCGCTCGAGCCCGCGCTCCCGGCGGACATCCTCGTCGTCGCATTCGGCCCCCTCGTCAGGAGCCCCCTTCACGAGACGAGCCCGGCCGAATGGGCGTCGGCCGCGGCGTCCTGCCTCGCCCTTCCCGGAGCTATCGTCTCCTCCTGCCTTCCCCGAATGATCGAGCGAGGATTCGGGCGCATCCTCCTCTTCGGCGGCAACCGGACCGACGTCGTCCGGGGCGTTCCCGGGATGACGGCCTACGCCGCCGCGAAGACGGGCGTGGGGGTCATCGCGAAATCGGTGGCGAAGGGCTACGGACGATCGGGGATCTCCTGCGTCGCTATCTGCCCCGGCCTCGTGGAAACGGAGTACCTCTCGGAAACGGACCGCGCGGAGTGGGCCGCTCTTTCCCCGTCAGGGAGGCTTCAGGACGCGCGATCAGTGGCCGCCAAGGCCCTCGAGCTCGCGCTCGACGGCTCCTTCAACGGCTCCGTGATCGCCATGGACGAGGGATTCCTGGCCTGAAGCCCCGCCGGCCGGGACCGCCCGACGGGCCGGATCCGGCATCGGGCGGGGCCGGGCGTCCCCGCGGAGGGCGGAACCGCCCTTCGGCGGAAGGAAAATTTTACCCCGTCGGCATTTGACAAATACTGGCCTAGTCCGTAAGATGGTATTGTTCAATGGCCGTCCTTCGCTCTCGTCGGCGGATGGCGGATAGGGAAGAGGAGTACCATGAACAACAACGATATCGTTCCAGGATTCGACGACGAAAAGGACGATAGCCTAAAGATCCGCCTGCAGAAGGTGGACAACGTCGCGGACTGCTTGGTTCTCTTCCTCACCGGCTACATCGACACCTATAATTCCAATTTCTTCCAGAAGCGCATCGCCAAGGCAATCGACAGCGGGTTCATCCACCTGATCTTCCACTGCGGCGGCCTCAACTACGTCTCGTCCACGGGCATCGGCTCCTTCACGGCCTTCTTGAAAGGGGTGAAGCAGCGCGGCGGCGATCTCGTGCTCCTCGAGATCCAGCCCAAGGTGTACGAGGTCTTCCAGCTCCTCGGCTTCTCGCAGTTCTTCAATATCAAGGACAACCTCGAGGACGCCATCGGCTTCTTCACGCAGGGCGAGAAGGCCCAGAGCGCGAGCGTCTTCCCCAAGATCTTCGGTTGCCCCATCTGCTCCAAGAAGCTCAAGGCCGTCAAGGCCGGGCGATTCCGCTGTTCCGAATGCAAGACGATTCTGGCCATCGATCCGTCAGGCCAGGTATTCCTCGGCTAGGGGGCGCCGGAAGGGCGCCCTGGCAGGGAGGGTAGAGAATGTCGGGCCTGAATAAAATCGAGGATTTCCTCATCGACCTCAAAATCGCCTACGAGGAGGCCGCTGACAACGCCTACCTCGTCCGCGACGGCGCCAAGGGGCTTTCCAACGTCGTGATCGTCTACGACGATCCGGTGGTCGTCATCAGGACGAAGGTCATGGAGGTTCCCTCCCGCAAGCGCGAGGAGCTTTTCGAGACCCTCCTCAGGCTCAACGGAACGGACATCATCCACGGCGCCTACGGCATCGAGGGCAATGACGTCATCCTCTCCGACACCCTCGAGTACGCGACCATGGACAAGGAGGAGTTCGAGGCCTCCGTCGACGCGATCGGGCTCGCGCTTTCCCAGCATTATCCGATCCTCTCCGGCTACCGGAATTCGTAAGGAGAACCGCCATGGGTATTTTCCAAAGAATGAAAACAGTCGTCTCCTCCAATATCAACGACCTGATCGCCAAGGCGGAGAATCCCGAGAAAATGCTCAATCAGCTGGTCCTGGACATGAACCAGCAGATGATCGAGTCCAAGAAGGCCGTCGCCCTCGCCATCGCCGACGAGAAGAAGCTCGAGCGCGAGGCGCAGGAACAAGCCAGGCAGGCGAAGGAGTGGGAGGGGAAGGCCATGCTCGCCGTCAGGGCGGGCAAGGACGACCTCGCGAAGGAAGCCCTCCTCAGGAAGCAGGAGTACGAGAACTACTTCGTCCAGTACCGCACCCAGTGGGAGGGCCAGAAGGCCTCGGTCGAGAAGCTCAAGGAAAGCCTCAGGGCCCTCCAGGGTAAAATCGACGAGGCCACGAGGAAGAAAAACCTCCTCATCGCCCGAGCCAAGCGCGCGGAAGCCCAGGAGAAGATCCAAAAGACCATTTCTAGCGTTACTGGCAATACCAGCGCTTTCGAAGCCTTCGATCGGATGGCGGCGAAGGTCGATGAGCTCGAAGCGCGCGCCGCGGCGTCCGTGGAATTGGAGGATCTGTCCAAAAACTCCAGTCTCGAAGAGCAGTTCAAACAACTTGAACGATCCTCTACGAGCGCGGACATCATGCTCGAAGAGCTCAAGGCCAAAATGCTCACCGATTCTGCCGGAACCGATAAAGTCTGACCGGAAAACAAAGGAAAAATGAAGGCCGTTTCTGTCTAGAAACGGCCTTTTTCTTTACCTAGAAACACTCTCCGTGTTCATGTGAATAACTTGTGGAAAAAACGATGTCTACTCATAGCATCCCTTGTTCCATATATGTCTAAAATGTCTATGTTTTTTCAGTGGATTTATGGATAATCTTCTAAATCCATCGCCCTTAATGAATTATTATCGCTTTTTTATTTGCTAAAAGGTTAATTAATTCCTCTCCTTTCCGCGCTTTATCCACAATACTGTCTCTTTTTATTGCAAAACCTGTGGATAAAATGTGATAAGGAAAGATTTTCAATTCGACCGCGAGCTTGCGCGGCCTGCTCCCCCATGGTAATCTTTTATTCGGATGAAACACGCGTTGCTTCTCCCCGTGCGCTATCTCATCCTCCTCTGCATATTCTTGGCGATCATGGCTTTATGCTCATTCGGGCTCGCTAAGGCCGGGGGCCAGGAATTCAACCAGGCCGTCACGACCGGAGTCGCCGAGACGGTCTCGAATTTCCCCGTCTTATGCCTCTGCGCCCTCTTCGTCTCCTCCTTCGCGCCCCTCCGGAGGAAATGCAACATGCCGCTCGCATTCGCGCTCCTCTTCGCTTCCGCCTTCGCGAGCCTATCCTTCGGCACCCTCGGGCTCGATTCGGTCTTCTCCGCTTCCAAGGCCGCGCTTCCGAAGACGATATCCCTCCCCCGGGCGGGCTTCGTCGTCAGGGCGGAAGGCAACGCGGCGTACTACGCGGAATCCATCGCGGATAAGGGAAAAACCGCCCGGAACGCCGTCATCGCGGATTTCTCGGCCCTCCCCGCGAAAGGAACCGGAACGATCCTCTCATTCCACGCGAAACGCGATCTGCCCGTCGGCGGTCAGGCGCAGTCCCCCAAAATCCATACGGAAACCTCCGGAAAACCCGCCTTCATCTCCTCGCTCGAGTCGCAGGCTAAAGCGATACGCGCTTTCGCGAGGAGCGGAAAAGGACTCATCACGGACCTCATCTCCGCGGCCGTTCTCGCCCTCGCCTTCACCTCGCTCTGGCTCTTCACCAGGCTCCCCTCGTGGAAGCTCACGGGCGTATTCCTCGGCCTAGCGGCCTTCTCTGGCTCCCTTTGGCTCGTCCGGGCCGTGAGCTCGGAAGAATTCCGCCGCCTCATGACGGGTCTCACGAACGCCAAGATCGCGGCCTGGTCGGCGCACGGCGTCTTCGTCCTGATCGCGGCCCTTCTCGTCCTGTGGGACGTCCTCCTCTCGAAAGCGCGCGCGCGCGGCGGAAGGGACGAGGAATGAACCGGGTCCGCAACGCCTTCCTCGTGCTCATACCGGGGTTCGCCCTCCTCTTCATCGTCTTCGCGGCGATCAATTTCTTCTTCGGTCCCGAACGCGGCATACTGCCTTCCTTCACGCTCTCCTGGCACATGCTCGCCGCCTTCGCGTCGGCCTGCGAATGGATCATTCCCCTGCTCTCGGCATCGGTCTTCCTCTGCTTCGGCCTCTTCACGGATAAGAATCCCGAGGGCTCGAACAGGGCCCGCGGGTCGATAGCCTTCGTCGTAGCGACCGCCCTGGTCTGCGCCGTCGTCCTCCTCGCCCTCAAGCCGCTCGCCGAGCGGAGATCATCGAGGATTTCGGAGGCGAGCGCCCTTTTCATGGAAGAGCTCCGCGAGGGATCCCGAGCGCACGAAGCCGGCGAATGGGCACGCGCCGCCCAAGCGCTGAACGTCATGGCGACGATCGCCCCCAAGGACAAGCGCTACCTCGACCTCCGGAAGAAATACGCCGAGCGTCCCGGCTACGAGGCCCCTGCCGCCCCCCCTTCGGGCGCCAAGAAGGCCGAGCGGACGGATCGGAGCGCGAACGAGCTCTACATCGAGGCCCAGGAAGCCTTCCGCGCCGGGAGGTACTACGACGCGCACTCGCTCGCTACCAGGGCTTCGAGGATCGATCCCAAGCGCCTCGACGCCGTGCGGCTCGCGTCCGAGGCCTGGACCAAGATCGGTATCATGGAGGACGGCATCGAGGAACGCTCGAGGCGCGACCTCGCGAAGCGAAAACGCGCGGCTTACCAGACGCTGAAGAGCGGCGACCCCGTGGCCGCATATTCGCTCTTCCTCGCCCTCAAGGAACAATCCCCCGGTGATCCGGAAATCGAGCGGTACGCCCAGGAAAGCCTCGAGGAGATGAAATCCGTCGCCTTCTTCATGGACGAGGTCGGCCGGCTCTCGCGCCTTCCGCGGTCCCGATCATTCTTCATGAAGCTTCCCGCGGATGGAGGAACCTCTACCAATTTCATAGCCGCCTCATCGCTCTACCTCGGCGAGGAAGTCGCGTACATGGTCGATTTCGAGTTCATCTCGGTCTCCTCGGGCAAAGTCGTGAAGAAGCTCTCCGCCCCTTACGCCAAGGCGCGGGCCGGCCGGATCCTCCTCGCCTGCTACGACCGGGATAACCCCGCGCGCTCCTGGAAACCGATCTACCTCGCGGGAGGGACCGGCAAAACGGCGGATAACATACTCGACCTCTCCGTCCAGCGCGAGGATCTCGAGCTCGGCGCCATCGCGGCCTCGGGCCCGGAATCCGCGGGCCTGCCCGACCTCATCAAGGTCTACGCGAAGGGGCAGCGCGTGGCTATCGATCCCGCTCCCTTCCTGCGCGAGGGCCTTCTCAGGCTGCACGCGCTCTTGATGACGCTCTTCGCCGCGCTGTTCTCCTTCCTCCTCGGGGCGCGATACCGATACCCCGGTTCGAAGCCCCCCTATTTCCAGGCGCTGGTCACCGGAGCCCTCTCCTTCATCGCGGCCTCCATGATCGTCAGGGCCGCCCGCTGGGCGGGCTCGGGACTCGCGGCCGCGCTCGCGCCCAAGACCGGATCACTCATGGAGATCGTCTCCGCCTTCCTTATCTTCTTCCTCGTCCACGCCGTATTCATCTCCGCCTCGATGATCCTCATCGCCGGCCACCGCGACAAATCGGCGGCTTGAATCCCGTATGCCCGGATACCGCTTTCCCGTCGTCCGCGTCGCCGGGCTCGCCCTCGGCTCGGGCATAGGGTTCATCGCCGGCCGCTGGTACGGCGCGATCGTGGGCGCCCTCCTCTCGCTCCTCGTCGCCGAAGTCCTGCTCCGCGAGATCGACCACAAGGCCCTGAGGGATTTCTTCCGCGACCCCGAAAACGCTCATATGCCGTCAACCGGCTCGCGCTCCGTACCCGGCGTCGCCGCGCTCATCGGCTTCGCGATGACCTTCCTTCCCGAATCGTTCTGGGGAAACGAAGCATCCGTTCACGCCTCTGAAAGCGTAGGCGAAGCAGCCAGAGGTATCCGGCCGGAAGAGCGGATGATCGCCGTAGATGCCGTCATCGCGGCCGCGGAAGGGCTAGAATCGGGATCCCGCGGCCCGGCCGCGCGTTTCGCGAGGCGAGCCGCGGAATACGCGCTCAAGTACGCGGCGGCCGGTTCCGCCGAACGATTCCTGCGCCGATACGTCGCCGAGCTTGGCGGACTGAGGGCGGATGATTCCGCTCCGGTCGTCAGGGTCGCGCTCGCCCTCCTCATCATGAGCCCCGCGAGGAACGGACCGGGCGCCGTGGAGCTCCTGGAGGCTACTTTCGAGCGAGCCGGCCTGCCTCGCGATACCGTTCGCGGAACCTTATCGGGGAGCCTCGGCGGGAGGATATCGGCGTGGGACGTGCTGGGCCTGAGCCCGGGCGCGGGCGCCGAGGAGATCAAGAAAGCCTTCCGGGCCGCAAGCCTCAGAAGCCATCCCGATGCGTTACTGAACAGGGAAATACGGACCGACGCGGGGAACGAGGAGGATTTCCGGCTCGCGAAGGAGGCCTGCGACCTCCTCCTCTCCATCACTCCTTAGAGCCCCTGTCCTCCTCGCGCGCGATGCGCGCCCCGAGGGACGTGAGGCGCTCGGTGATGGCCTCGTAGCCGCGTTCGATCTGGTACACGTTGTGGATCGTGCTCTTCCCCTCCGCGCAAAGGGCCGCGATGACCATGGCCATTCCGGCGCGGACGTCCGGGGATTTGAGGGTTGAGCCGCGGAGCTTGCAGGGACCGGAAACGACGGCGCGGTGCGGATCGCAGAGGATGATCCGCGCGCCCATGCCGATGAGCATGTCCACGAAGAACATCCTCGATTCGAACATCTTCTCGTGAATGAGGACGGTGCCGTCCACCTGCGTGGCTACGACGGTCATGATGGACATGAGGTCCGGCGGGAAGCCGGGCCAAGGCGAGTCGTCGATCTTGGGCACCATGCCCCCGAAGTCGGGATCGACCTTCATCTCCTGCCCGCCGGAAACGCGGAGCACGCCGTCCTCCACCGTCCAGCGGATCCCGAGCTTTCCGAAGCCGAGCCGCATCATCCTCAGGTCCTCGGCGTCCACGCCCGAGATCTCGATCTCGCCCCGGGTGACCGCGGTGAGGCCGATGAAGGATCCGATCTCCATGAAATCCGGGCCGATGTCGAACTTAGCGCCGGACAGGCGCTTGACCCCCTCGATCACGAGCTGGTTGGAGCCGATCCCGGATATTTTCCCGCCCATCGCGTTGACGAGGCGGCAGAGGTCTTGCACGTGCGGCTCGCTCGCCGCGTTGCGGATCAGGGAGCGGCCGTCGGCGAGGGCGGCCGCCATGATCGCATTCTCCGTGGCGGTAACGGAGGCCTCGTCGAGGAAGATGTCCGCCCCCGACAGCTTGTTCGCGCTGAACACGAACCTGCCGTCGATGTCGATTTTCGCCCCGAGCTCGGAGAGGGCGAGAAAATGCGTATCCACCCGCCGCCTTCCGATCACGTCGCCGCCGGGCGGCGGCAGGACGGCCTTGCCCGTCCGCGCGAGGAGGGGGCCGGCGAAGAGGATCGAGGCGCGTATCTTGGTGGCGAGTTCCTGCGGCACGTCCTGGCGGGAGATGCTGGACGCCTTGATGGACACTCGGTTCTCGCCCTTCCATTCGACTTTCGCGCCGAGGGCCTTCACGACCTCGAGCATGACGCGGACGTCCTCAATGTCAGGCACGTTGCCGAGGAGGACTTCCTCCTCGGTCAGGAGGGCGGCGGCGATGCAGGGAAGGGCGGCGTTCTTGTTTCCCGAGGCCCTGATGGCCCCTTTCATCGGGAATCCGCCTTCGATCCGGTACATGTACATGGGAGGACAGTACGTTTCTTCGCGTCCATTGTCAATTCTTGAGGGAATCCCTGCGACACCGGCGCTGAGCCCGTTCTTTACAATGGTTCGGAAATCACCTATACTTCGTTCTCTGGAGATCGCGGCACGTATGGCCTATAAGCTTGATGGAGCCAAATTCCCTACGCTGGAAGAGCTGGTCGAGGCGCTTTATCCTATGTACTCCGACAAGATGTCGGAGGAAGAATTCAAGAAGTACGCCGAGGAACACGCGGAGAAGAGCTGATCCGCCCGTCGGCGCCGGCCTCGGGCCCCGCCGGCCCGGAACGCGGCTTCGCCGAGAATTCCCCGTTGCGGAGGGCGGGAATGGACATAACCCCCTCATCACAGAAACGCCATGAAGTACGGAACCTCCTCCACCACGTATCGGGATACGCCGATCTCCTGAAAGCGGACGCCTCCGAAGCCAAGCTCGACGAGCTTTCGGACATCTTCAAGTCCATTTCCTCGATCGCGAACGCGCTCAAGGACGTGACTAACGCCCTCTTCGCCGATTCTCCGCCCGAGGAGGGCAGATACGCCGAACTCAGATCCTCGGCCCTCTCCCAACTTTTCGACATCCTTTCCCTCGGGCATTCCGCGAAACGCATAACGCGCCGTGATTCCCGGGAGGAATTCCAGGCCGACGTGGAAAGCGTCATAGACGCGACGAACAAGATCGTCGCGATGGTCCAGGCCGCTTCCCTATCCGAACGGCCCGCGGCCGAGGTTCACGCGCCCGCCGCCAATCCAGCGAACCGCGCGATTCCCGACGCCCAGGCCACCCGCGATTCGGCCGTCCAGGGCCTCCGCGAGATAGAGAACGGCAAGGTCGGCCGCGCCCTCATTCCGGGACGGATCCTCATCATCGACGACGACGAGGCGAACCGCGGGATCATGGCCCGCCAGCTCGAGCGGCAGGGTCACGTGATCGTGAGCGCGGACAACGGCAGGGCCGCGCTCAAGCTCCTCAAGAACGTTCCCTTCGACATGATCCTCCTCGACATAATGATGCCCGAGATGAGCGGATTCGAGATCCTCGAGCGCCTCAAGGGAGAGGAGCGCCTCAGGGAAATCCCCGTCATCGTCATCTCGGCCTTCGACGACCCATCGGCCATGGCCTCCTGCATCGAGCTCGGCGCGGAGGACTACCTCCCCAGGGATTTCGATCCTATCATCCTGCGCGCCCGCATCGGGTCCATCATGGAACGCGCGCGTCTCAAGAAACAGAAAGACATGTACATCCAGGCGATCGAGGACACCCAGCGCCGGCTCCAGACCGAGCTCCAGGACGCCGCGAAGTACGTGAGGAGCCTCCTGCCGCCTCCCATCGAGCAGGACGACCTCCGCGTAGCATGGTCCTTCATTCCGTCCCTGAGCCTCGGCGGGGATGTCTTCGGCTACCATTATCGCCCCGACGGCAAGTTCCTTCTTTACCTGATAGACGTATCCGGCCATGGAATAGAGGCCGCTCTCCTCTCCGTCACTATCATGAACATGCTCAAGTACGAGACCCTCCCGTCCACCAATTTCTCCGACCCCGCGGACGTGCTCAGCTCCCTCAATTCCCGATTCCGTTCCGAGGACCAGAACAACATGTACTTCACGATCTGGTACGGCGTCTACGACAAGACGACTCGGGAGCTCACGTACACGTCGGGGGGAAACAGCGCGGGCGTCATCATCGACTCAGATGGCAAGAAGACTCCGCTCATCACCGAGGGCATCGTGATCGGCGTGGACGACGGCTACCTCTTCTCGAACGAGATCGTCACCCTTCCGCCCAAGTCCCGTCTCTACGTCTATTCCGACGGCATCTACGAAGTGCGATATAAATCCGGGGACGTCTTCGGAATGGACGAGTTCATGGACGTCCTCGCGCGCCTCCCGCCCGAGTCCGAGCCCGCGGCGAGGATCGATAATCTCATCCGCCTCGTGCGGGACCTGAGCATGACGGGTTCCTTCGAGGACGACATTTCCCTCGTCGAAGTGAGTTTCCCGTGACGGAGGATGCCTCGCGGGAGGGCGGCGCGCGCTTCATCATGCGCGCGCCCGATGACTTCCACGTCCATTTCAGGCAAGGATCGCCTCTCGGGCCATGGGCCCTGCGCACCGCCGGCGTTTTCAAGCGCGCCCTCGTGATGCCGAACGTCGTTCCTCCGGCCTCGACCCCTGAACGCGTCGCGGAATACCGGAACGAGATCCTCGCGGCCCTCGCCGCGGAGGCTCCCGCTTTCGAGCCGCTCATGGCCTTCAAGCTCCTCCCCGGCATTGAATCCGCGACCGTCCGCGCGCTCGCGGATTCAGGCTGCGTCGCGGGGAAATACTACCCCGCGGGTTCAACGACGAACGCGGACGACGGCGTGCCTTCCCCCGATTCCATCAAGTCCGCCCTGGGCGCGATGCAGGAACTCGGCCTCATCCTCTCGATACACGCGGAGGATCCAGCGGCGCCCGTGCTCGAACGCGAGACGGCCTTCCTTCCCGTCGTGGGCCGGATCGCGAAGGAATACCCCCGCCTGAAAATCGTCGTAGAGCATCTCTCCCGCGCTGACTCGGTCGAATGGATCCTTAACGCGCGCGAGGGCGTCGCCGCGACGGTCACCGCCCACCACCTCATGTTCACGATCGACGACATGCTCGGCGGGCATATGGACCCCTTCCTCTTCTGCAAGCCGATCGTGAAGGAACGGAAAGATCGGGACGCGCTCCGCGGAGCCGTCCTTTCGGGCGATCCCCGCTTTTTCTTCGGGAGCGATTCCGCACCGCATGCTCGCGCTAAAAAGGAAAGCGGATCCGCTCCGGCGGGGGCGTTCACCGCTCCGGTAGCCTTGCCCCTCCTTGCCGGGCTCTTCCTGGAGGCGGGTAAGGAAAGATCGCTCGAGGCCTTCTGCTCCGAAAACGGCGCTGACTTCTACGGGATTAAGAGAAACGAAGGCAGGATCGCCATCGTCGAGCGGGAATGGATCGTCCCGGAGGATATATCGGGATCGAGGCCCCTCCTCGCCGGGACGAAGCTTCGATTCGACGCGATATCCGCATAGGTATATCCTAATAAAGAAAGGGACCGCCCGAACGGGTCGGACGGTCCCTCCTGTGACGGGTCGGTGTCAGCGCCTTCTCTTTCGCCATACAGGCGTTCCGGAGAATGCCGCTTTCCGCGACCGATTACTTTTTCGGTCTAGCTGGCCTTTCCGCTCAGGCTCCGGATCTGAAGGATGTCAGCACCGTTATCCGTCACGCGATGTTGTGTCTCTTCGGTTACCGTCATCCAACCTCCTTCCGGCCTCATGGCCCACCGAACCGGACTGGTCCGGCCTCGGCGCTTTCTACATCTACGATAAGTGTACTTCTTTTTCCTGAAAATGCAAATTTATTTTTCCGTGAGACGACACCCTGTCGCTCGCGTCTCGGCGCAAAGCCGGACCTCCCCTCATTGATCGGATATCGCCCCGTAAAATAATCTCGTCACATATTCCATTCGTACTTTCCCCCCGGTCTCATGGCGCGCGAATATTTCCTTCGCCTCGGCCGCTACCGCCTCCGCGCCTTCGGTTCCGCGATTCGGAGAATATGAAGCGGAGAAGACTCCGCCGACCATCGTTTCTTCGGTCATATCCCTCTCGTGCGCGATCTCCTGGGTCTTCCATCGGCCCGGACCGAAGAAGTCGTCGAAGTCGCGGCCGTCGGGATCGGGACGCCGCGCCGTTCCCCGCCTCTTATGGCATACTTCCAGAAACGCGGAGAACTCCCTCATGAAGGCCGATGCGTTCGAACATCGATCATTCCACATGAGGACCGCGCGGCGCGGCGTTCTCAGGATACGGAGCGCTTCCGCGCGCGCCTCCGCGATATCGAACCAATGGAAGGCCTGGCCCGCGAGGTAGAGATCCACGCTCTCCGATTCGAGCCCCGTCTCCTCGGCGCTGCCCTCCCTGGCCTCGAACAGGGGCTCATCCTTGAGCCATTGAGCGGCGGCGGCCCTCATGTCCGGATTCGGCTCGATGCCGATGACCCGGCATCCGGCCGCGAGGAAGGGCTCGGAGGATATCCCGGTCCCGCATCCGACGTCCGCGACGAGGACGGGTCCGTGAAGACCGAATTCCCGGAGCATCGCCATCGCGGTATCCCGCGGATAATGGGGTCGGTATCGCGCGTAGTCCTCCGCCCTGCCGCTGAATCTCTCCTTGTTATCTGGTTCTCTTTCCATGACGCGATTCTACATTATTCCCGATCCGGCTTGAATCCTGCTTCGCGCGGAACCCGCCTTGCATGTATCTCCCCCGCGGCATAAGATGCCATCGCATGAGCGATGACGCCTTTTCCACGTTGACTCCCGATCTCATCATGGATGCCGTAGAGCTCGCGGGAGACAGTCCGAGCGGTCAGTTCACCCAGCTCAATTCCCTGGAAAACCGCGTCTTCGACGCGGAAACCGAGGACGGTGCCCGCCTCATCCTCAAATTTTACCGCCGTTCACGGTGGTGCGACGGAGCCATACTCGAAGAGCACGCGTTCCTCCGCGAGCTCGAGGATTGCGGCGCCCCCGTTTCCGCTCCCCTCGCGTTGAAATCCGGATCCACCCTCATGAAGGCCGGGCCTTTTACCTTCGCGGCCTGGAAGCGCTTCCCCGGCAGGATAGCGGACGAATTCTCCGAGGCCATGCTCCGCCGCGCCGGAAGGAGCCTCGGCCTCATCCATGAGATCGGATCACATAGAGCCTTCTCGGAACGCCCCTCGCTCGACGCTTCGAGTCTCGTCCTCGAACCGTTCCAGCGGCTCAAGGAAACTTCGAGCATCCCCTCCGATATCCTCCCCGATTACGAGGAATGCGCGCTCGCCGCCGCCAAGGCGATGGAGACGTGGGCGTCCTTGCCGCTCCACAGGATCCACGGCGATTTCCATTGGGGGAACATCCTCTGGGCCGGTGACGACCTCAAGATCGTCGATTTCGACGACGCCTGCGTGGGTCCGGCCGTCCAGGACGTCTGGATGATCGCGCCCGCCGTGGACCCCGAAGGCGTCGAACGCCGTCGCGTCATGCTCGAAGGGTATCGCAGCGTGAGGCCATTCCAGGACGAGTGGCTCTCCGCGATCGGCGCCCTCAAGGCCGCGCGCTTCATCGACTACTCCGCGTGGATCCGCCAACGCTTCGACGAGCCCGTTTTCGCGTCCTCGTTTCCCGGATTCGGAACGCGCGAATATTGGGAAGCCGAGCTCAAGGACCTCAAGGCGGTCCTAGTCTCTTCGCTCCCCGCATCTATCGTCCCGGAACATATCCGCAAGGAATACGAGGAAGCGTCCAAACTCACGAACAAGGATTACTTTTTCGATCTGTAAAACGGATTAAGGCGCCGCATAATCAACGCGAAAAATAGAACGTTCCTTGACGCATCGCGCCCTATCGGTTAGTACTCTCATCATGGCACAGAGAGCGCTCATGGCGCGCCTCGGCATCGCGTTCCTCACCTGGCGCCGCTACCTCCAGAGGCGATACCAAGAGCACGGAATCACGGTGAAGCAACTCAGGATCCTCGAGGAACTCCACAAGAACATCAAGCTCTGCCCCTCGGAGATCGCCGATATCCTCTTCGCCGACCGACCGACCACGAGCCTCGTCATCAAGAATCTAGAGAAGAACGGCTGGGTCAAGAAGGAAAAGGACGAGGCGAACGGCAAGCGAACCTGGGTGACGCTCACGGCCAAGGGCGAGGAGAAACGCCGCGACGTGAGGCGGGGAATGACTAAGGGCCCCGGCGTATTCAATCCGGATTCCTGCTTCACGGAAGAACAAAAAGAACGCTTCCACGGCCTCCTCGATATCCTCGAAGAGCATTTCACCACGATTCCTGAATAGTAATAGAGGCATCGCTATGTGGCAGGTATCCGACGAGATGCGCTCCGCGATCCGGGATTTCAGCATGCTCCTGGACAAGGGGTATCCCGAGAAGGCCTCCATCGCGCTCGTGGGCGACCGATACCGGCTCGGGAAAGACGATCGACTCATCCTGTTCCGCGGGGTCGCTTCTGCGGCGAATTCAGCCCTTCGCGCGGAAAAACTCAGGAAGCCCCTCGGCGGAGAGACCGTCATCCTCGACGCCTATAACGCGGCCTTCGGAATCGTCCACTACCTCATCGGGAAGCCCTGCTTCATCTCGACCGACGGCTATATGCGCGACGCGGGCGCGTCCTACGGCCGGATCCCGCGGGAAGATATCTTCGAGAAGGCCCTCTCGCTCATCGCGGACGCGCTTAAAACCGCACGCGTCGAGGTCATAGCCTGTTTCGACGCCCCCGTCTCGAAATCCGCTTCGCATTCCCGCGCCTTGGGATCCATGCTCTCGGAACGCTCCGTCCCGCACGAATCGTCCGCGGTGAAATCAGCCGACGGGCGGATCAGGTCGATCCTCGCCTCGCGGAATTCCGGCGCGAGCGCCGATTCACCGCCCTCGTACGTCGTCGCGAGCGCGGATTCCGCCATCATCGACGCGGCCGGCGCCGCCTGGGACGTCCCCGCGGAGATCGTGACGGACGTTTACGGAGCATCGCTCGTCCGTTTACAGGAAGCGATGTAATCCCGGTACCAAAGCGCGCTGTCCTTAGGCACGCGCCGTTGCGTCGCGTAATCGACGTAAACGATTCCGAATCGCTTGGAGTACCCGAAGCCCCATTCGAAATTATCCATGAGGGACCACGCGAAGTAGGCCGATACCGGCGCTCCCGCGTCGATGGCCTCCGAAACGGCTTGAAGATGGTTCTTGAAGTACTCCGTCCTCCGGACGTCGTGGACACGGTCTCCCTGGAGCTCGTCCTCGAACGCGGCGCCGTTCTCCGCGACGAATATCTCGCCAGGATGATAATCGTCCTTGATCCTGACGATCATGTCGCGCAACCCGTTCGGGTACACCTCCCAGCCCATTTCCGTGTACTCCGAGCTTTCCTGCCGCACGTCGGCGGCGTGGGGGTAGGGGATGCCCGTGTCCTCGCGGACGATGCCCCGGGAATAATAATTGATCCCCACTGAGTCGATCTTCCCGCTGATCGTTTCCATGTCGCCCGGTTCGATCCGAGGCATGTCCGCCCCGTACGCGGAAACGACGTCCTCGGGATACTTCCCTTTGAAGATCGCGTCGAAGAACCATCGATTGAAATACCCGTCACCCCTGTGCGCTGCCGCGGCGGATGATGCCTTCCCGTCAACCGGATAGAAAGGCCTCACGTCAAGGACGACCCCCGCCTTGGCTCCGGGCGCGTTGGCCCTGATGACGGGAAGCGCGAGCCCGTGCCCCAAGAGCATCCCGTGCGCGGTCTGGAGCGCGAGGTCGCGGCGGCCCTCCACGCCCGGCGCATGACGCCCTTCCACGAATCCGACGAAGGAAGCGCAACGCGGCTCATTGAGGGTCGCCCAGGAATGGACCCTATCGCCGAGGCGCCTCGTGGCCGCGTCGGCGAATTCCGCGAAACGCTTCGCGCAATCCCGGTCCGTCCATCCGCCCGCCGCCGCGAGGGGGGAAGGCAGATCCCAGTGGTACAGGGTCGCGAAGGGTTTCATGCCCCGTTTCAGGACCCCGTCCGTGATCCGATCATAGAAGTCGAGGCCCTTCGCGTTGACCCGGCCCCGGCCGTCGGGAATGACGCGCGGCCACGCGATGGAGAACCGGTACGCCTGAAGATTGAGCGTACTCATGAGGTCTAGATCGGACTCGTATCGATGGTAATGGTCGCAGGCGACGTCGCCGTTCCCGCCGTCGACGGTGCCTCCCGGCCGTTTGGAGTACTCGTCCCACCAGCTCGAGCCCCTGCCGTCCTCATTGAAGGCGCCTTCTATCTGGTACGCCGACGTGGCGGCGCCGAAGAGAAATGATTTCGGGAAAGCCATGAGTACTCCTTTCCGCTCTATGCTGACTATCCGGGTTTTCGATTCCAACCGCTCAACCATACTCGTTCTTTCAGGTCCGAACATCAAGCTTTACACGCTGTCACTATCCCTTCAACTTCGGTCAAGCTCGATGTACAATTCCGCATCACGTCGCCGTTCGGGGAGGCCCTTCTATGAAACCTTCAAGCGTATTCTTCACCGATCTTCGTTCAAGGCCCGGCATGAACCTCCTCGACAAGCTCGAGATCCTCATGAAAAAGGCCGGGATCGGAACCATAGACATGAAAGAGAAGTTCGTGGCTATCAAGGCGCACTTCGGCGAGCCGGGCAATACCGCCTACTTGAGGCCGAATTTCGCCGCGCGGATCGCCTCGGTGGTGAAAGCGGCGGGCGGAAAGCCCTTCGTGACCGACTCGAGCACGCTCTACTCGGGCCGCCGCGCCAACGCGGTGGACCACCTGGACGCGGCCGCGCAGAACGGATTCACGCCGCAGACGCTCGGCTGCCAGGTTATCATCGCGGACGGCCTCAAGGGCACCGAATACCGCGAGATCCGCCTAGACCAAAAACGCTGCAAAACCGCCAAGATCGGCTCCGCGATCGTCGACGCGGACGTCTTCGTTTCATTGAATCATTTCAAGGGCCACGACCTCACGGGTTTCGGCGGCGCGCTCAAGAACATCGGAATGGGTTGCGCCTCCAGGGGAGGCAAGCTCGAGCTGCATTCCGGCGGCCAACCGATCTTCGTGAGCGACGCCTGCGTCGGGTGCGGGCTCTGCGCCAAGAACTGCGCACATGGCGCCATTGTAATGGCCTCCGGGAAGAAGGCGGTGAAGGACTCGTCGAAGTGCGTCGGCTGCGGGCAGTGCATCGCTATGTGCCGCTACGACGCGGTCCAGGGGGATTTCTCGAGCGGCGGCGTGGTGGACGCCTGCGAGCGCATCGCCGAGTACGCTTTGGCCGTCGTGCGCGGAAAACCCTGCTTCCACGTCTCGCTCGTCATGGACGTGTCGCCGAACTGCGATTGCTGGTCCCACGCGGACGCGCCTATCGTCCCGAACATCGGCATGGCCGCGAGCCTCGACCCTGTGGCCCTCGACGCCGCCTGCGTCGACCTCGTGAACGCCGCGCCCGCGAATCCGGGAAGCGAACTCACGGACAAAACCGCATGCGCCGCGGGAGACGATAAATTCGCGAAGCTGTATCCTTCGAGCGATTGGGCGTCGACGCTTATCCATGCCGAACGTATCGGGGTCGGTCAGCGGGCGTACGTCCTAGAGAAAATCTAAGAGGCGGTTCGACAAGAACGCGGCGCTCCCGTCGAACCGGGCTTCACGCGCCCCGCTCCGTCCCGGAAACGAAGGTTCTCGCGATAGCGAGGAGATCCCCGTAGGCGTCCATGGCCGGCAGGTCTGGATTGGCCGACTTGATCCCGTCGGGGGCCTTGAAGAGCGCGGCCGCGTCGGCCGCCCTGAGCATGGCGAGGTCATTGTAGGAATCCCCCGCGGCCATCACGCGGAAATTGAGCGACTTC
Source organism: uncultured Spirochaetales bacterium (assembly GCA_964399285.1). Taxonomy (GTDB): domain Bacteria; phylum Spirochaetota; class Spirochaetia; order Treponematales; family JBGSOB01; genus CAYNQK01. The sequence continues at coordinate 30,234 of CAYNQK010000001.1, read as the reverse complement.
AGGGCCTCCACGGAGCGCTTCTTGCCTTCCTTCTGCCTGAGGACGTACCCCGTGACCGAACCGTCGTCCCCGATCTCGAGGGTGTTGCAGAAGAGCGTGGGCCAGGCGAGCTTCTCCATGAGGGGCTTCGCGAACTGCGTGAAGGTATCCGAGAGGATGATGACCTGGGTCATGGCGCGGAGGTCGGTCATGAATTCCTTGGCGCCCGGCAGGGGATCCAGGGTCCCGATCACTCGCTGGATATCCGCGAGCTTGAGGCCGTGCCGCGCGAGGACGCCGATCCGGAACTTCATGAGCTTATCGTAATCGGGCTCGTCCCGCGTGGTGATCTTGAGCTCGTCGATTCCGGTGGCGCGAGAAAACGCGATCCAGATTTCAGGAACGAGGACGCCTTCGAGATCTAGGCAGACAAGGTGCATGGAAAATCCTCCAGGGAATCGATCGGTGGGAGGATACCAGGAAGGACGGGCTTCCTCAAGGTCCCGGGTTTCGCGATGGATTCGAGAAGCCGTCGCGGCGCCCGTCCGGACCCGGCATCATGGCCTCAAGTCGCCATCGTCCCAGGCTTTCTTCCTCCGCATCGCGACCTCATAGAGATCGACGTATTTAGCGGCGGATTCCTCCCAGGTGAATTCCCGGGACATGGCCCTATCGACCATGACGTCCCAATGGTCGCGCCGGTCGTAATACGTGCTTACCGCCCATCCGATGCAGTAATAGAGCGCCTTTGCGTCGAGGTCCTTGAATTTGAAGCCCGTGCCCGCGCCCGTCCTCTCGTCGTACTGCTCCACCGTGTCGTCGAGCCCCCCCGTCGCGCGCACGAGCGGCAGGGTCCCGTACTTGAGGGAATAGAGCTGATTGAGGCCGCAGGGCTCGAAGACGCTCGGCATGAGGAAGAGATCGGCTCCCGCCTCGATCATGTGCGAGAGGTCCTCGCTGTAGCCGATCCTCGCGCCGGCCTTGCCCGGATGCCGGGCACCGATGTCCCTGAAGAAATCCTGGAGGGCCGGATCCCCCGTTCCCAGCACCACGAACTGCACGGCCATGTCGTTCAGCACGGCGTCGATGCACTGGGTGAGGAGGCTGTATCCCTTCTGCTCGGTGAAGCGCCCCACGATCCCCATGAGGAGGACGTTCGGGTCTCGCTGGAGCCCGAAGGAGCGCTGGAGCTCGTCCTTGCATTTCCGCTTCCCCGACATGTCCGCCCTCGAGTACCGCGCGACGATCCGCTTGTCGGTCTCGGGATTCCAGAGCTCGTATTCGACTCCGTTGAGGATGCCCGCGAAGCCGTCCTTCTTGTCCGCGAGATAGGGCGCGAGGCCCGAGGGAGAGTAGGGCGTCGATATCTCCCGCGCGTAGCCGGGGCTCACCGTGTTCACCGCGTCCGCGTAGACGATGCCGCCCTTGAGGAGACCCATGCCCCCGTAGCACTCGAAGACGCCGGCGTTGAAATCCTCCCACCGAAGGCCCGTGTACGGATACCAGGAGGCCGGATAGACCCCCTGGTAGCTCGCGTTGTGGATCGTGAGGAGGGACGCGGCCTTCCCCAGCACGGGATCGTTCCAATGCCAGGTCTTGAGGTACGCCGCCGTGGCCGCCGTCTGCCAATCGTGCGCGTGGACGATGTCGGGTTCGAACTTGATGAGCTTGGCGAGCTCGAGCGAGGCGCGGCTCAGGAACGCGAAACGCGCGGGATTATCGGCGTAATCATTGAACTCGGCGTCGTGGTAGAGGAGGGGCCGTGAGAAAAAATCGTGGTGCTCGACGAGGTAGACGCGGACGCCCTGCTCCTCGACCATGAAGACCGAGCACCATTCCTCCTTGGTGCCCATCCACACGTTCATCGCGCGGCTCGTCGCGTGCACGAACCGTTCGCCGAGCTTGAGATCGGCGTATTTCGGGATGACGCAGATGACCTCATGGCCCATCTTGGCGAGCGTTTTGGGCAGGACGCCCGTCACGTCCGCGAGGCCCCCCGTCTTGATGAAAGGCGCCATCTCCGAGGCCACGAAGAGCACCTTGAGTTTCTTATCCATGAGCGGCAGCCCCTTCCATGAGGGTCGCGACGCCGTTCTCGACCCCGTACACGATCGTTTCTTGTCGTTTATACGCATCATACGGCTCACCGGGGAGGAAGGTCGAGAAGGTCTGCTCCCGATCGGGGAGGGTGGCCATGAAGCGCCGCCGCTTCTCGGGATCCAGTTCCAGGAGCACGTCGTCCATGAGGAGCATGGGCTTCCGTCCGCTCATCTCTCCGTAGTACCGCGCCTGGCAGCTCCGGAGCACGAGACTGAGGAGCCTGAGCTGGCCCGTCGAGGCCGTCTTGGCGAAATTGCGCCCCGCGGCCTTAAACAAGAACCTATCCCGGTGCGGTCCCGACGCCGTGAGCCCCCGTTCCCGGTCCATTTCCAGGTTATCACTGAGTTTCGCCATGGCGTCGTCAGCATCGCTCCAGGCGGGCTGATACGCTATCTCCACGTCGACGCCTAGCCGGGAGACTTCCGCGTATGTCGCGGTGAACAGCGAGGAAAAGGCGTCCACGACCTTCTTCCTCGTATCGATGAGCTCGAATCCGTGCCTGACGAGCTGTTCGTCCAGGATTTCGATGAGGTCCCCGCGGCCTTCCCTGAGGCAGGCGTTCCTCATCTTGAGAACGCGCTTATAATCCCTGAGATAATCCAGGTAGTACGGATACGCGAGGGCCGCCGTCTGATCGAAGAAAAAGCGCCGTCGTTCCGGTCCGCCAACGGCGAAATCCAGGTCCTCGTGCCCGAACACGACGCAGGGCCGGGCTTGTATGAGGGCCCTCCTGTCCTGAACGGGCTTTCCGTCCACGTGGATGGATTTCCGATCCTTTGATATCCGCACTTTCACGCGTTCGAGTCCCGCGTCGCCCTCCGATCCGTACTCGCCCTCCGCCTCTGCCTCCTCGTATCCGTGCATGACGGATTCGAAGTCCATGGACGAGCGGAAACTGGAGGCGAAACTCAGGAAATAGACCGCCTCGAGGAGGTTCGTCTTGCCCTGCCCGTTCTCTCCGACGAAAAACACGTCGGCCGCGTCGGTCCTGATATCGGCGCTCTCGAAATTCCGGAACCGAGAAAGGGCGATCCTCCTCAGCATGCCTTATTCGATCTGCATGGGCATGACGATATGGAAATAATCCTTCACGGGCTCGGCGTTGACGGTGATGGCTTTCGTCGGTTCGGTGAAGGAAACGGTCACGATCTCCGAATCCATGACCTTGAGCGGCTCCTCGAGGTATTTGTAGTTGAGCGCCATGGTGATCGAGGGGCCCTCGTATTCGCAGGCGATCTCTTCCTTCGCGGCTCCGATCTCTCCCTCCTCGGAGGAGATGGCGAGTTCGTTATCCGAGAGCGCGAGGAAGGTCCTCCGGGATTTCTGTTCCACGAGGATGGCTATGCGCTTGAGGGCCTCGAGCAGTTCCAGGCGCTTGACCATGAATTGGCTCTTCTGCGTCTCGGGAATGACTCTCTTGTAGTTGGGGAACTGTCCTTCGATCAGCACCGAGGAGATGGCGTAATTCCCGAACCTGACGAAGAGGTTCTTCTCGGAGATGGCGAAGGAAACGGGATTCTCGTCTCCTGAATGCCTCAGAATGACGTTAAGGAGCTTCGGCGGGATGATGATGCCCTTGAAATCAGGGATGTTCCCTTCCGCCTGTTTTTTGGCGAACGAGAGACGCCTACCGTCGGTAGCGACCATCACCAGGTCTTTTCCCGCCTTCTCCATGTAGACGCCATTCATGAAGTACCGCGTTTCATCGTCCGACACGGCGAAAATAGTGTTCCCGACCATCTCCTTGACCGTTCGCGCGGGAAGAGAGAAATATCCTTTTTCGTCAGTGAAGGGGAACTCGGGGAATTTATCCGATGAGATGCTTCTCAGCTGGAATTTGATTTTCTTAAAGAGCGGCTTAATGACGACTTTCTGATCGACGAGTTCAATTTCGATTTCACCGTCGGGTATGGTCGAGAGGATCGTGAGGAATTTATCGCAATAGACCGTGACGGATCCCTCTTTCTGCACGTCTACCGGAAGAGCGGTCTCGAAAAATACCTTGATGTCAGTCGCTTTGATAGAGAGACTCGCGCCTTCCGCCTTCAAAAGGACGTTCGAGAGGACGGAAATGCTGTTTTTCGTGGATATGATTTCCTGTGAGAACGCGATTTCCTTCTGGAGAGCGCTTTTTTCGCAGGTGAACTTCATAATCCCCTCCTCTTCCCAATACTGAATTTAAATTCATCAGTAGTCATAATAATAAGGACTGTGGATTTGTGGATATCTCCGCAAATCCTTTTTCAAATAAGATTTACACGTACCTCGATAAAACGCCTATCCTGTTCATCAATCCACAATTCCACGAGGGTGCATATCCATCCACAGGATCAGGGCGGATAGTACCATGGTTTTACGCCTTTGTACTATATTCCTTAATCGACCGAACGAGCTTCTGAATCGTCGAATCGAGCGTCGGATCCGTTTTCTTCCGCTCATCGATTTTCTGACACGCGTGCATGACCGTCGTATGGTCTCTCCCTCCGAATTCCATGCCGATCTCGGTTGTCGAGAACTCCGTCATGTCCCGGGTGATATACATGGCGAGCTGCCTCGGAAAAACGATAGCCTTTGTCTTCTTTTTACCTCGTAAATCGCTGAACGACAGATTGAAATACTCCGCTACGACCTTCTGGATGTTCTCCGCCGTGACATTGCCCTGGCGCGACTGGCCGAACATGTCCTTGAGCTGGTGTTGCGCGATTTCGGGAGAGACTTCCTTTTTCACGAGATCGGCGTAGGCCACGAGCCTCGTGAGGGCGGCCTCCAGGTCACGGACGTTGGTGGAAATGTTCTTGGCGATTATTTCCATGACCTCGAGGGAAATCGTATAGCCCTTGTCCTCGATCTTCTTCTTCAGGATGGCGACCCGGGTCTCGTAATTCGGCGGCTGGAGGTCGACGTTGAGGCCGCGCTCGAACCGAGAACGGAGCCTGTCGGAGAGGTTCTTGAGTTCGCTCACGGGGCGGTCGCAGGTGAAGACGAGCTGTTTTCCCGAGTCGTACAGGGCATTGAACGTATGGAAGAGCTCTTCCTGGCTTCCGAGCTTGTTCTGGAGGAAGTGGATGTCGTCTATGAGGAGGACGTCGACGTGCCGGTACTTGTTCTTGAAGGCCGTGGTCGTCTTGTCCTGGATGGATTGGATGAACTCGTTCGTGAACTCCTCGGCCGTGATGCAAAGGACCTTGGCCTTCTCGTTCGTCTGATAGACGTGGTTGCCGATAGCCTGCATCAGGTGGGTCTTTCCCAGTCCGACTCCTCCGTACAGGAGGTAGGGGTTGTAGGTCGTCCCGGGATTCCGGGCGATCGCGTTGGCGGCGTTGGCCGCGAAGGAATTGTTCTCCCCGATGACGAAGCTCTCGAAGGTATATTCCGGCTTGAGGCGCGGATGGGCCGACCGTTTCGGGGGGGGCGCCTGCTGGGCCTTCTCCGCCGGCTTTCCGGGCTTTTCGGGCTCCGGAACCTGGATCCTGGGCTTTTGCTCCTCCCCCTTCTTTTTCCGAACGATGAAATCCACTGAGAGTTCGCGTCCGGAGAGCTCGTGGAGCTTCGTCTCGATGAGGGGGAGATATCTTTGAACGAGCTGGTCCTTATAGAAGGCCGAAGGGACCGAGACGGTGATCTTGGATTCCGATGAGGAAGCGTATTCCACGTTGAACCACATCACGAATTCCTGTTCGCTGATCTCTTGTCGGATCTGGTTCATGGCCTCTTTCCAAAAGAGGCTGTAGTCCCATTCAGGGGCCTTTTCGCTCATCATTCGGTTCCTTATGCGGATCGTCTTTCAGACAAGGGCGATACCCTATACCCTCCTCGTCGATTCGTCAAGCATTCACAGTTTGTCCACAAGAAAATGAGGCGCTAATAGGCAGAGGTTTTTTAAAGCCTCGGATACGATATCGCACCGCATTCTGCTGTCAATACGAAATATTCATTAAGCAGTTTCCATCAAAACTATATATATAAAGGAAATGTTCTTTTCGCCTGGAAATTTATTTTTTTGCGGTGAATTCTTGCCTAACAGATTTGTCTTTTCATATTCAAGACTTATCGAGTATCGCACAAATTATCCACAATCTATTCACAGGAAAAAACCATGTTTCGCGCAGGCTCACAGGCATTTACTTAACTACTGCTTTCCTATACAATAAGCCATCCCTTCCGGACATGAGAGCAAGCATGGATTCATCGTATTCAGCGCAACACATTCAAGTCCTTAAAGGCCTCGAAGCGGTCAGAAAACGCCCCGGCATGTACATCGGATCCACCGGAATCGACGGACTCCATCACCTCGTTTACGAGGTCGTGGACAACTCCATCGACGAGGCGATGGCCGGTTTCTGCACCGCGGTCAAGATCATCCTCGAAAAGGATGACGTAGTGCGCGTGGAGGATGACGGGCGCGGAATCCCCGTGGACATCCATCCCGAGGAGAAGATCAGCGCGCTCGAACTCGTCATGACCAAGCTCCACGCGGGCGGCAAATTCGATAAATCCAACTATAAAGTCTCGGGCGGTCTTCACGGCGTCGGCGTTTCCGTGGTGAACGCCCTTTCGGAATGGTGCGAGGTGTACGTCCATAGGGACGGGAAGCTCCATTACCAGAAGTACGTCAGGGGCATCCCCGAGAAGCCCGTTTCCGAGGTGGGGACCACGGACAGGCTGGGGACCACGGTCCGCTTCAAGGCCGACGCCGAGATCTTCGAGGAGCTCGTCTACAGCTACGACACCCTCGCCAACCGCTTCCGCGAGCTCGCCTTCCTCAACAAGGGCGTCATCATCAGCCTCGCTGACGAGCGGCTTTCCCAGCCCAAGATCCACGAATTCCGCTTCGAAGGCGGCCTGACCTCCTTCATCGAGTACCTCAACAAGAACAAGAACGTCCTCCACAAGGACATCATCTACTTCGAGGGGACCAAGGACGACGTGGTCATGGAGCTGGGCATGCAGTACAACGACAGCTTCAACGAGACCATGTTCTCCTTCGTGAACGACATCAACACCCGGGAAGGCGGCACCCACCTCGTGGGCTTCAAGAGCGCCCTCACCAAGACCCTCAACGAATTCCTCAAGAAATCCAAGCTCATGAAGAAGCTGGACGAGACCCTCTCGGGAGACGACGTCCGCGAGGGCCTCTGCGCCGTCCTCTCCGTGAAGGTCATGGAGCCCCAGTTCGAGGGGCAGACCAAGCAGAAGCTCGGCAACTCCGAGGTGAAGGGGATCTGCGAAGCCTTTTTCAACGAGCAGCTCACCATCTGGTTCGAGCAGCGGCCCGACGTCATCTACGCCATCCTCGAGAAGACCGTCCTCGCCGCCAAGGCCCGGCTCGCCGCGCGCCAGGCGCGGGAGCTCATGCGGAGGAAGAGCTTCCTCGAGGGCGCGGGCCTCCCCGGAAAGCTCGCGGACTGCTCGGAGAAGGATCCGACCAAGTGCGAGATCTACATCGTCGAGGGAGATTCCGCCGGCGGTTCCGCTAAGATGGGCCGGGACCGGACCATCCAGGCCATCCTCCCGCTCTGGGGCAAGATGCTCAACGTGGAGAAGACCAGGATCGACAAGGTCCTGAACAACGACAAGCTCTCGCCCGTCATCGCCTCGCTCGGCGCCGGCATCGGGACGGACTTCGACGTCTCCAAGCTCCGGTACCACAAGGTCATCATCATGACCGACGCCGACGTCGACGGTTCCCACATCCGGACCCTCCTCCTCACCTTCTTCTACCGCTACATGACGGAGCTCCTCGAGCGCGGGCACGTCTACCTCGCCATGCCGCCCCTCTACAAGATCGCCTACGACCGGCAGATCCACTACGCGTATGACGACGCGGAGAAGGACAGGATCCTCAAGGAGAGCGGCAAGGATCCGGACAAGGTGAACATCCAGCGCTACAAGGGCCTGGGCGAGATGCATCCCGAGCAGCTCTGGGAGCCGACCATGGATCCCGCCCGCCGCAACATCATCCAGATCAAGATGGAGGACGCGGTGGCGGCCGAGGAGATCTTCACGACGCTGATGGGCGAGCAAGTCGAACCCCGGCGCAGATTCATCGAAGAGAACGCGCTGAGCGTCTCCAACCTAGACGTGTAGGTGATTGAACCATGGCTGAACTGATCGGAAAGACTATTCCCGTACCCATCGAGGAGGAGGTGAAGACCTCTTACCTCAATTACGCGATGTCGGTCATCGTGGCGCGGGCCCTTCCCGACGTCCGCGACGGGCTCAAGCCCGTGCACAGGCGGCTCCTCTACGCCATGGATGAGCTCGGCCTCAGGCCCAACGCGGCGACCAAGAAGAGCGCCCGCATCACGGGCGACGCGATGGGAAAGTACCACCCGCACGGCGACCTCTCGCTCTACGACGCCCTCGTCCGCATGGCCCAGGATTTCTCGCTCAGGCACCCGTTGGTCCATGGCCAGGGCAACTTCGGCTCGGTGGACGGCGACCCCCCCGCGGCCTCGCGCTATACCGAGGCCAAGCTCTCCAAGGTGGGCGAGGAGATGCTCGTCGACCTGGACAAGGAAACGGTCGACTTCGTCCCCAACTACGACGCGTCCCTCATGGAGCCGAGCGTCCTTCCTTCGGCCTTCCCCAACCTCATAGTCAACGGCTCGAGCGGGATCGCGGTGGGCATGGCCACCAACATGCCTCCCCACAACCTCGGGGAGACCATCGCCGCCATCTGCGCCTACGTCGACAAGCCCGATATCACCGTGGAAGAGCTGATGAAGCACATCACCGCGCCGGATTTCCCCACGGGCGGGATCATCTTCGGACGGAAGGGCATCCGCGACGCCTACAAGACCGGACGCGGCAAGATCATCGTCCGCGGCAAATTCAACATAGAAACCAGCAAATCCGGCAAGGAATCCATCATCTTCACGGAAATTCCCTATGCCGTGAACAAGGCCCAGCTCGTTTCCCGGATCGCGGAGCTCGTCCGGGAGAAGGTCATCGACGGGATCGGGGACCTCAGGGACGAATCCGACCGCGAGGGCATGCGCATCGTCATCGAGGTGAAGAAAGGCGCCGTCCCCAAGCTGATCCTGAACCAGCTCTTCACGCACACGGCGCTCCAGTCCACCTTCGGCATCATCAACCTCGCGCTCGTGGACGGGATGCCCAGGCTCCTCTCCATCAAGGACCTCATCCAGTATTTCGTGAAGCACCGCGTCGAGGTCATAACCCGGCGCACCAAATTCGACCTCCGGAAGGCCCGAGAGCGCGAGCACATCCTGCAAGGCCTCGTGATCGCCCTGGAGAACATCGACGAGGTGGTGGCCATCATCAAGGCCTCCGCCAACGTCGAAGCCGCCAAGCTAAAACTCATGGAGCGATTCTCGCTTTCGGAGATACAGTCCCAGGCCATCGTGGACATGCGCCTCGGTAAGCTCACTTCCCTGGAAACCGAGAAAATCGAGGCGGAATTGGCGGAAGTCCGCGCCCTTATCGCCCATTTGGAGGACCTCCTCTCCTCGGAGGCCAAGATCCTCGGCGTCGTGAAGGACGAAAGCCGGGCGCTCGGCGAGAAGTTCGCGAATTCCCGCAAGACCGAGGTGGTCGCGGACGAGGTCGAGGAAATCAACATCGAGGACCTCATCAAGCGGGAGGAGATGGTCATCCTCATCTCCAATCGCGGCTACGTGAAGCGTATCCCCACTTCGGCCTACCGGGCTCAGGGCAGGGGAGGGAAGGGCAGCAACGCCTCGACCCTCATCGAAGACGATTACATCCAGCAGATATTCGTCGCCAATACCCACGACTACCTCCTGTTCATCTCGAGCGCGGGCAAGGCCTACTGGATCAAGGTGCACGAGATTCCCGAGGCGTCCCGGCACGCCCGCGGCAGCCACATCAAGGGCTTCCTCCAGATATCCCCGAACGAGGAAATCACCACGATCGTGGATCTCAAGGACTTCACCGAAGACACCTACCTCCTCATGGGCACGCTCCGCGGCGTCGTGAAGAAAGTGATGACGAGCGAATTCCGGAACGCCAAGACGAGGGGCATCATCGGCATCTCGCTCGATGACGGCGATCATCTCGTGAGCGCCTGCCTCACCACGGGGAAGGACGAGGTCGTCCTCATCACACGGCAGGGACAGGCCCTCAGGATGACCGAGACGGACGTTCGATCCATGGGGCGGGCTTCACGCGGCATCATCGGCATCCGTTTAGAGAAAGCCGACGAACTCGCCGCCATGCTCCGCGTCAACGACGCCGAAAAGATGCTCCTCGTGAGCGAGAACGGATACGGGAAGCGGACCGAGTTCTCCCATTTCAACGCCCACGGGCGAGGAACGAGGGGCCAGGTCATCTACGTTCCCGACGAGAAAACAGGAGAACTCTCCGGGGCCATCACCGTGAAGGACGATGACGAGGTCATGGTGATCACCTCCCAGGGGAAATCGATCAAATTCCAGGCGAGCGACGTGAGCATCCAGGGCAAGGGCGCGCGCGGCGTGAAAATCGTGACGATCGAGCGGCCCGATTTCGTGACCGGGCTCGATAAGATCGTTCGAGAAGACGAACAACAGAAGATCGCCGTGGCCTCGGAAGAGGAACGAAGGGAGCGGCTTGCGAAGCCGACTCAGGGGGAGCTCCTCGAGAACGAAAGCCCTGTGGATGTGAACGAAGGCATCCCGATAGAAAATTCCGAAGAAGAGGATCCTTCGGAGGGTTCAAAGCAAAAACCCGACGAGGAATCCGAAGACTGATGCGGATCAGGGGGGTGTTTCACGTGAAACACCCCCTTTTTTTATCCTGTCAACACATTGAACTTTATCCCCGCGTTACGGGACTTTTGACAAGGATTCCTCCCATCCCTATACTGGCCGCGTGTTCCATGCGATCAGGCGGTTCCTCGACGAACTGCTCCTTTCTTCAGGGCAATACACGCTCTTCTTCATCGTGCTCGCGCTCGCCGTCGAGCGAGTCAATCTTTTTCAGAATCCAAGCCTTCTCGTCCTGACGATCGGCTTGATCGCCCAGACGGGGCTCCTCGTCCGGTTCGGGGACAGGACCGCCCTCCGATTCGGCTTCTCATTGATCTGTCCCCTCCTGTTCACCGTGATCCAGGCCTGGTACGGCGGACTCTCGCCGCTCAACATGAACCTGCTCTTCTTTTGGTCAACGCAGATGTCCCTCTCCCTCATCCGGGCCTTCGCGAATCGATCGAGCACGATGGGCGGGAAAAAGATCCTCGAGTTCGTGCTCTCGATGGGCACGGTCCTGGTCTTCATCTTCCTCACCTTCTACTACGACCTGATGCTTTCCTTCGGCGTCAAATCCGCGGCTGAACTCATGTCGGGCGCGCAGGCATCGGACTTCTTCAGCATCTTCAACTTCATCCCGTCGTTCGCGGGCTTCGTGACCGCCCCGCGCAACCGCTTCGCGATCTTCGCTTGCCTTCTCATCGGCTGTATCCTCGGCATTGGCCGCATCAGGATCATCTCTCTCAAGCACCGGATCTCCTTCCTGTTCGAGGTCGATCCCGAGGCGCGCGCCACGGAACCCGTTCCGCCGGCCACGACCACGGATACCTCCGAGATCTCGGTCCTCTGGGCGGATATCCGAAGCTTCACCCAGATCACGGAGAAGGAACCGCCCGAGGCCATCGCCGAATGCCTCAACCTCTATTTTTCCACGTGGAGCGTCCTATCGGCGAAGTACGGCGGCGTTATCGACAAGCACATGGGCGACGCGGTCATGATCACCTTCGGGCCCGGCATGCAGGACTACGCGAATCAGGCGGTGAACTGCTCCTTGGATTTCCTCGATCAGCTCCCGGCCTTCCAGGAGGAGTTCGCGATACGGAACCTGCCGATCGTCAGGGGCGTCGGGATCGGCCTTTCCTGCGGCGAGGTGATCGTCGCCGATCTAGGCGGACCCGAAAAGCGCCAGCGATCCTTCCTGGGATATCCCGTGAGCATCGCGTCCCGCATGCAGGGGCTCTGCAGGGAATTCAGGCAGGACATCGTCATCGACCAGAATATCTATAGGAAACTCAGCCTCGAAAACCAATCGAAGTTCCTGCCGCTCGGCGAGGTGCTCATGCGGGGCCGGACCGCGCCAATGCCCGTGTACGGCCGGAAATGACGCCGAGGACGTAACGCTGACCGCTTCCCCGGGGTTTGATTACGATCGACAGGATAGAAAGAGGCTGAACGCGTGCCCGTTCATGAACCCGGAACCGAAATGCTACGGAGGAATACCGTGAAGAATATGTTCTCGATGATGAGCGCCTGCGCGCTTCTTTTGACCGCCGTCGGATGCTCGGCTCGATACGACGTCTCGATCCTCAAAGGCGGCGCAGCCGATATCCGGTTCAGCCTCGAGGCGAACGAGGCCGTGATGAAGAGCATGGCCGAGAAAGCGGCGCTCTTCACGGGCGAGGAAACCGAAGGCAAGGCGATGACCTTCGACGTGGAGGGCATCAGGGCCGCGGCCGCCACCCGGAAAGACGTGAAGATCCTCTCCTTGGAGGAGCCCGACGCCATGTCCCTGAAGGGACGGGCGAGCGTCCCGGCTCTCGCTTCCCTCGGCGCCGACGGCGATAAGGCCTCATCCTTTTTCTCGTACCAGGAGAAGGGGGGCGTCGCGACGCTCGCCTTCAAATTGGACCGGGGCAACGCCGCGGGCATCTCGGACCTCCTCATCGGCCTGGACCGCGACTTCATAGAGCTTCTGGCGCCCCCGGCGCTCTACGGAGACGAAATCACCGAGGAGGAGTACGCGCAATCCCTCGTTCCCTTCATCGGGAAGAAAGACCTTCCGGTTTTCCAAGCCTCGAACGCCGTGTTCCGCTTGACCGCTCCGGGAAAAGTCGTCTCCTCCTCAGGGGGCAAGCTCGAGGGAAACGCGCTCGTCGTCACGGTGCCGGCCATGAGGGCCCTCGTGCTCGAGAAGCCGATCGAATTCAGCCTGAGTTGGAAAATATGATCAGGCCGGCTTGCCTGGCGAAAACCGCGAGCGTATGATTGTCCCATGGCAGACGAGAACATATTCGATAATTCAAGTATTCGCCTTCCTCAGCCCGAGGAGGTGACGAAGAGCGAACGGGAAGACGCGTTCGGCGCTTACATCATGATGTTCGCGGCGCTGTACTTTCCTATTCCCCTCGCTGAGATCCCCACGTCGGCGGCGTATTACTTTTATCATAAGAAGCGCTCCAGGTTCGTGGCGTTCCACGCGCTTCAGTCGTTTCTCCTGCAGATCCCCGTATCCGTCGTCAGCTTCGGCGTGATCGTGTGGGGGATCGTGCTCGGCGTTCTCGCTGTTATGGAAAAGCCCGTTGGAGCCGCCCAGCTCATTCCCTGGGGCGTGTGCATGGGCTTGGTCGTGGCGCTCAATATCGCTTACATGGTGATTTCCCTTATCGCGGCGATGAAGGCGAAAAAGGGATTGATTACGTATCTGCCCTGGTCTGGCCAGATAGCGTTCAATAAAGTATTTTGTTCCCGCTCCGCGGATGAGTCATCAGTTCAGCGAAACGCTCCGCCAAATCTCCCGCCCCGTGCTTCGGAAGATCGCGCGAATTCGTAACGCACGCGAATAATTAAGTAATTCTCTCGATGGCGCATCGCTTCGCGATCGATATAGATTCCTCAGGAATCTATTCGATATCGAGGAGAGATGCGGATGAAGAACGCTTTCGAGGTCGCGGATCCCGACTGGAACCGGAGCCCGCTCACGGGCATGACGAAAAAGCACTACGTCGATTGCGCGAAATACCTGCTTGAACGCGCGTTCCGCCATGTGGATTCGATCGATACGCCAATCGATTTCCCGATCGTGGCCGGCAAGACCTATCCCCAACCCGAGGCGCCCGATTGGCGATACCGTTCCGCCGAATGGGAAGCGCTCGAGCGGACATTCACCCTGGCCGGACCCCTCATCCATAACGATCGCGACGTCAGCATCAAGGGCATTAAGCTCCGGGAGTACTACGGGAAGCATATTTTCAACGCCCTCACGCCCGGGCACCGGAATTCCCTGCCCCTGCCCCAGGATCTCCCCGACGCCACCTACCAGTTCACCTGCGAGTTCGGCGGGCTTTTCAAGACGCTTCTCCTTCTACCGGACGTCCTTTGGCCGGATTACACGAAAGACCAGCGGGACGAGATGGCCAAGACCATCTCCGCCTGGGCCCACCACCGAACGACGCAGAACAACTGGCGCATCTTCAACATCGTCGCGCTTTCTTTCCTGAAGAAGCATGGGTATCAGATCGATGACGAGGCCTTGAAGGGCCATCTCCTCTGGGTCGCGTCCTACCATTCCGGAAACGGCTGGTACCTGGAGCAGACCTATAATTACTACACGATCAGCCTCTTCATCGTGTACATGATGATCTGGAACCGGACCTTCGGGGACGAGCATTACCCGGAGATCGCGGAGACTATCGAGCGCTCCGCCCGCGAACTCATGAAGACCTACGTCAATTTCTTCGGACGGGACGGGTACGTCAACATGTGGGCGAGGAGCATCTGCTACCGGACCTGGATCTCAGGCGGCTTCCCGGTCTCCTTCATGATGAAGGGCAAATCGCCGCTGGATCCGGGATTCGCCCGGCGGCTCTGCTCGGGCTCGATCCTCCAGTTCGTAACCCGAGAGGATTTCTTCGAGAACGATGTCCCGGCCCTCGGTTTCTACGGGCATCGCGAGTTCGCCATCCAGAACTACAGCTGCGCGGGAAGCCCTTTCATCATGTTCCTGCCCTTCATCTGCCTCGCTCTTCCGGACGATTCCCCCTTCTGGACGGCCAAGGAAAACGAGGGTTATTGGAAAAAGCTCGGCGACGAGACGATCACGACCGTGCTCGGGAACCCCGGCATTGTCCTGGCTAACCACGGGAAGAGCGGCACCTCCGAAATAATTCCCGGCAAGGTCTACTACGAGGATCCCAACTACTCGAAGCTGTCCTACAACACGCACTTCCCCTGGGAGGATCACGATCCCCAGGGCGGGACCGCCATGGAATACGCGTTCCGGAGCCTGGATCCCCGGGACGTCCGCGGCGACGACGTCAATTTTTACCTCACCGGCCACGCCCTCAAGAACGACGCCGAACGGAACGCGGGATTCACGACCTCGCAGAGCATGCTCTACAACGGCGTCCGGAAGGGCGTGACGTACCGCCAGGCGATCATGCGGAAGCCGCCTAACAACGGCGTGGGATACATCATCGACCTCGCGGAGATAGTCATTCCGGGAGGCGTGATCCGGGTGGACCGTTCCAGGATGGCCTTCGAGCACGAGCTCACCCTGGGGCATTACGGCTTGCCGCACGTGGACGGCAAAATGCCCATCATCCGCAGGATCGAGAAGGGGAACCTGGTCGCGATGACGGCGACTATTCCGGGGCGCAGCCTCGCGCTCGTGCGGTATCCAGGCTGGGACTCGCTCGAGAGCCTCGAGCACGAGGGGCGGAACGCCGAGGCGGATATGAGCACCGTGCTCTTCCTCAGGAAGAAGCGCACCGCGAAGAACCCGCCCATGGAGCTCATGATCTCGGTCTTCCTCCACCGGACCGACGGCGAGGAATGGCTCGATGAGGAGCTCTTCCTCATCAAGGATATTAGGATCCAAGACGTGACGCCGACGTTTTCCGCGCTCGGCGCGAGGATAACGCTCGCGAACGGAAAGGGATACGAGGTCGATTTCAAGGACATGGACGGCTACAGGGCGTGCTGAAGTTATCCGCTCCCGGCTTGAAGAAATAAAAACCGCTCAGGAAAAAATTCCTGAGCGGTTTTATTATTCGTCACGATTTACTTTCAATTCCAGGATTTTAGAATCAGAAGGTATCATCCGGAAAGCGCTTGCAGTTGAAATAACCGTCGGTTATTTCAACTGGATCATCGTTTATATCATTCACCGTTCCCGAGAAGGTGCCGGAACAGTATCCCCCGACCTCCTCCCAGGCGGTAATCTCCATTGTCAGTGTATTCCCGTCAAGTGATACCCCGGATTGATTGTTCCAATATTCCATTTCTCCAACGAAGGATCCGGTGCCATCCCCAGCCCAATAGAGGAAGCAATACTCTTCTGGCTCAGTAAAATCGGTCACTTCATTCGCAGCGAACGCGAGGGGAGTTCCACTGGATATGTTCACCAAAGGTATGCTCTCTGTATCCTCGAATCCAAGACGCAATTCGATGGACTGCCCGCCGGCGGTGAATTTTATCACATCCCGATCCGGCGGTGGCTCACAGCCGGTAAGCGAAAGGATCGCCAGAATTCCGATACCGATAGCGAGTTTTCTCACGAAGTCCTCCTTAAGGCTATACGGCGTGATCATATCCGAATGTCTGGGGAAATTCCAGGAACCATTCAAACGGAAGGGGCAGATTATCGTCCTATTTTGCGCATTTGCCCCTTTCAAATGCCGTCTTTACAGGAATTCTTCCCTGATCGGCGTGAAGCTGTCCACGAGTCGGGCGGTTTTAGAGAGTACTTTGATGGTGTGCTTGACGCCCGAGGGGACGGCGAACATCTGACCGGCCTTCAGGCGTTCTTCCGGCCTGCCCTCGCAGTAGAAAACTATTTCTCCCTCGGCGACGTAGGTGGCCTGCTCGTGGGGGTGGGAATGGTAGGGATCGGGTTCGGCCCAGGGACCGTTCGAAAAATCGATGATGGCGGTCATGAGGCGATCGGTATAAATGATGCTTCGCGTGACGCCGTCCTTAATAGTACGCGGGGGCTGTTGTACGTGCTTCTCCGTCATTATGTGCGCTCCTTGAAGGGATGATACCATGGCGTGACCGCGATAGCCGCGGTTTTTTCATCCATGGTATAATTTTCTCCATGAGCGGCATCGCAGGATCCTCGCATAAGGAGCTTCTCGGGCGCATCGCGCGGAAGGCGATGATCGAGCGGGGGCTCATGCCCGATTTCCCCGCCGAAGCCCTCTTGGAGCTGTCCCGCATCGAAGCGTCGGCCGCCGCGAGGGTCGATGCGGATGGCGTCGAGGATCTCCGCGCCCTGCCCTGGTGCTCGATCGATAACGTCGATTCGCGCGATCTCGATCAGCTGAGCGTCGCCGGAACGGATAAGGACGGCACCGCGACGGTCATGGTAGCCATAGCGGACGTCGACGATCTCGTGGAACGCGGAGGCGCGATTGACGCGCGGGCAGGCCATAATACCAGTACGGTCTATACGACCGCCGAGATTTTCCACATGCTCCCCGAGCGGCTCTCCACCGGTCTCACCTCCCTCAACCAGGACGAGGACCGGATGGCCATCGTCATCGAGATGCGTGTCGCGCGGGACGGGAGCGTTCCTGAGGCGCGCGTCTTCAGGGCCGTCGTGAAGAACAAGGCGAGGCTGGATTACGAGGGGGTTGCCCGATGGCTGGACGGGGAGGGCGCCGAACCCGGGGGAATGTCCGCGGTACCGGGGCTGTCGGCCAACCTGAGGATCCAGGACAGGATCGCTTCCTCGCTGAGGGCGAAGCGTTTCTCCGACGGAGCTCTCGACTTCTTCTCCCGTGAATATCGGCCGGTCTTCTCGGGCGACGCGCTCAAGGAGCTGAAGCCGACGGGGAAAAACAGGGCCCAGGAACTCATCGAGAATCTCATGATCGCCGCGAACGGCGCGGTGGCTCGGTTCCTGGAATCGAAGGGCGCTCCCGTATTCACGCGGATCGTCCGGAAACCGAAGCGATGGGATAGGATCGCGGCGATCGCGGCCGAACGCGGTCGCTCGCTCCCCGTCGAACCGGATCCCAAGGCGCTCTCGGCTTTCCTGTCGGAAGAGCGCTCGCGCGATCCTGAGGGTTTCCCCGACCTTTCCCTCTCCGTAGTAAAGCTCCTGGGGCCGGGAGAATACGCGCCGAAATTCCCCGGGCAGGGGAGCGAGGGGCATTTCGGCTTGGCGGTCAAGGATTACGCCCACTCGACGGCCCCGAACCGCCGCTATCCGGATCTCGTCACGCACCGACTCGTGAAAGCCGCGCTCCGCGGCGCTCCCGTGCCCTATTCCGAGGAGGAGCTCGTCGAACTCGGGGCGCGGTGCAGCGAACGGGAGGACGCGGTCAATAAGGTCGAGCGCCAGGTCGCGAAATCGGCGGCGGCTCTCTTGCTCCAAGGCAGAAAGGGCGAGAATTTCCGCGCTATCGTCACCGGAGCCGCGGATAAAGGGACGTGGATCAGGCTCCGCGACCTTCCCGTCGAGGGGAGACTCGCGCGCGGGTTCCAGGGGGCGGACGTGGGCGACCATATAGAGGCGAAGCTCGTTTCCGTGGACGTCGAGCGCGGGTATCTCGATTTCGAGCGCGTCCGCCGGGGCTGAGGGGCGGTATCCGATGGCCTATTACGCGCGGCGGAACGCGCTATCGCTCCCGTCAGCGATGGCGCTCCTCGCGATGGCGCCTATTCTCGCGGCTCAGCCCGTCTTGCCGGTCGCCGATGAGGACGGCATCGTCCCGAAGGCCTACCGAGCGGTATCCATTTCCTTCGAGTCCTCGTTGAGCCCGGATGAAGCTGTTGTACGGTATTCCATCGACGGAAAGGGGCGCGAGGAGCACGGGCTCCGCACGGAGTTTCCCTTCCTCCATCCGCTCGGCGACGCGAAGCGCGACGTGATCGTTGGGTTCGGGCTGATCGAGAATTCGCCGACGGGCCCCGGTCGCTTCCATCCCGGGATCGATCTGGCCGCGGAGGCGGGCACGGAGGTTCGCTCGAGCGGAGCGGGGCGGGTGTCGCGTACGGGCTTTTCCCAGGGCTATGGATACTTCATCGCCATCGATCACCTATCCTTCACGAGCGTGTACGGCCATCTCGCGAAGCGGACTTTCGTGAGGAAGGGCGAGGTCGTGAGGGCGGGACAGGTCATCGGGAAGGTCGGCGATTCGGGACGGTGCTCGCGGCCCCTCCTCCATTACGGGATCGAGATCACCAAGGCGCCCTTCAGGAAACTGTACGCGGTGGATCCGGGTGTGTTCCTTTCCTTGAGCAAGCGCGCGGGGGCGAAGGGCAAGGCGGCGACGCTCTGCTACGGGTTCATCGGGCTCAAGCCCCGATTCAAGCGCGACGGCGGCGACGGGATTCTCCGTTTCGACCTGAACGGGAAGAACGTGGAGATCAAGGCGGCGCGGAACTGCCTGCCCCTCGCCCATCCCCTAGGGAAACCGAAAGCCCTGGTCACGACCGGATTCGGAATCAGGAAGAACCCGTTCTCGGGCGGCGAGGAATTCCACGCTGGAATCGACATCGTGACGCCCTACGGGAGTCCGGTGAGGAGCCCGGCCGACGGGACGGTGGCCAAGACGGGAACGGAGCCGGGGTACGGGAGCTACATCATCTTGAGGCACGGCGACCTGGTGACGCTCTTCAGCCACTTGGACGGGAAACCCCTCGTCAAGGAAGGCGCATCGGTGAAGGCGGGCGACGTCATCGGAAAGACGGGCAAAACGGGGAGATCGACCGGACCGCACCTCCATTACGAGATCCGCTACGTCCCCGATGCCGCGAGCGATTTCAAGGAGGAGGTCCGCTTCCTCTTCGACCCCGAAGAAATATTCTCGGCCGGAGCTTGAGCGCCGCAGTTCAGATCGAGGCGACGAGGCGGTCGAGCGCGGAGAGATACGCGTCGGTGCGGGTCTTCAAGTCTCCGAGGAAGGGGTTGTCCTCGATCCTGCCGAGGACGGCGATCATTTCCGAATCCGAATCGTACACGGACTGCCTGAACGGATCCTCGTAATCCTTTTTTCGCGATTCCAGCGCGGACCCGTATATCCGGGAGAAAGTCTCCCTGGCCTTCGCGAGGAGTTCCTTCCAGTCGCTCGCCGAGAAGATCGCGACCGCCTTACCGCTGATCGACTCGAGGACGTGGATGGCGTACCGGGCTTTATCCTCCGGGTAGGCGCTCCAGAGTTCCGCGTACCTCGCATGGACGGCGTCCCATGAGCCGAGAGCCCTAGACGTGATGTCCTGTTTGATCGACTCGAGGTCCGATGCGGCAATGACCTGGCCTCCGAGGTTGATCCAGGCTTCTTTGAGGGGACGTTTCGCGAGGGCGGCGGCCTGCGCCATGAAATCCCGCCCGCCGGACGGGGAATCGATCCCGAACCGATCGATGAGGGTTTTAACGCCGAAATACGAGCAGAATTCGCGGTAGAGCCTCCATCCCCGGGCGGGCTTCTCGATGACGCCTCCATACCGTTTCATGAGGGATGGATCTACGATCGGCTCGCCGTCCGAGGCGTCCGACTCCAGCTTCGCCCTTCCCGCGAGGGACTCGAGGCGACGTACGGCGGATAGCATCTCCTGCACCGTGTCCGGCGCGAGGTACTCGGTCTCGATGTTTTGGATTTTCACGGCGCGGCGATCCCGGAGACGGAATTTCCATTCATTCCGCGCGAGCGCGTAGGTCCCGTGCGCGAACCAGTATCCGGGCGTCACGCGGGCGCGGTCGTCGCCGGTCCTGAGCGACACAAGCGAGAAGGGGAAGGGGATATCGAGCTCGTGGGCGTAGGATCCCTTGGCCGCGAGGACGAAGGAGGCGAAGCGGCAATTGTGCTTGAAGTCGACGCAGAGCCCCGGCCAGAATCCGCGGCCAGCCACGATCTCGCCGTCGGGGGCGCGGGTGTTGTGGTTCGAGCCGATTGTGGCGCCCGCCGCGATGTTGGACTGTCCCATGAGGGTTGTCGCGATCAAGAACGAGTTATTGTGGTGCTGTTCGTGGAAAGGGAAAATGAGGTTGTTGAGGAGCTCGCAGCAGGAGACCGTGGAATTGTCCCCGAGCACGGAGTTGATGAGGCGGGCGCCGTACTTGAGCTGAGTGCATCTCCCGGCGATGAAACGAACCGCTTTCACTCCGTAGAAGACCCTGCTTCCGTACCCGATGATGCCGTTCACGAGTTCCGTGCCCTCGCCGATCTGCGAGGGCTCGTCCGGGGAGGAGAGGACGCTGAGGTTCTTGAGCTTGTTGGCCCCCTTCACGTAGGTCCGGGATCCGAAGCGGACGTCCTTGATGATGCGGCAGTCCTTGATGACGGTACCGTCGCCCACCTCGCCCCAGAATCCCCGTTTCCTGGAGAATCCCGCCTCGGTGATCTCCACGAGCCTGCGCATGAGGGCGTCGTCGGCGCGATGCTTGGACCAGAGGTAGGCGTCGGCCGTTATGAGGCCCTCGAAGGGGAGGATCCTGCGCCCCCCGTTCTCGTTCGCCACCTCGAGCCAGATCCTGACCTCCTCCTCCTCGCCCTCCTTGACGATGCCGTTGCCGAATTTGGCGTGGTCGGTGCAGAGCATCTCGTCGACGTTGAAGAGGACGCAGGCGTTCCCGATCCGGTAATGCGCGAGGTAATGGACGTCCCGGACGACGACGTCGTTCCCGAGGTCGCAGGATACGATCGTGGAATTCCTCAAGCCTACGGGAAGCCTGAGGTCGTGGTAATCGATATAGCGCGCGCTTAAGTCGCCGATCGTCACCTGTCCGAAGAACTCGCAGTTCATCACGAGGTCCGGATCGAAGGAATCCGTGACGAATACCCTGTTCCAGTCCTCGGCCGTGTTCGAGTTCTTGACGAGGACCTCGATCTCCTGGGCAGCGAGATTGCGGTACCGCGAACGGTCCGGGAGCGGGTTCGCGCATTGTCCGTCGCCGTTCCCCGAACGGAATTCCCGCGGCACGAAATCCTCGGATATTCCCTTGAGCGGCATGAGCTTGAGGTCGGGCACGGTACCTCCTCGCCCAGAAGGGCGAACGCGCGGCTTTTGACAAATGGTGTCGGCGGGTGTAGAATTTCCCGCGTTGACGCGAAAACGGGACTGTTCCAGCGCGATTGTATGGGGGTAAAGTTTGTCCGTCAAGGATAGCCTCGACCGCGGAGAGCGCATCGATCCATCGGAAAGCGCCGAACGGCTCCTCGGATTCCGCTCCGGCCCGGAGCGCCGGGAGACTGCCCGATAATGCTTCCGAACCGCGTCTTCGAAGTAATTTCCGAGCGCGGTCCGCTCAGCGGGGCCGAGCTCCATGCCGCCCTCGGCGGAGACCCCTTCGCTCTATGGAAATCCTGCCATTCGGATGAATCGCTCATCGTCACGGCCATCGGAAGGAAGTATCTCAGGATCGATGGGCGCTTTCCCTCCGGAGCCCGCCTGTCGCCGTCCGTTCTGAGGGAATTCCTCGCGTACTCCGTCGTCTCCCTGGAGAGCCAGCGGGAGTCCGCGCTCACGAAGGCGCGGGAGATGCGCGCTCGCTACGCCGATATTTCCGAGCGGAAGAAACGAGTCGCGGAATCGGCGGTGGCCAGGATCATCGTCGCCGTGGCGGAATCGTACGGAAAGGCTTCCAGCACGTCCTTCGTCCTAGCGGGCGACGTGGTCTAT
Organism: uncultured Spirochaetales bacterium; assembly: GCA_964399285.1. Classification (GTDB taxonomy): domain Bacteria; phylum Spirochaetota; class Spirochaetia; order Treponematales; family JBGSOB01; genus CAYNQK01. The sequence continues at coordinate 7,819 of CAYNQK010000001.1, read as the reverse complement.
TGCATGGCGCACGACGATCCGCGGTCGGCGCGCGGATCGAACCGAGCGGTTAGCGGATCCGACATCGATATCATCGCCGTGACCGAGGACGGCGCGCCCGACGCGTACGTGGAGGCGCTCGAGCGCGCGATCCGCGAGGAGAACGCGCGTCTCATCGAGAGTTCCGCGGAGGGACAGGAAATCGATTTCGCGGTGAAGCGCTTCTCGAAAGTGAGGGAGCAGGCCGCCTTCGATTCGCTGAAGCGGATGGCGGCCTGCAAGGCCCTGCGGGAAAGCGTCCTCCTCGACGGGGATGAGCGGATCTTTTCAGAGGTGAAGACGCTGCTCGATCGGTCCGGCGCCATGGAGCGCCTCAGGGCCCTGGAGGCGAGGGCGCTCGAGGAGCGGGAGGAGGCGATTTCCCGCCTCTTGGAGGCGGACCGCCTCGGCGAGCGGGACGGCCTCATGGAGTACTTCTATTCTTCCGAGGAATCCAACGGAATGGAGTGAGGCGGAGATCGCCTATTCGGGCTTGTAGCCGAGCGTCGACGCGACCGCGCGGGACCAGCCGCGGGACAGGTCCGCGCGCTTATCGTCCGAGAACTCGGGTTCGAAGCGCCTGCGCGCCTTCCAATTGTCCTTGATGTCCGCAAGCGAGGACCAGTATCCGCTCTCGAGGCCCGCGAGATACGCGGCGCCGAGGGCCGTCGTCTCGCTCGTCTCGGGCACGATGACGGGTTTCCCGAGAAGGTCGGCCTGGAACTGCATGAGGAAGGAGTTCTGCGAGGCGCCGCCGTCGGCCTTGATCGAATCGACCCGGAGGCCGGAGTCGGCTTCCATGGCGGAGATGAGGTCCGCGGACTGGTAGGCGATGGATTCGAGGGCGGCCCGGCAGAGCGCGGCCTTGCCCGATCCGCGCGTGAGCCCGAGGACGGCGCCCCTCGCGCGGGCGTCCCAGTGGGGCGCGCCCATGCCCGTGAAGGCCGGTACGATGTAGACGCCGCCGGAGTCCTTCACCGAGACCGCGAGGGATTCCGATTCCGCGGCGTCTTTGATTACCCCGAGTTCGTCCCGCAGCCATTGGATGACGGCGCCGCCCATGAACACCGATCCCTCGAGGGCGTACGCGACTGAATTGGACGCGCCCGCCGCGCCTCCCAGGTCCCAGGCGAGGGTGGCGAGAAGTCCGTTCTTCGAGTCGATGGGCGTCGCGCCCGTGTTCATGAGGGCGAAGCAGCCCGTGCCGTAGGTGTTCTTGACGCCGCCCTCGGAGTAGCAGCACTGGCCGAAGAGCGCCGCCTGCTGGTCGCCCGCGCAGCCGCGGATCGGCACCGGAGAACCGAAATGCTCCGGCTTCGTCTCGCCGAAGTCCCCGGAGGAGGGCCTGACCTCCGGGAGGACTGTTCGCGGAACGCCGAGGATCGAGAGGAGCTCGTCGTCCCAGGCGCGCGAGCGGATGTCGAAGAGGAGTGTGCGGCTCGCGTTGGTGGCGTCGCAGAGGTGGGCGCCCGTGAGGCGATACATGATCCAGGAATCGACGGTCCCGAAGGCGATCTCTCCCTTGCGCGCCCGCTCCAGGAGGGCGGGATCCTCCCGGAAAATCCAGGCGAGCTTGGTGCCCGAGAAATACGGATCGAGGAGGAGACCGGTCTTTTTCCTGAATACGGGCTCGAGGCCCCGTTCCCTGAGTTCGGAGCAGACGCCCTCGGATCTCCTGCATTGCCAGACGATGGCGTTCGAGACCGGCTCGCCGGTGCGCCGATCCCAGAGCAGGGTCGTCTCGCGTTGATTCGTGACGCCGATCGATTCGATCTGGGAGGGCTTGATCTGGGCCTGGGAGATCGCGTCCCGTGCGGCCCCGATCTGCGTGAGCCAGATGTCCTCGGGATCGTGCTCCACCCAGCCCGGACGCGGATAGATCTGCCTGAAGGGTTTCTGCGACAGGGCGATGGGCGTTCCCGACCGATTGAAGACGATGGCCCTCGAGGTGGTGGTCCCCTGATCGAGGGCGAGGACGTAGCTTCCGCTTCCCGTCGCGCTCATGGAGCGGATTTTATCACGGGCCGTCGTCCATGGGGGCCGAATTCCGTCCTTGAGCCGGGATCGAGGGGGCTATAGTATGTATTACGTGGACAGGCTATCGGGCGTTACGATTGATAAGGACATTCTCGGGCGGCGTATCGGACTGGGCGGAGCGCTCTTCTCGGCCTTCGCGGTCTTTCTACCGTCTTTCAAGGGCTACGAGGCCTTCAATGGGTTCGAAACCGCCCTCCTGTTCCTGAACGACGACGCGACGGTGCCGGCCTCCATTCTATACCTGTCATCGATCGCGTTCGCGCTCTGTCGCATCGCCTCGGCTTTCGGCGAGAAACGATGGGCATCAATCGCGTATGCCGTCATATTGGCCGGAGAGATCGTCTGTTGGGCCCTCGCCGCGGCCTTCGCGTCCGCCGTCCTTCTGCCCGGAGCCTGGGCGGGGGCGGCTGGCATGGCGGCGGGAATCGTCGGCCTCGTCCTCCGTTTCATGACAGGCTAATCGTCTAGTCCGGCTTTCAGGCTTGCAAATGGAAAGGCAGAAAGCGTACATTGGTCCATCGGAGTCGACATGGAATACAAGATCAAGGACATAGGCCTCGCCGAATGGGGCCGCATGGAAATCAAGCTCGCCGAGAAGGAAATGCCCGGCCTCATGGCCGCCCGCGAGCGGTACGGGACCGAGAAACCGCTCCGCGGCGCGCGGATCTCGGGCAGCCTCCACATGACCATCCAGACGGCCGTCCTCATCGAGACCCTCGTGGATCTGGGGGCTGAGGTCCGCTGGTCGAGCTGTAATATTTTCTCCACACAGGACCACGCCGCCGCCGCGGTGGCGGTAGGCAGGGGCGGGAGCGCGGCCGCGCCGCGCGGCGTGCCGGTTTTCGCGTGGAAAGGCGAATCCCTCGATGAGTACTGGGAACTCCTCGACCAGGCCCTCGCGTTCCCCGGCGGATCCGAGGGACCCGCGGGCCCCGACCTCATCGTGGACGACGGCGGCGACGCGACCCTCATGATCCACCTGGGCTACGAGGCCGAGAAGGATCCGTCGGTTCTCGATCGGCCCGCGGGCTCCGAGGACGAAGTCGCGCTCGTGAAGCATCTCAAGGCCGTGCTCAAGAAAGACCCCACGCGCTGGCAGCGCGCCGTGAAGACCTGGAAGGGCGTCTCCGAGGAGACGACCACCGGAGTCCACCGGCTCTACCGCATGGCCAAGGAAGGCAAGCTCCTCGTCCACGCCGTCAACGTCAACGACTCGGTGACCAAGAGTAAATTCGACAATCTTTACGGCTGCCGCGAGTCGCTCATAGACGGCATCAAGCGGGCGACGGACGTCATGACGGCCGGCAAGGTCGCGGTGGTCTGCGGTTTCGGCGACGTGGGCAAGGGCTGCGCCCAATCCCTCCGCGGCCAGGGAGCCCGCGTGGTCGTAACAGAGATAGATCCCATCTGCGCGCTCCAGGCCGCCATGGAGGGCTACCAGGTGTCCCGCATTGAGGACGTCCTGCCGATCGGCGACATCTACGTCACCGCGACCGGCTGCGTCGACGTGATCACCAAGGACCACATGGCCAAGATGAAGGACCAGGCGATCGTCTGCAACATCGGCCACTTCGACCACGAGATCGACGTCGCGGGCCTCCGCGCCTATCCCGGCGTGCAGAGGACGCAGGTGAAACCGCAGGTGGACGTCTTCCGCTTCCCCGACGGCCATGAGATCATCCTCCTCGCGGAGGGCAGGCTCGTGAACCTGGGCTGCGCGACGGGGCATCCCTCCTTCGTCATGTCCAACAGCTTCACTAATCAGGTCCTCGCGCAGATCAAGCTCTGGAAGGAACGCGCCTCCGCCTCACCGACGGTCGAGGTCCTCCCCAAGGAGCTCGACGAGGAAGTGGCGCGCCTTCATCTCTCCAAGATCGGCGCCGCGCTCACGAAGCTGACGCCCGAGCAGGCGTCCTACCTGGGAATCGACGCGTCCGGGCCGTATAAGCCCGACGGATACCGATACTGAGAAAGGGAGTCTATCTATCATGAGCAGCGAGCGCCAATTCTTCACGTCAGAATCCGTCGGCGAGGGGCATCCCGACAAGCTCTGCGACCAAGTCTCCGACGCGGTCCTGGACGCCTGCCTCAAGGACGACAAGCACAGCCACGTGGCCTGCGAGTGCTTCGCTACCACGGGCATGATCCTCATCGGGGGCGAGATCACCACGGACACCTACGTGGACATCCAGGAGCTCGCCCGCGCCGTGGTCAAGGACATAGGCTACACGAACCCGGATTACGGGATCGACTACGAGTCCATGGCCGTCCTCAACACCATCCACTCCCAGTCCCAGGACATCAACCAGGGCGTCGAGGGCCACGGCCTCAAGGAATACCAGGGCAAGCAGGGGGCCGGCGATCAGGGCATGATGTTCGGCTTCGCCTGCACGGAGACGCCCGAGCTCATGCCCGCGCCCATCATGTTCGCCCATAAGCTCCTCCTCAAGGCCACCGAGCTCAGGAAGAGCGGCGAGATTCCCTGGCTTCGCCCGGACTCCAAGAGCCAGGTCACCGTCGAGTACGACGGCCACCGGCCCGTGCGGGTGGACGCCGTCGTCGTCTCGCACCAGCACGATCCCGACGTGAAGTACGCGAAGCTCAAGGACGAGATCATTTCCCGGATCATCAAGCCGGTCTTCGAGGGCACGGGCCTCCTGGACAAGAAAACCCGGTTCTTCATCAACCCGACGGGGCGCTTCGTCATCGGCGGCCCCGCGGGCAATACCGGCCTCACGGGCAGGAGGCTCATCGGGGACCGCTCCGGCGGCAGGGGCCGGCGCGGCGGCGGGGCCTTCTCCGGCAAGGACCCCTCCAAGGTCGACCGCTCAGGCGCGTACATGGCCCGGTACATCGCCAAGAACGTGGTGGCCGCGGGCCTGGCCGAACGCTGCGAGGTCCAGCTCGCCTACGCCATCGGCGTCCCCTTCCCCGTATCGATCATGGCCGAGACCTTCGGTACCGGCAAGGTTCCCGACGCGGAGATCGTCGCGGGCATAAGGAAGGTCTTCGACATGAGCCCCGCGGGCATCATCAAGACCCTGGACCTCAAGAAGCCCGTATATCAGAAAACCGCTTCCTACGGCCATTTCGGCCGCGATCATTTCTCCTGGGAGAAGACGGACAAGGCCAAGGCCCTCATGAAGGCCATAGGCTGACGTACGCCTTCGGGCCTCCGTTCCGGCCGATACGCGGCCTAACGGAGGCCCGAGGCTCCTTGACGATTCTCCCTCCTTCTATACAATCGCCGTATGCGCAGCACCAAAGCCGTCAGTTATTTCATGATGATCGCCATGGCCGCGGCTTCGGCCTTCGCCCAGAAGGCGGACGTGATCGTGATCACGGGCGCGGAGAAAGCCGTTCCCGATGCCTGGTCGGCCGCGGCGGCGCTCGCTAAGAAAGCGCCGGACGGCGCGATGAGGCATATAGTCCTCGAGGAAACGGTCCTGGCCTCGGGCTCGGCGCTCTCGGAACGGCTCGTTTCGCTCGTAACGGCTCATAAAGCCAGGGCGGTGGTGGTCCACGGATCGAACGCCGCGCTGGGATTCCGGAACCTCCGTCAGGCTTCGCCCGACTTGATTCTCATCTCGATATGCCCCGAGGGGCCGTCGCTGGACATAGAGGCCGCGGCGTCCCTCGTGCTCGACATGGACTGGGTCGGCCGCGCCGCGGGGCTCGCCCGCCGCGCGGCTCAATACGGCGTCAGGGAGATCGTCTTCTATCCGGATTCGAAACCGGAGGGCTCCGACGGGCGCAGGGCCTTCAAGCAGGTCCTCATGGCGGTAGCCGCCGATTCAGCCATCTCCTTCCAGGAATTTCCGGAAAAAACTGACAAGGCCGCTTTCCTCGCGTCGCGCCTCGCGGCCGCGGGAGGCAAGGTACTTCTCTGGGCGGGGAACGGGAAGGAACGCGTCGCCCTCCTCAAGGCCCTGGCTTCAGGCGGAGGGTATTACCTCGAGCAGGTTTCGCCGTCGATACGGATCGACTACCCCGAGATCCTCGGGTTCTCGGCGGCGCTGAACGCGGGCGGATATCCCCAGCTCGTGAAGATCGCGGAAAAGAACGCGATCGAGGCGGGGGCGGCGGGGAAATACGGGGTATGGCAATATCCCGCGGATTGGGTCCTCTTGAGGACGGCCGTCTCGCTCGCGCAAGACGCCCTATCCAGGAAAATCCGCGTCACGGACCCCGACCTGATCCGAGATAAGGCCGCGGCGGAAACCGGCGGCGTGAAATTCAGGCTCGAGCCGCGGCCCGATCCCGATACCCTCGTACCGTCGAGGAACCATTTCCTTTTCACGGAGGACCTGTACGTCCTGGGCCGCGGCATCCTTCCCGCCGCCAAGGTCGAGGTCCCGCCGAAGTACTACGCTCTCGCCATGCCCGAGAAGCGGTGAACCATTCGCGGCGCTGCGCCGCTTGCTCCTCGGCGACGCGGGGTGTATGCTCCCGCCGTGAAGAACAGGAAGACGGGAGAGCTCTGCGTTTGCGGATTCAACGCCGTATCGGCTCTCTGCGAGGCGCATCCCGAGCGCGTGAGGAGGCTGTTCCTCTCCGCCGAACGCGCGCCGGCCTTCGGGGCCGCCTGCAAGCGCCTCGCGGCCGATCATCGGCCCTACAAGGTCGCGGAGAACGAGGAACTCGAGCGGCTCAGCAAATCCCTGCGCCATCAGGGCGTCGTCGCGATGTGCGATCCCCCGATCGTCGGCGAGGCGACGGCCGAGACGCTCGACCGATGGAAGCGAACGGGAGAGCGGGTCTGCGTCCTCGAGGACGTCGGGAACGACCATAACCTCGGGGCCATCGCGAGGAGCGCCGCCTTTTTCGGCGTCCGGACGATCCTGCTCTGCGGCGAGGGATCCGCTTCCATCACCACATCCGCGTACCGCGTCGCCGAGGGAGGCATGGAGCGCGTCGAGTTTTACTCGACCGCCGATCCCGTTCGCTTATTCAAGGGGAGCGGTTTCAAGCTCGTGGGGTCGGATTCCCGCGGCGGCGCTCCGCTCGGCGGCCCGGGCGCCCTTCCCTCGGGACCGGAGGGATGGGGGCTGGTCCTCGGCAACGAGGAATCGGGATTGACGAGGGAGATGCGCTCCGTATGCGAGCGCTTCGTGAGCATTCCGGGCGCGGGGAAGATGGACTCGCTCAACGTGGCCCAGGCCGCGGCGGTGCTGTTCTCGAGGATTCCGTTACGCGGCGAGGGAAATGGCGGCGTGGAAGAAAAAAGGCGCCCTCCCTCGCGGAAGGGCGCCTCGCGTCCCGTGAATGCGCGAAATCGGACCGGCTAGAAGCGCTTCGCCTTGCCCTCGTCGGCCGGGAAAACGCCGAACAAGCGCGAGAATTCGTCCTGGCTCTTGTATGACGATCCCGAGAGCCGGTTGTACCGATCCATGAAGTCCTTGAGCGCCGCATCGTCGCCCGCCTTGAGCGCTGTCGCGAAGGCCGCCCTGAAGAGCCCCTTCTCGAACAGCCCCCCTACGCCGAGGCCCGCGTTATCGCGTTGGGCCCGCGAGTCCACGACGGCCTGAGGGCCGTCGTAGCCGATGGTGAAAGCGTAATCCTCGATCTTGGCCATATCAATCGACGGGGGAGAAGTTGTCCTTCGTCGCGCCGCAAGTCGGGCAGACCCAATCAGCGGGCAAGGCGTCGAAGGCCGTTCCCGGGGGCGACGCCGTTATCGGGATCGCCGTCCTTGGGATCGTAGATGTATCCGCACACGTCGCACACGTATTTTTTCATCCTCGCTCCCTTCCCCAACATTTTC